>NZ_CP136522.1:962884-1283846 GCF_033180165.1 Shewanella youngdeokensis
GGTAACTTCGGTGTTGATCATATTCTAGATGGCATCGTTGAGTGGGCTCCTATTCCTCAAGCTCGTGAAACCGAAGCGCGTGATATTGAGCCTACAGAACCTAAGTTCAGTGGTTTTGTGTTTAAGATCCAAGCTAATATGGACCCTAAACATCGCGACCGAGTCGCCTTCATGCGGATCTGTTCTGGCCGATATGAGCAAGGTATGAAGATGCACCACGTGCGTTTAGGTAAAGATGTTAACGTAAGCGATGCACTAACCTTTATGGCGGGTGATCGTAACCGAGCAGAGGCAGCATACCCAGGCGATATTATTGGTCTGCATAACCACGGCACTATTCGTATCGGTGACACCTTTACTCAAGGTGAAAAGTTGCGCTTTACTGGTGTACCAAACTTTGCGCCAGAAATGTTCCGTCGAATCCGCTTGAAAGATCCGCTTAAGCAGAAACAGCTACTTAAAGGTTTGGTACAGCTTTCAGAAGAGGGTGCTGTTCAGGTCTTTAGACCTATCGATAGCAACGATTTAATTGTTGGCGCGGTCGGTGTTCTTCAGTTTGAAGTGGTTGTAGGCCGTTTAAAGACTGAGTATAAAGTTGAAGCAATTTACGAAGCCATCAGTGTGGCAACCGCTCGTTGGGTTTACTGTGATGATCATAAAAAGCTAGATGAGTTTAGACGTAAATGCAGCATGAACTTAGCGTTGGATGGTGGTGACAACCTAACTTATATCGCACCAACGATGGTTAACCTTAACCTGTCTATGGAACGTTACCCCGATATTGAGTTCGCTAAGACCAGAGAGAACTAATCTAAACCGTTGTGTAGACTGAAAAACCAAGCCATGGCTTGGTTTTTTTTTGCCTTAAATTTTCGTAACAGCTATGTTTATTGTTGTTTTTACTATAATAGTTGAGCTGAGTTCAAATTAAGTCGTTTACTGCGCGCCAATTGGCTGGGCGCACGGAGGTGCAAGGTGAGGTTATAGCGGCTAGCCAAATGAAGAACTCGATTTCAAATATACTGAGCAAATTGAGTTCGCGCTGTAGGGCTGCTCACTAATTTTAGAAACCATGAACTGTTAGGCTGTTTTAAATATGTGCAGCGCTCATAATTAAATGGTAGTCAGTAACATACTCGAGGAAACAGGTTTGATGGCTATAACTGAGCAAAATGCTATGTGTAACACTAAGCATGCATCGTTGCATCTAATCGATAGCCATGCGCATTTAGATTTTCCTGAGTTTGACCATGACAGAGAGCTATTGTTTGAAAAAATGAGTTTAGCTGGGATTACTCAAGTATTGGTCCCTGGTGTATCAGAAGATCGGTGGGATAATCAAATACAGATTGCCAATAAGTTCGAATGTCTTTTTTCTTTAGGGATCCACCCTTGGTATTGTGATTTAACGACCGACAGCTGGCTAAGCAATTTAAGGCAGCGATTAACGACATTACAGCAGAGCCCTAGGTTGGTCGCTATTGGTGAATGTGGTCTAGATAAGTTACATAAGAGTAATTTTTATACACAGTTGTCGGTATTTCAAGTTCATATGGAACTTGCTAAGGAATTTGATTTACCGCTTATTATTCATTGCGTGAAAAGTCACCAAGAAATGCTGAAGTGTTTAAAAGAGGCTAACAACCCCAAAGCTGGTGTTATACATGGGTTCAGCGGCTCTCCAGAGTTAGCGATGCAGTATGTTAATTTAGGTTACAAATTAGGGGTCGGTGGGCTTGTTTTAAATGATAATGCGAGCAAATTGCAGCAAACTATTAGCCTGTTACCGTCGACAGCTTTTGTGCTAGAGACTGATTCACCAGCAATGTGCCCAAAAAGTATCAACGATGGGAGAAATACACCATTAATTTTACCTTTGCTAGTAGATAAAATGGCAAAGCTACAAAATATATCGAATGTTCTTATGGGGGAACGGTTGCGAATGAATGTTTCGCAACTCTTTGACCTGTAAAATTATTTGTTGAAACAGGTGCGGGGCGCATCGAAAGTTTCAAACAAGGTATTGAAATTAAAGCCCAAAAACTTGAACAATACAACGATTTTAGGCTGCTTGTCGGGTATAATAATGCATGAAATAGGGGTTGTTTAACAACATAATTAAAAAGTATTAACAATAGGTGATGGTTAATGGATATTTTAATGAGCTTTGTAGGGGTGGTTACCTTACTTGCTATCGCGTTCGCGCTTTCGTCAGATAGAAAAGCAATTAACTTCCGTACAGTTTTAGGTGCGTTAGCAATTCAAATCGCTTTTGGTGGTTTTGTTTTGTACGTTCCAATTGGACAAGAAGTTCTTGGTGGATTTTCTATGGGAGTTGCCAATGTAATTGGTTACTCTGCTGCCGGTATTGAGTTTGTATTTGGTGATTTAGCTAAATTCAAAGTCGGCTTTATTTTTGCTGTTAGTGTTTTACCAGTAATCGTATTTTTCTCGTCTTTGATTGCGGTTCTTTACTACTTGGGCATCATGCAGTGGGTTATCCGTATTATCGGTGGTGCACTACAAAAAGCATTGGGCACAAGTCGTACTGAGTCTATGTCAGCGACTGCTAACATTTTTGTTGGTCAAACTGAAGCTCCACTAGTTGTACGTCCGTTTATCGCGACAATGACTAAGTCAGAGCTTTTTGCTGTAATGGTTGGTGGCCTTGCATCTATCGCAGGTTCTGTACTTGCTGGTTACGCGCAAATGGGTGTACCAATTGAATATCTAGTTGCCGCTTCATTCATGGCAGCACCAGGTGGCCTATTAATGGCTAAACTGATGCAACCTGAAACAGAAGAAGCTAAAAATGACATGAGCGACTTACCAGAAGATCCTGATAAGCCAGCTAACGTTATTGACGCTGCTGCTGCGGGTGCTTCATCTGGTATGCATTTAGCACTTAACGTTGGTGCAATGCTAATCGCTTTCGTTGGTTTGATTGCTATGATCAATGGCATCATCGGTGGCGTTGGTGGCTGGTTTGGTATGGAAGGGTTATCGCTAGAAGTTATTCTAGGTTATATCTTCATGCCTCTTGCTTTCCTTATCGGTGTACCTTGGAATGAAGCACTAGTTGCAGGTTCATTTATTGGTCAAAAGATTGTTATCAATGAATTTGTTGCTTACCTAAACTTTGCTCCATACATGAAAGATCTTGCTGATGGCGGCATGGCTGTAGCTGAAACTGGTCTTGCAATGACTGAAAGAACGAAAGCGATTATCTCTTTCGCGCTATGTGGTTTCGCTAACTTATCGTCAATTGCTATTCTACTTGGTGGTTTAGGTGCTATGGCTCCTACACGTCGCCATGACCTAGCTAAGATGGGTATGCGTGCAGTTATCGCAGGCTCACTTGCTAACTTAATGAGTGCAACAATTGCTGGTTTATTTATCGCATTGTAAGCACTTTTAGCTGAGGGGTATTCACGCCTCAGCTAGGCTCTGCTCAACACGAGCAGAGCCACATTTTTATTCGCCTCTCCAAATCCATCCTGTATAAAGTCCTACTTTTTGCTTCAGTTATTAAGATCTACTCTATTTGAGCGCTGTATAAGTCTCTCGCTTCGATTAAAATCAATGTAGCACCCCCAAGCTTATCGTTGTGATGTTTACTCTTAACCATTGCTGTCACTCCTATGCAGATAACTCATTGTCAGTTATTGCTTTAAGGAGCCTGAAGCTTATTACAACTAAAATAATCAAACGTGCAGCTCCTATCTTCTGCATTTCCTAGCACTTAATAGCCTGCCCTTTGTTGTATTATCCAAAAACTACCTGCACATTACTTTTCCAGCTGGTGCCGTAACTTGCAGTAACATAGATACCTGACTTACCACACTTTATCGGCATGACTCTTAGCTTGACTTATAGAGCGCTCACTTTGGTGAGTCGATAGTCATTGTGTTATCCACTTCTTAGCACTAAATGAATCATTACCTAGGTAAGTGCACCTGCCTGTCACTTATACATCACTAAATTTTAGCCTGCTGACAATGCACAATAAGCCATTAGTTCCAATCAAAGTGCGGAATTAAAGTACAGTTACAAAGCATTAAGTTACCCGTACTTGTTCATGGTTACGCGTGAATAGATGCTTTAGTTGAAAAGCTAAATTATGGTTTGCTACTTTTATGTTGCTGTACATGAAGTGTGATTGGAGTCAAAGGTTATATGTATGCAGTGTTTTGTTATGGCTTGTGGTTCACGTTACCGCATTTATAACGTTGTAGTTTCATTGTGTTTAAGTAAAATCCGCCCGATAAATAAAACGCTGTCGTCTAATTAAGGGCAGCAAACAATAACAGACGGATTGAAGATGAATAAAGTAAAAACTATCGCTCTTGCACTTACAGCTCTTGCTGCAACAGTCTCTGGTCAAGCTGCTGCACAGCAGTTCTACAGTTACACAAATGTATCGGTTAACTACCTTGATTGGTCAGATGGTACTTCTGACCGCTCAAATTGGGAAGATTACGCTTACCTACAATTAGAAGCTGGTGCGGGTTATGACTGGGGTGATCTATACGGGTTCATGGATATTGAAAACCCAGGCAAAGGCGAATGGATGTACGAAAGTGACGACGATAAAGCAGAAGCTTTCCGTGTTGCGCTTAAAGGTACAGTAGCAGTTAATATTGGCGAAAGTCACTTCAACTACTACGCGTCTATCTACAGCCGCTCTGACTCTTCATTTAGCTACCCTGTATCTACTAGTTACTATGAGCAAAACCTAGTTCTTGGTGTTAGTTATGATTACCACACTGACTTTGGTTTATGGGTTAAGCCTTATGTTGGTGCACACTACATTCACAACAGCATGTTTGGTGCCGGCTTTAACGGCGGCATGGCTGGTTGGGTGCTAGGGTACAACTTCCAACTAGGCGGTCAAAAATTCATGATCACTAACTGGAATGACATTGAATTTGCTCGTGCTGACGAAGCTCGTGGTTACACTGCATTTAATGAAGAAACACACCTACCTGAGTACCATAAAACCAATGGTGACAGCTCAGGTATTAACGGTTCTGTAGCATTTTGGTGGAATGCAACACCTGATCTAACTGTAGGTGTTCAATACCGCTATGCTAACCAAATGCTAGGTAATGCAACTTACCAAAATGGTACAGTTTTCTCAGCTAAGTACAACTTCTAAATTGTATTTTTAGAGCCGCGATAATCGCGGCTCTACTTCAAATTACTGCTATCGTTTAGCCCTTTTATTTTCACCCAGCCCCTATCAACACCCTAACCAATTCTTTGTAAGCAATATATTGCTCTAGCATCAGTAAAAACGCACCCCGTGAGCTATCGTTTCACTCTTTTTGCTCTAATCGCGAGCGTCATTAGCTACTACTAATTAACCCCCGTAACAAATGATTGGGTCGGCAATAGTCCGTCGTCGCTGTTAAGCCGTTAACTGCTTGAGCATTTGTGTTATGGCTGCGAAGTGGTGAGTAACAAGAAAATTGTCTACATTTATATTCGCGTAAGCATTTAAGGCACAGGCATTGGATTGCAATTTCAGCTTATCTAATAGCGGATGTCGATTAAATTGAACAATGTTTTGGGTTAAAGCTTGTTTACTGAAAGCGTGAATTGCAGAGTTTAGGCTAATTAATAGTCATGTAATCATTGGTTTGTTGGCGATGTTAACGTTGTTCGTTCTCCTGTTAAAACTTAGTGTTCTGTTTTTTACATTAATAATGTTGATGTTTGATGGAAATTAAGTAGAATACGCGGCACAAAAAGAAAGGCTGACTCTGCATAAAGTAGAGCAGAAACCATAAAATGGGGTTGAAGATGAAAAACGTTAAAAGTATCGCACTAGCTACCGCGCTAGCTGCAACAACTGCTATGTCTGCACCGACTTTCGCTGCAGATCGTGGCGAAGATATCCATGCTGGTGACTACAGCTGGATGCAGTTCAACTACATGTACGCAGTAGATGAGCTTCCTGGCGAAAGCAGCCATGATTACCTAGAGCTTGAATTTGGTGGCCGTGCTGGCATCGTTGACATGTATGGTTATGTCGATGTATTTAACCCAAGTGAGCGTACTGATAGCGACAAAGCTGGTACCCCAAAAATATTCATGAAGCTTAACCCTCGTTTCTCTGTAGATGCGATGACAGGTATGGACCTATCAGTTGGCCCAATCCAAGAAGTATACATCTCTACACTATTCCATTGGGGTGGCGGTGACGCAAACCTTTACGGTGAAGGTGCTGGCGATGTAAATAATGCTTCAATCGGTATTGGTGCAGACGTAATGGTTCCTTGGGTAGGTAAAGTAAGCATGAACCTATACAAGTACTACGAGATGCAAGCTAAAGACTGGAATGGTTACCAATTCTCTATGAACTGGTTCAAGCCTTTCATGAACTTCGACAACGGTTCATTTATCTCTTACCAGGGTTACCTAGATTACCAATTCGCAAGTGACGATGATTACTCGACTACTCAAACGTCATCTGGTGGTGCAATGTATAATGGTATTTACTGGCACTCAGAGAACTTTGCACTTGGTTACGGTTTAAAAGCATACAATGATATTTACCTAATCGAAGATTCTGCAGGCTTTAAGTCTAGCGGTTTTGCTCATTACTTTGCAGCAACTTACAAGTTTTAAGTAATTGCTTAAAGTTTAGCTAAGTATTTGGTAGAGCCGCGATGTATCGCGGCTCTAATTATTTTCAAACAATGCAGTTAGTTGTTAATTTTTACGTAAGCATGCTTGATTTATCGTCACTCTGCTTACGTAAGCGTTAATTAAAATGATATAAGATTTACTACGCGCTAAAATGGATTTTTCGCGGAAAGGTAGACTTCATCTCCCTTCCCGGTCTTCATGGATTCAAGTCGTGACACTCGTGTCAGGATGGTTGCAATACAATGTTATGGCAATTTTGGATACCTGAATAATGCCCTTAAACTGAATATTATCTACTATTATTCATCATTTAAGGTTCGGCAATGCTCGAAGGCCCGGCCCAAAAGACAATCAAAATAAAGCCAGCCCAAAGCACTGCCATACGACAAATTACTATCAAATCTTTCATATTTGAATATGTCTCGGAGAGCTATTATGAGCGACTTAAAAAAAGCAGCACAACAAGCCATTAGTTTTATGGATCTTACAACGCTAAATGACGACGATACCGATCAAAAGGTAATCGATCTTTGTCATAAAGCAAAGACACCTGCTGGCGATACCGCTGCGATTTGTATTTACCCACGTTTCATTCCTATTGCCCGTAAAACCCTGAACGAAATTGGTGGCGATGACATCAAGATTGCTACCGTGACTAACTTTCCACATGGTAACGATGACATAGCAATTGCCGTGCTTGAAACTCGTGCTGCTGTTGCTTATGGCGCAGATGAAGTTGATGTGGTTTTTCCTTACCGCGCATTGATGGCTGGTAACGAGACTGTAGGTTTTGAACTTGTTAAAGCGTGTAAAGAAGCATGTGGTGAAGACGCTATTTTGAAAGTGATTATTGAATCAGGTGTATTGCAAGATCCTGCACTTATTCGTAAAGCTTCTGAACTATCGATTGATGCTGGCGCTGACTTTATCAAAACCTCAACGGGTAAAGTGGCGGTTAACGCAACACTAGAAGCTGCTGAAATTATGATGACAGTGATCAGTGAAAAGAATAACAAAGTAGGCTTTAAACCAGCCGGTGGCGTACGTGATGCTGCAGCTGCAGCTGACTTTTTAAACGTTGCAAGTCGCCTTTTAGGTGATGATTGGGCAACTGCTGCAACATTCCGCTTCGGAGCTTCTAGCTTGCTTACTAACTTACTGCATACACTTGAATTAGGCGATGCAGCAAAAGGCCCACAAGGTTACTAATCGTTACTGATTTAACTTGTGGTTAAGTGTGATCTAAATCTAATAAGGTGTATCAAAAGTCCGTTAATATGTAACATTATTACGACTTTTGTTCCCTTTTGAAGACTGCATGCTTTCCCTGTAGACGGGTTTCAGTTGCATTCTTGGAGGTAGTACATGTTTTTAGCTCAAGAAATTATTCGAAAAAAACGTAATGCTGAAACCCTTTCTACAGAAGAGATCCAATTCTTCGTTAACGGCATCACTAACAACACGGTTTCAGAAGGCCAAATTGCGGCGCTGGGCATGGCGGTTTATTTTAACGACATGAATATGGATGAACGTATTGCGCTGACCACATCAATGCGTGATTCTGGCACCGTTTTAAATTGGCAAACCCTTGACCTTAATGGTCCTATTATTGATAAGCACTCAACCGGTGGTGTGGGGGATGTCATTAGTTTGATGTTGGGCCCAATGGCTGCTGCTTGTGGTGGTTATGTGCCGATGATCTCTGGCCGTGGCTTGGGTCATACCGGCGGCACGCTTGATAAATTTGATGCTATTCCAGGCTATAACACAGAGCCTGATAGCGCATTGTTTCGTAAAGTAGTCAAAGACGCTGGCGTGGCAATTATTGGCCAAACGGGCGATCTTGTTCCTGCCGATAAACGTTTCTATTCGATTCGTGATAATACCGCTACAGTCGAATCTATTTCACTCATCACAGCTTCTATTTTGTCTAAAAAGCTTGCAGCAGGTCTTGATGCCTTGGCTATGGACGTCAAAGTTGGTACGGGTGCGTTTATGCCGACCTACGAAGCCTCTGAAGAGCTAGCACGCAGCATTACTGCGGTAGCTAATGGTGCTGGCACAAAGACCACCGCATTATTAACCGATATGAACCAAGTATTGGCTTCATGTGCAGGTAATGCCGTTGAAGTAAAAGAAGCGATCGACTTTTTAACAGGTGCATACCGTAACCCGCGTCTTTACGAAGTCACCATGGGGCTTTGTGCTGAAATGTTGATTCTAGGTGGCATTGCCAGCAATGAAGTTGAGGCTCGTGCTAAACTTAATGCAGTGCTTGATAACGGTAAAGCGGCAGAGGTGTTTGGTCGAATGGTTTCAGGCCTTGGTGGCCCTGCTGATTTTGTCGAGCGTTACAGTACCTATTTACCAGATTCAAAAATAATTCGTCCAGTTTATGCAGACCAAGCAGGTTTTGCGACAGGCATGGATACCCGTGAGCTTGGGCTTGCCGTTGTCACTTTAGGTGGCGGGCGTCGCAAGCCTGGTGACGCGCTTGATTACAGTGTCGGACTCACTAAAATGTGCGCGCTGGGTGATGAAGTTAGCGCCGATAAGCCCATTGCATTTATTCATGCTCAATCTGAAGATGCCTTTGCTGAAGCACAAGCTGCAGTAAAAAAAGCAATTCACATTGGCGATAGTAAACCAGACAAAAATCCAGAGATATACCGCTATATTCGCGAGTCAGATCTCTAACGGAGCACAGTATATGAAACGTTCTATAATCATGATGCTAGATTCATTCGGCGTAGGGGCTGCAACTGATGCCCAAGCTTTTGGTGACGAAGGTTCAAATACGTTTGGGCACATCGCTCAAGCCTGTGCTGACGGTAAAGCCAATGAGGGTAGAGAAGGGCCGTTAAAATTACCTAACTTAGCTCGCCTTGGTTTAGGTCATGCGGCTAAAGAAAGCACCGGTCAGTTCCCTGCAAACTTTGGCGATAATGTCGATGTTATTGGTGCTTACGGTTATGCTGATGAGCTTAGCTCAGGTAAAGATACTCCGAGTGGGCATTGGGAAATGGCCGGTGTACCAGTGCTATACGAATGGGGCTATTTCAATGACCTAACCAACTCGTTCCCTGTTGAGCTGACTGATAGAATTTTAGCACGTGCAGGTCTGACTGAGTTTTTAGGTAATTGTCACTCATCGGGTACTGTTATTCTTGAACAGCTCGGTGAAGAGCACATGCGTACCGGAAAGCCAATTTTCTATACCTCGGCAGACTCTGTATTCCAGATAGCGTGTCATGAAGATAGCTTTGGGCTTGAAAAGCTCTATGAGCTTTGTATTATTGCGCGTGAAGAGCTTGCTGATTATAATATTGGTCGTGTTATTGCGCGCCCATTTGTAGGTACGGGTCCAAGTGATTTTGAGCGTACAGGTAATCGCCGTGATTATGCTGTACAGCCGCCAGCACCAACTGTACTCGACAAATTAAAAGCTGCCGGTGGTGAAGTGGTGAGTGTTGGTAAAATTGCCGACATTTACGCTCACAGTGGCATCACTAAAAAGGTTAAAGCGACAGGGCTTGAAGCACTGTTTGACGCAACACTAGAACAAGTTAAGCAAGCGGGTGATAACACCATAGTGTTTACCAACTTTGTTGATTTTGACTCACATTACGGTCACCGCCGTGATGTTGCTGGTTATGCGCGTGCACTGGAATATTTTGATGCACGCTTACCTGAAATTTTAGCTTTGCTTGATAAAGATGATTTCTTGCTACTGACTGCAGACCATGGTTGTGATCCAACATGGCCTGGTACCGACCATACTCGTGAAAGAGTACCTGTCCTAGCTTATGGTGCGGGTCTTGAGGCTGGTTCGCTTGGCTTACGCCATAGCTTTGCTGATATGGGTCAGTCGATGGCTAGCTACTTTAAACTTGAAGCGATGGATTATGGTGAATCATTTATTGGTTCATAAGTATTAACTTACGATTTGGTGCCTCTATTGAGGCGCTAACAAACTAAGGCTGTAATATAAATTACAGCCTAAAATATATAGGGATTTTCTGATGGCTACACCACACATTAATGCCGTAGACGGTGCATTTGGCGAAACAGTTTTGTTTCCTGGCGATCCACTACGTGCTAAGTACATTGCTGAAACGTTTCTTGAAGATGCTGAGCTAGTGACTGACGTACGTAACATGCTAGGTTTTACGGGTACTTATAAAGGTAAACGTATTTCTGTTATGGGTTCAGGTATGGGGATCCCATCTTGCTCAATTTATGCAACTGAATTGATTAAAGATTACGGCGTTAAAAACCTGATCCGTGTTGGTACTTGTGGTGCTGTTAGCACTGACGTTAAAGTACGTGACGTACTAATCGGCATGGGTGCTTGTACTGATTCAGGCGTTAACCGTTTACGTTTTAAAGGCCAAGACTTTGCTGCTATCGCTGATTACAGCTTGTTAGCTGCAGTGGTTAAAGCTGCAGAAGCTAAAGGCACTAAGTTCCGTGTTGGTAATGTTTTCTCTGCTGATCTTTTCTACACGCCAGATCCAGAAATGTTTGACGTACTAGAAAAAATGAACGTTTTAGGTGTTGAAATGGAAGCGGCAGGCCTTTACGGCGTTGCAGCTGAGTTTGGTGCTAAAGCATTGTGTGTTTGTACTGTTTCGGATCACATCCGTACCGGTGAGCAAACAACTTCTGATGAACGTCAATCTACGTTCAGCGAAATGATTGAAATGACATTAGAAGCTGCTCTTACTCTGTAATTAGCACTTTTAAAGACTGCTGCTACTGCCGCGTCTGAGTCAAAAAAAGCGGGCCTTTAGGTCCGCTTTTTTGTGCGCAATCGTTATTACTGAGCCTTCGCAGTGGTGATTTTACCCCACGTCAGTATCGGGTTTATTGGTTGAGGCCTTGGCCTTTTTAGCATCCTCTTTGCGTTGTTGCTTTTCTTGCTTTAGCCTGAGCTTTTCGTTGCGCTTACTGAGCAATTGCCTTAATCGTACTTTGGCTTTACGTCTATCAAAATCAGCACGTTTAAAAGACAACGCCCGCGATAGCAACATGCCAATCAATCCCGCTATGATCAACATCATTTGCTGTTGTTCCATATTGAGCTGATGGGCTTCTTTTATCTCGTTAAAAAAGTATCTAGGTTCTAACCTTACCTCAATATAACCTAAGTTTTGTCCATCTTGAGAAACCGCCTCCACATATGGAGGGTATTGCTTAAGCAATAAGGTCATTTCGTCGGAGCCGGGCTCGTAGTCTTCATCTGTCACGCTTTGCGCAAAAGACAGCCTCACGCCATCTTCACTAAAAATACTGGCAGACATCACTTTAGGGTCGAGCACTAAGGCAGTTGCGAGCCATTGTAACTGCTCATCATTTTCTAGTTGCAACGCTGGCGCCGCACCATAAGCGGTTTGTTGTACTAATAATCGTGCCATCTTTTCAGTTTGGGACTTTAGAAGCTGCTGACCTTGTAGTAGGCTAGTTTCCCACAACTGATCCAGACCAATGAATAATGCAATCGCGATAAGGATCTGCAAAATCCTGCTTATTCGATGGCTCTTTTTTAGGCCTTTTAAATAAAACACTGAAACCCTTAATTTGTAATGTACTTACTTAATCATAATTGATTATGTCGGTACTCGGTAGTTGGAGAATCATAACTAATGGAAAGTTCGGCGCAATCTACTGTTTTTGAATGGCTAAAGAGTGAAAGTAGCATGACTTTTAATTGTGGGAAACAAGGATTTTCTCGCCACAATGAGACGGATTTCCAAACGGGTTACTTTCGATACCGCATTATTACCGCTGAGCCGCACCAGCTTACTCACCTGGAACACTTATTGTTGTCGCAGGGGCAAAGTGTCAGTCTGGCGCAGATCGCTCGTGCCACTAACCTTAATTGTGTTGAAGTGTGCGCAGCAAAGCCTGTGGATTTTAGTTCGTTAGCATTATTGCCGCAGCTAGAAGTCTTTGATATTAAGCCTGACGCGCCAGTGCTCAACCGACCTGGTTTGCTAGTCATGGACATGGACTCTACCGCAATTGAAATTGAGTGTATTGATGAGTTAGCTGAAATGGCAGGTGTCGGCGCAGCAGTGGCGGCGGTAACAGAGCAAGCCATGCAAGGTGAGCTCGACTTTGAAGAAAGCTTACGCGCGCGCGTAGCCAAGTTAACCGACGCCGATGCAGGTATCATTGCTCGTTTGTGTGAGCAATTGCCGCTAATGCCTGGTTTAACCGACACCATAAAAATACTCAAACAATACCAATGGCGCACGGTAGTCGCTTCGGGCGGTTTTACTCCTTTTGTTAATCATCTCAAACAACTACTCGATCTTGACGCTGCCTTTGCTAATCAACTCGACATTGCCAATGGTAAGCTACTTGGCACGGTTTCAGGCCAAGTGGTCGACGCTCAGTTTAAAGCCGATACTGTGCTAAATTGCGCGCAGCAGTGGCAAATAGCGGCAGGGCAAAGTGTGGCCATTGGCGATGGTGCAAATGATATTCCCATGATCAACACTGCCGACTTTGGCATTGCTTACCACGCTAAGCCTAAATTGGCGGCAGCGGCAGATGTAACCATCAGCCAGCTAAATCTAAAAGTCTTGCCCTATTTATTTCAGCTGCAATAGATGTGAGTAACGCATTGTAATTAAAAACCTATAACAGCAAGCTGTTGTAGGTTTTTTTATTTGTTTAAATCATTAGCCATCTAATTGATTAGAAATAGCCTTTTAAACCGGCATTGTTTTAGCGGTTTTTATTAGAGTTATTGCTCTTGTTATTTGCCGTAGACCTCCGTACGTTAAACGTTAACAAGGAGGCCGTAGTATGAATATCAAGCAAACATCGCGTTATGTGCCATACAATTATGGTCACCTTCATTTAAGGGTATTAACCCCGGTTAATGCGGATATGACTAAGCCACCGCTACTCATGTTACATGGGGCGATGTCTAATGGGCGGGTGTTTTATAGTGAATCAGGCAAGGGGCTAGGTTGTTATTTAGCGGCCGCCGGCGTGGTGGTTTATGTACTTGATACTTCGGGCCGTGGCAGTAGTACACCTAAAATTGGTCGAGGGTTTAGTGCTGGTCAGGGAGAAGTGATCCGCGAGCAGTTACCGCTTATTCAGCAGTATATTTTGTCACTACACCCGAATGCAGATACCGTACATTGGTGCGGGCATTCGTGGGGCGGGGTACTAATGGCGAGCGCGATTGCTCGTTTTGAATATTTACAACACTCCGTAGCCTCACTGGTTACCTTTGGCAGTAAGCGCCGCATTGAAGTTAAATCTCTAAGTAAGTGGATTAAAGTTGATTTAGTGTGGAACAAAATCGCGCCATTAATTGCTCGGTATCGCGGCTATTTGCCCGCCGAAAAATTAAGAATTGGTATGGACAATGAATCGCAAAGTTCACTTTTACAAACCATTGACTGGGTGCAAGGTTACTGGATTGATCATGATGATGGCTTTGATTATAGCCTTGCTGCTAAGCAGGCAAAATGGCCACGCTCTTGGTTTATTGCAGCACAAGGCGATAAAGTGCTGGGTAACCCAAGCGATGTAAAACGAATGATGTTGGAGTGCCAAATCCCTACAGCAGATTACACGCTGTTATCGCGTCAACACGGGTTTAAACATGACTATACCCACGCCGGCATGCTCACTCACCAAGATGCAGTAAAAGACCACTTTCCGCGGGTGCTGGACTGGTATCAGAGCTGAGTATAACAATGTGATTTAGAATCAGTATCGACTGCTGTTTGTGGTCAATACAACGAAAACAGCCCATGCAATGCTTGGGCTGTTTTCGTTGTTCAGGTTAGGTGACTAAATGGCGTTAACTTAAGAGTTGCCATCAAGCTCTGGGAAGCGCAACAGCACTTCTTGCGTAATATCAAGCAGCTCGCCAACCCCAATAATGTGCCACAGTTTTTCTTCCAGCTTTTTGGCTTTGTGCTGCGTGTGAACACGAATATAGTCCAACTCGCGGCGAATATAACTTAAGTCCGGTTTAGCTGTGGCACCGCGATAAACCCGTAAGGTTAAAAAGTCACCTAGTTGTTGGCTTTGTTGAATAAAGTGCAATAACTGCTTGCGTTCTGTTAGGTCAAACTCGGTTAGCCCTCGCACTTTTACCTTACCCTGTGAAAGCCTAGATATCTGCACGTAAACCTCATAAAACTCAAGTCCCGTTTGGGGTTTCATCAATCTGATAGGGGCTATGATGTCGCGTTTTAGTTTGCCTTCATCAAACAAAGGGGATAAGTCGTATTCAAGCGGTGCTTCATTACCGGTGGCAAAGGTGTTGGCGATAGGGTTTTGCTCTTTACCAATACCAATTGCGGAAATATAAGCCGATTTAACGGTTTTTTCTAAATAGAAGGGTACCGACACCAATTTGCGCATCAACAGGTTTTTCATGCCGTCGGCAAGCTCTTTAGTTTGTTCGTTATTGTCGGTGAGCTTTTCAAAACGATCGCGATTGCGGTCTATTAAGCGATTTAAAAATTCAACGCCTACGTGTGGAGTATGGCCTATTTGTGCCGATAGGTGCATCGTGCCCCCTTTATCGCGGCTTTGTATTAAGCGATACGGTAAGTGCTGCAAGTTGGTTTTGCCAGCAATCGTTTGCAATTTAGGAAAGCTCAAGCCAACTGGCATTTTGGGGTTTAACTCGATAGGCGTATCGGTGGTGAGCTGTAATCCTCGACTTGAAATATCCTGCGTGTATGCGTTAGTCGTCACCTCACCTTGGGTTAACGTCACCATCGTTTTAAAGGCAAAACGGGCTTCATTTCGGCGTTCGCTAAACTGCATTGAAACTTGCTTTAAATTATGTTTTTTAAGTTTTTGTTGGCCAAAAACTTTTAGTCCATTGACGTTGTCGCTACTGGCTTGCCATGCTTGATATTGGTCTTTTATCTTGTCATTGGTGACATCAATCAATTGTAAAACATGAGTAAAGGCTGCCAGTTGGACCTCAGTTAATGAGCTATAGCTGGCGTCATCACCAGGCAGCAAGCTGGCTTTGTATGCTTGTTTATGGTCTACCTTTTGGTAGGCAACATGAAACACGCGCCAACTTGGCTTGGCTGAGGCAAAACGAAAGAATAAGGCTTTTAGCTGTTTTTCTTCTAGCTCGGCAAGGCTTGCTGAATAAAAGTAACGCCCGCCATTGGCTTGAAAAGTAAAACAAAAAAATTGGCTGTGTGGGCTAAATTCGTCTGCGGTAAGCAAGGCCTTAAGCCGCGACGGTGTTAGCATTGCGTTGAGCTGACTTACCCCAGATTCATCTTTAAAATATTGTGAGATAGCTTGGTTATCACGGCCTAGCAATTTATGCGTTATTTGGTATTTTGGCGATACTGTTTCATCTATATTGTCTAAATTGAGGTCTTCAACAAACAGTGGTAAATGCGGGGTGTGAGGTAAATAATGGCGTTCAAACCCTAAGCCTTTAGCGGTGACAAGCACATCGTTAGTATCGACTTTATAACGAAACTTATAGCCTCTAATCAACTTGGCTAGCATTTCGGCTAACGCTTCACTACCAGAGATCCGTTTGACTCTAAGCCAGCTATGCTCCGAATTACCTTCAATATCGATAATTTGATATTCAACACCCTGTTGCAGATCTTGGTGATAATATTCATCGCTGAGCTCTAGCAGTTTAATTTTTATTGCTTGCTGGTCGTTGAGGCTATGTTTAGCGGGTAAGCGAATACGAGCACCATTAACCGATAAATCAACGGTAATGCCAATATATTCGAGCCCACCCTGAGACACACTAATTTTCATGCTGTAGTTCATGCGTTCTTCACTACGAGCAAAATAGCTACCCAGTACAATGCCTTGGGCAATATATGGATCTATGGTTGTTTCAGATACGTTTGCAGCATTAGTGCGCACCGTTTGAATGCGGGCTTTGTGTGCATTAATGACCTGCTCGTAAACCCCTAAGGTATATTGTTCGCGGTAAAGAGCTAACGCTTCTAAAAAGTTGGCTTTTGATGGGGCATCAATAAAGTGGCTTTGGCCACCAAAGGTAAATTCTTCGCACTTTAATTCTGTTTTATTACGTAAATCAATTACTCTGGTGCAGTCTGAAGAAAGTCGATTAAGCTCCATTTTAAGGAGAAATCGAGTCGAATTGGTTTCTTCTGCGGTAAGCTGCGTGAATAATTCTTGGAAATTGGGTTCCATGAGTAAAGGCTTTAGTTGTTCGATTAGCGCATTATGTAAGTCTATGCTCATCTATCACTTCTTTTTGGATGCTTATTGGACCAATGGCTGATAGGCTCATAGGTAAATTTTTGTGGAATGAACGTTATTTCAGTACGCTTTTTAAGCGGGTGCCGAGGTGCTTTTATTTGTACTGTTAATTATCGACTGAAAATCTCGTTACCTTATCGACTTTATACTATTTAGAAACAAACATGGCAAAGAATAAAACAGCATACGTATGTAATGAATGTGGTCAAGACTTTCCGCGTTGGCAGGGGCAATGTAGTGCCTGCCAAGAGTGGAACACCATCAGCGAACTGAAAATGTCAGTTGCTAAACCCACCAGTGCGACCACGTCAGGTTACGCCGGCTCTATTGGTGGTGGCTCTAAAAAGTTAACCGAAATCCAAGAGGTAGAGGCGCAAAAAAACTTAACCGGCATTGGCGAACTCGACCGAGTATTGTGTGGTGGCCTGACAACGGGCTCGGTCAATATTATTTCGGGCGATCCCGGCGCCGGAAAAACCACGCTGTTGTCAGATCTGGTGTCGCGTATGTCTCAGCTTATGCCTTCGCTGTATTGTACCGCAGAGGAGTCGTTATCGCAGTTCAAGAACCGCGTAAATCGCTTAAAGCTCGATTACAATGAAGACAATCTTTACTTGATGGCTGAAACGAGCGTAGAGGCTATTATTGCTGAGCTAGAGGCTAAAAAAATCAAGTTTGCGGTGATTGACTCGATTCAAGCCGTTGTTACCGAAATGGCTAACGGTAGTCCTGGCTCGCCGTCTCAGGTTAAGGGTAGTGCTCAGGCTTTGACCCAGTATTGTAAGCAAAACAATGTGACGATGTTTTTAGTGGCGCACGTTAATAAAAACAATGAAACCGCTGGGCCACAAACCCTTATCCATATTGTGGATTGCCTAACTCATATCGAGTGCAATGACGGCCAAGTACGCACGCTCAGAGCCAATAAAAACCGTTTTGGTGATGTTGATACCGTGGGGATATTTAGAATGACTGAGCGCGGCATGATAAGTGTCGACAACCCCAGTGAAATATTTCTGTCAGGTTCAAGTACCGACTCAGCTGGCGCGGCAATTACTTGTATCCGCAAAGGCAACCGTAATTTACTGTTAGAGATCCAATGCTTAACCACTGAAACAGAAGGCGAGTTTCCACAGCGGGTGTGTGTGGGCTTGAACATGAACCGGATTAAAATGCTGACAGGTATTTTACGCAAACACACTAAAACCAAAATATTCCACGATACTTACTTTAATTTGGTTGGTGGGTTAAAAATTGATGAGTCAGAAACCTGTATCGATTTAGCGCTAGTAACGGCTTTATTGAGCAGCTTAAATGATTTTATCGTACCAAGAACCACGTGCATTATGGGGGAGTTGAGCCTTAACGGCGATGTCAGACCCATTGACAGCGGAGTGCCACGGGTAAAAGAAGCGGTGCAGCACGGCTTTACTGAAATTTATATTCCTTTCAGAAATTACCATAAATCGATGGAAGGACTGGGCGCTACGATCCATTCGGTTAAAACGATTCACGAGCTCATGGAGCTAATCAATTAGCTAAACCCTAGTCGTGAGTTAGTCGGTGTTAACCAACCATGAATACAGCGTTATTCATGGTTGTGCATATCAATAAATAGCGCTAACTCCCGATCTAAAATATCAGCGTCACCCAAGTTGAGCTCGATTAGCCGCCTGAGGTTGCTAATACTCTCAACGTCAATATGACGACAAGCCAAGCCGAGTAAATGGTCTTTTTGATGCACCAACTCGGTCTCCATATGCACCACAATGTCAGAGTCTGCGATAGAAAAACTAAGTAGGAGCTGTTTACTGCTTGGTGAAAAATTCAGAGGTAATTCAAGTAATGCGCCATTTAGACTAATATCGAGCAGCGTAGTTTGCCATGTTTTATCATCGCATTGCAGTTGCGCATTATTGAGAAATAAAATACGTGAAAACTGACGTCTGTCATCCATAATGACCCCCTCGATAACCTTGTTAATTTACAAGTTAGCTTTTTCACTTTACCACTTTGTGCAGTGCAATTAATAGTAGAACAGTTAATGGCCTTTTTAATCGATTTTGTAATCTGTTACGACCGATTTAAAGCGCAAACTTGCTGTTTAATTGCAGGTAACCCTTTTAAAATAATGGCGATAGTAACGAGTTGGTAAATAATACCTGACCAAGATAGTAAATAAACCGAAAGCGTTAGGTTTAAAATATTGCTCACAAGCATGGCATAACGAAGTCGAATTAGGCTGCAATGAAACAGGGCGTAACTCATGATTACTGCTGCCGATACTGCCGCCCACTCTGACCAATGCTCAGCCCAAATAATGCCTTGGATAATCGCTAACGTTGAAAACAGCAACGGTAGTAATGCTATGCGCCAACCGCTTCGGGCTTTTTCGCTACGGCAAGTTGCAAAGCGACCAATATTAAGGAGCTGGGTCATCATGCCTAATGTACTGCCGAGTAAGCCTAAATGTACAGCGGTTAAACTTGCGGCTAATAGGTTACCGGATAATAATTTTTGGTCACTAATTTGGGCATTTGCCCACCAACCAATGGCCATCGACACAAAACCTAATGCCTGAACCCAAAGTAAAGCTTGCTGTGATAACTCGAACACTAAACGACCAACAATAACGACTAAAAAAAACCAGCGGCTATTGTCGTTTTTTTAAGCGAGCATATTGTGACCAATACGTCACTTTAGCATTTCATTTATTACGCTTTGCTATGGTTTGTGAGCTAGATCACGCTCGTTTGCTTATAGCGCGTTGGTTTACGCATTGCTGTATCGCTCAGTCAATGGCTGTAAAATTGCCTGAGTTAGATGCTGCGCGTGGGCATTTACATTGGCAGTGGTATCGTTAAGGCGCAATGTGCAGCATGTTGCTAACCATTCACGCCATAGCTTGAACAACATCACAGCTTGCTCAATACTCCATTGCCCACATGCGTATCGGTCGCCGCGGTTTAGATTTGCCGTGGCGGGTAAAACAAACGGGTTATTTCTGCTATTATGCGCCGCGCTAGCTTCGGCCCAATCGATACCCGCAGCAAGCTTTGAGCGCGCCTAGATATTGCAGTGCTGAGGGCTGTTGGGTGGAGCTGACTCTGATTTCAACGACTTTAAGGAATGTGCCGGTGTCTTTCTCATCTTTATCATTAAGCGATGCTTTACTTAATTTACTTACCCAAAAAGGCTACTTGCAACCGACGCCAATCCAGACCGCCGCCATTCCCGTTATATTAAGTGGCAAAGACCTCATGGCCAGTGCGCAAACCGGCACCGGCAAAACCGCCGCGTTTACCCTGCCGCTATTGCAGCAACTTTCAACAGTGCAGGCTGACGAACATGTTATTAAAGCATTGATTTTGGTGCCAACCCGAGAACTTGCGCTGCAAGTTAATAAAAGCGTCACGGAATATGGTGTTAACACTGGCTTAAAAACCACGGTTATTTACGGTGGAGTGAGTATTGACGCGCAGGCACAGAAATTAGCCGGCGGTGTTGATATTGTCGTTGCCACGCCCGGCAGGTTACTTGACCACCTGCGCCGCGGCTCGTTGTCGCTGATGACGCTTAAAACCCTAGTATTTGATGAAGCCGACCGAATGTTAGATATGGGCTTTATGGATGAAATTAATGCCATTTTAAAACAGCTACCTAAACAGCGACAAACCCTACTGTTCTCGGCAACGTTTTCAGAAGCTATTTATACATTGAGTAAAAAACTGTTGCAGCAGCCAGCGCGAATTGAAGTCGACAAAGCCAACAGTACCGCCGATAGCGTCGAGCAGATAGTTTATGCCGTCGACAGTGACCGCAAACCAGAATTAATCAGCCATTTGATCCAGAAACATGATTGGCAACAAGTGCTCATTTTTAGCCGTAAAAAACAGACGGCAGACAAAATTACCAGCCAGCTAGTTGCCGCTGGCGTTGAAGCTAAAGCATTTCACGGTGACTTAAGCCAAGGTGCACGTGAGCAAGTATTAAACGACTTTAAACAGGGTGCCGTTAAAGCGTTAGTGGCCACCGATGTGGCCGCTAGAGGCTTAGATATCATCGAGCTCAATTACGTAGTCAACTATGAAATTCCCTTTATAGCGGAAGATTATATTCACCGTATCGGACGCACGGGCAGGGCAGGTAAAACAGGTAAAGCCATCACGCTTTACAGCGAAGACGACGCACTGTTACTCGAAGAGGTTGAGTCGTTACTGGATAAACGTTTACCACAGCAATGGTTACCAGGCTTTGAGCCTGACTTAACCAAAGCCGAGCCTGTTAGCCGTAAAAATAGTAAAGCGGCACAAAGGCAACGCGCCAAGAAACGCGCACTTGGTGGTAAGCGCAAACGTTAGCGCGTTTGTGCTTAGCGATTACCTTGAATTGGTTGATGAAACAGGCAGAGTTATGCGTGATGATAAACGCGGCGCAATATCTGCCAATGCCGAAAGCATTCTTAATCGATTAAATATCCCAACGGCTAACTGGGTCAAAATCGTTGCTGAGTTTGGTGAGCTATTTCATGGTCCAGTCGGCACCTTGCAAGAGCTCAGTCGCTACTCTGAACACCTTGAAAAACGCCGAAGGCATTTTGCAAAAAGCTGTCAGCACTTGCCGCTAGAATAAACTCCACTCCTAATTCAAGCCTCACTTCCTCAGTCAAAGCACAGAGTTAACCGCACGCGCCTAAAATTCGCCATTTCGCATCCAAAAGCTCTACTTTAGCTATAAATCCACTATCAGCATATCAAACATTGTTGTGCGTCAAACTAAAGGGCGCCGGTGCGTTGCAGTTTGTTTTAAAGGTCGTTATGTTATTGATTAACAATGGCTGGCTTTGTCTTTTTTGAATTGGTTGATGAAACAGGCAGAGTTATGCGTGATGATAAACGCAGCGCAATATCTGCCAATGCCGAAAGTATCTTTAATCGATTGAATATTCCGACGGCCAACTGGGTCAAAATCGTTGCTGAATTTGGTCTTCTATTTCATGGTCCAGTCGGCACATTGCAAGAGCTCAGTCGCTACTCAGAACACCTTGAAAAACGCCGACGGCATTTTGCAAAAAGCTGCCAGCACTTGCCGCTAGAGTAAACTCCACTCCTCATTCAAGCCAAACCTTTTCAGTCAAACTCAGTCAAAGTACCGAGTTAACAGCACGCGCCTAAAATTCGCCATTTTTGCCTGATAAAGCGCTGCTTTAGTGAAAAATCCACTAGCAGCATGCCAAACATTGTTTTGTATCAAACGAAAGGTCACTCATGCATTGTAGTGTGTTATAGAGGTCGTTATGTTATTGATTAACAATGGCTGGCTTAGTGTTTCTAACACCCTAGGCTCTCTTTCTCCGCACTCAACAAGGCAATTTATGCAGCCCAAATTTAAAAATTATCTATTTGCAACAATACCTTAGCAGTGATAAGTTGTTGAAAAGTTAACGAGTTGCTTGGAACGTTATCGAGCGACTAATGAGTAAGCTGTTATGCATTAATTCAATATTGGTTGACCTATGAAATTAATTGAAGAAATAATTGAGCTACTGAGTTCTGGTGAAAGTAACTTAAAAGTCGCATTACTCAAGACCAAAGTACTGCTTCATAAGTTAGGTGAAAAAGAGTTATTAGATTGGGTTAGTGGTGAGTTAAAAGGATACTCAGAAAAAGAATCAGTTCCTGACTATAGAATACTCCACTTAACAATAAAGGGTAATGTCAGCAATATGGCACGCAGTTATTCAAACCAAACATTACCTGTTATGCACTTAGATGAAGCAATGCGTGAACATTTGGATACAAAGTACTTAATGGATGGTATTGCGGTCATTGAACAATATTCCAAGCAGGAGCATTTAAGTATATCTATTGCGCCTGAGTATTATCCCCATTTGTCAGAAGGCCTTGGTTGTAGCTACCATTTGGAAAGTGCTTGGGGAGTACATTCAGCCGGAGCAATGACTCAAATATTAACTGAGGTAAATTCTAGATTATTAGACTTTGTTTTAGAACTTTCTGAAAGATTCACATCTGAAATGAATTCAGATGAAATGAAAACAAGGTCAAAGGAGGTTGGAGTGAGTGATTTATTTAATAATGCTGTATTTGGTGATAACGCCACGATAGTAGTGGGCGATTCCAATACTCAAACGATTAAAAATTCTGTTAATAAAAATGATTTTCCATCATTAATTGAGGTTTTAAAACAACATAAAGTAAGCGATGAAGACATTGCTGAACTTGAAACATCTATTGAGAATGACAGTGTTTCTGATGAAGTAAAAGAAGGTAAGTTTGGAGCAGATGTTTCGAATTGGATGGGCAAAATGGTTGGAAAAGCAGCCTCAACGGCTTGGGATGTTAAAGTTGGTGCAGCAGGAAGCTTATTAGCAACTGCTATCGGCAAGTTTTACGGATTTTAGAAACACAAAGACACCCTTCATTAAATGGCACGAACTCCCCCTCCGACTAAGCTTGCTTGATAAGTTTTAGTTGGAGGTTGAATTCCCACACTTTTCTAACCCAGTGCAGATGCGGCCGTGACCGTGCATGAAATGGATGTCATGGCCGAGCTTCCATGGACGGACTTACAATGTGTCACTGGCGCTGCTGCACAACGGGCATTGTCTCACATCCTTGTGAACACGACATTCAGGCTTCCTGTCCAGCACCTACCGCAGGCAATTGGAACCCCAAGTGCTATTTGTTGTAACCTTGTTTCCAAAGCCGCGTTGCTACATGTAATCGCTTGTTTTGTTAGGTACGCTAGTTGGCACTCAACTACGCCACAAAAGATAATTGAGAGGAAGCGCTTACCACGCCCAAGAGCATTGTTTTAATTGCAGAATAATCTGTTCTATTTTGAAACGTTTATTTTACTTTTGTAGTACAAAACGTTAGCTGCTTCCTATTTCGTTATTGGCGATTGCTGTAAACTTCGCGCCAACAAAAGCTATGTTGGTAAGAGTAAATTTTACCAGATTAGGCGCAAACACATGGCTTTACCCATGTATTTGACACCATACTCGCAGGTCACTCAAGCATGCCCAATGCTAAGTGGATCTCTCACCCAAATCAGTTGTTTTTGGGGCTCTACCTGCCGTAGCTGCGTCGCCAATAGATGTCTATTGGTTAACCCATATATAAGAGATCAAAAGGTAACATCACTATGAAGTCTGAACAGACTCTTTCTGGCTCCACCACACCTACTGGTTCATTCTTGGACCGTTATTTCACTATTACAGCTCGTGGCAGTAGCGTTAAACGTGAGGTCCTAGCGGGCTTTACCACCTTTTTGGCGATGGTATATTCGGTGATTGTTGTACCGAACATGCTCGGCACCGCCGGCTTTGACCCTGCATCAGTATTTATTTCGACCTGTTTGATTGCTGCGTTTGGCTCGTTACTCATGGGGCTTTGGGCTAATTTGCCAATGGCAATTGGCTGCGCTATTTCGCTTACCGCTTTTACCGCATTTAGTATGGTGCTGGGGCAGGGGATATCAATACCTGTAACATTGGGCGCAATTTTTCTAATGGGGGTCGTGTTTACCCTTGTCAGCGTGACTGGAATTCGCCATTGGGTACTGACAAATTTACCAAAGGGTGTCGCTCACGGAACTGGCATTGGTATTGGTTTGTTTTTATTGCTGATAGCAACTAACGGCGTGCAGTTAATTGTGTCGTCTGATAGTGGGTTCCCAATTAAATTGGGCGACATTCATAGCCTACCGGTTATTGCGACTATTGTGGGGCTTGCTGCGACGATTGGCCTCGAAAAGCGTGGTGTTCCGGGCGGTATTTTGCTGGTGATTATTGCGTTGTCGATATTTGGTTTGGTGTTTGACCCGAGTGTGACTTACCAAGGCTTGTTTGCGCTGCCTGACTTGATGTCTGAAACATCACTTATTGGTCAGCTTGATATTATGGGCGCGCTTAATCCTGTGGTATTGCCAATCGTGTTGGCTTTGGTCATGACCGCCATTTTTGACGCAACAGGCACTATTCGTGCAGTTGCTGGGCAGGCTGAGCTGTTGGATGAAGACGATAATATTATTAATGGTGGCAAAGCGTTGGCATCTGACTCGGTGAGCAGTATTGTTGCGGGCGCTGTCGGCGGCGCACCTGCTGCGGTTTACATTGAGTCTGCAGCCGGTACGGCGGCTGGTGGTAAAACGGGTTTAACTGCAACGGTTGTGGGTTTACTGTTTTTACTAATGATGTTTTTAGCGCCTCTCAGTTACTTGGTTCCGACTTACGCCACCGCTCCGGCGCTGATGTATGTTGGCCTGTTAATGCTGAGTAATGTAACTAAGCTGGATTTTGCCGATAAAGTCGATGCGATGGCGGGTCTTACTTGCGCGGTATTTATTGTGTTAAGTGGCAACATTGTTACCGGTATCATGTTAGGTTTTGTTACGTTAGTCATTGGCCGTATTTGTAGTGGTGAGTGGCGTAAATTACGACTCGGTGTACTGCTTATTACGCTTGGTTTAGTCGCTTTTTATATGGGCGGCTGGGCTATTTAGTGTTTAGCTAGGTATATAGAGGTGCTTTTTTGAGGCATATTCAGAGGTTTGAGCCGCGCTTTTAGTTGTTGGCTCACAATCACTACTGTAAGGCCAGCCATTGAGGTTGGCCTTTTTGTTATGTGTAGCGCTGCTATAGCATGCTTTATGCTGTGGTGTGTTAACTCAAGTGAGCATAAAAAAAGCCGCTCAGGTTTAGTGAGCGGCTTAAGTGTAGGTTTGCTGTAAATGGTTTAGAAAATCAAATGGGCGATACCTGCAATGACAGGTAGCGTTACCAAGGTTCTTAAAATAAATACAACCGCTAACTCTAGGAAGTTAACTGGGATTTTGCTGCCCATCAATAGCGCGCCAACTTCGCTCATGTAAATTAGCTGAGTTACAGACAATGCGGCAATAATAAAGCGCGTCATGTCTGACTCGATTGAGCTGGCAAGAATAGCCGGAATGAACATGTCGGCAAATCCAACCACAATAGTGGTTGACGCTTCAGCCGCTTCTGGAACTTGTAACAGCTCAAGCAACGGAATAAATGGCATGCCTAAATAGGTAAAGACTGGCGTGTATTCAGCAATCATAAGGGCGATAGTGCCAATACCCATTACCACTGGGATCACCCCAAAAATCATATCGACAACGTTTTTAACGCCATCTGTTAATGTATGTTTTACCCCACCGGCATGTGAAGCTTTAACGAGTGCTTGCTCTAGCCCCCATGAGAACACGCCGTGTCCTGCTGGGATCACTTCATCATCTTTATCACGTGGCGTTTGGTCAATGTAGAGGTCTTTTTTCCATGATAGTGGCGGAAGTTTTGGCACGATAAACGCGGCCACAAAGCCGGCAAAACACACGGTTAGGTAGAAAGGTACAAATAAATGTTCAAGCTGTACTTGTGAAATGACTACCAATGAAAAGGTTATCGATACTGCCGAGAACGTGGTACCAATTACAGCCGCTTCGCGTTGGGTGTAAAAGCGCGCTTCATATTGCTTACTGGTCATCAAAATACCCACGCTACCATCGCCTAACCAAGACGCCATACAGTCAATAGCGCTGCGACCTGGTAAGTTAAATAGCGGGCGCATAATTTTGGTCAACAAACTGCCAAGCAGCTCGAGCAGGCCAAAGTTGAGCAATAGCGGCAGTAACATGCCTGCAAAAAGAAACACCGAAAACAGAACCGGAAGGAGGTCGTTAAGGACCAGTGCACCGGTTCCACCAGAACGAATGGCTTCTGGGCCAACATTAAAGAAGGTTAGACAAACGAATATCGCTCCAAGTACGCGAATAAGTAGCCATACCGGAGTGACGTTAAACAGGGTATTAAAGAAGCTGTTTTCAATGATGCACTTGGGTTTGGCGATTTTGGCGATTAGCGACACCAATGCAGTAAACACAATAATTGCGGTAACCATAGCCACAAGCGTGTCACCTAGTAAGCCTTGTAGGCCTTTAGAGATGATGGCGATTGGGATCGTAATAGCATCTTGGTAGCTAATTGGTGTCATAAATAACAGCAAACCGATTAGCGACGGCACAATAAACGTCAGTATTGTTTTAATGTTGTGGGTTTTCTTTTCGGACACTTTTTTTACCCTAAATATCGAGGTCTGCTTTACAGCCTGTAAACGGAGCTTGTACTTAAGCAATTAATGTATTGAATATTCATTCAACTGTTAGTGGCGAGGTTACCGTCTTAAAACATCTAAGTAAAACGATTCTCTGTATATCTGTATTTATATCGCGCTAGCGAATAGTTATTAGCTCAAACTGATTAATTATATTGTATCGGATTAAGTAGTGAGAACACAAAAAAATTTAGCGTATAAATATATTTAAAACAATGTGTTGAATGCGAGCTGTAATGTTAATCAAATGTCTGTTGCGGGTTGCTTTGTTAGTGCTTAACACTAAGGCTGGTTACTAAAATTTGGTTGAACAACTCGTAACTTAGCGCTTGCTTTTACATTTTTTTACTGTGTATTTAAGCTGTTGTGGCTGAGGGTAGTTCTGGTAGGACATTTATTTGGCGCGCTAAAGTCAACGCGACTTAATTAATTGAGGCAGTTGGCTGGCGAATATCGGGCATAGTGATTGTTAAAATTTAACGTTTACAGTCCAAGTTGCAATGTGATTTTTTTTGGGGCAAAACCGAAATATAGTTAGCGTTGCATAAAACCGTGCCGCCTTTTTGCCTTAACGGGTGAGTTGAAGGGCTTTTTTTAGTCATTTTTAGTGCGCTTGAGTTGGTGTAGTAAAACCGTTTTACCGTGAGTGAGTTTTTCTTTGCGGGTAGATATGCACTTTTGTTGCGGTTTTTTTTTGCGTAAATAGGGAGGAGGCGGATTACAGTAATGGTATGAATAAGTATAGCTTGGCCATTTTGGCGTTTTAACTTGGTATCAGGTGTAAGGTGTTATGGCTAGTGCGGCGAGTTTAGATGCTAAAAATGTGACTTATCGACATGGAAAATGCTTTTAAAGTGTCTATTTATCTTGTTTAGCATGAAAAGTTTGGAAAATGATGTCGTTGATTATAGCAATAGTGAGGCGTTTGTGGGCAGTGTTGTCGAGCATTTTGTTAAAACCTGAGCTGTACCTCTTTAACCTCGGCTTGTTCGATGTATATTAGACAATGCAGCTAGAATTATATTAATAGGCATACATGGTCGCACGGACAAAAAATAAAGTATCAACCCTCGCATTCGGATTTGGACTACTCAGTATTGTTGGTCTACTGCTTGGCTTGTTGATCTCTGCTTTGACATTTGAGTCGTCTAACGGTGGTGGTTTTAATTTTTTAAATCATACGGTGAGTGAACTCGGTTATTACGGTCACTCTGCTTATGCGGTGGCGATTAATGGCGGCTTGTTTTTTGGCAGCTTGAGTGCAGTGCTGTTTTGCTTGTTTTCAATGCAAGTGGCCGACTCACCTTGGTCATACCCTTTTTTTGTGAGCCTTGGAACCGCTTTTTTATGTTTATCGGCGGTTGGGCTGTTTCCGATTAATGTCTACGAACTGCATATTTTTGCTATTGAATTGTTCTTTATTTTTGGCAGTTTAAGCGCCATTTTTTATGCCTTATATGTGTTTGTGGGGCGTGGAAAGCTGTTTTCTAATACGACCAGTATTTTGGCTGCGATGACGTTAGTGAGCATGGGGACTTTTATTTTTGCGCCGATGTTGGGTTTTTGGCTAACGGACGGTGATCGCGCGTTTTACCATGAAATGTTAGTTGAAAGAAATCGCCCAACAATTTGGTGGCCTGCGGTTTATGAATGGTTTGGCTTGGGCAGCTTTGTCAGCTGGAGTTCAAGCGTGATGCTGAGCTTGCGCCCAGCAACCAGCTAATGTGGTTAAGATATAACTGCCACTAACTATAAGTGCGCTAATCCTGCCGCTTCATGCCAATAACCATTACAACTTAACGGCTCGGTTAGAGGTGGATTAGTCAGTAGATTAGCGGCTAAATCAATGCTGCTCAAACTGCTTGGCGATACTCTAAAATAATTCACGCCCATCTGCTGCATGACGGCAATATCACTCGATAAATTTACCTGACTTGCTGACTGCGTTTGAATACCATTGATCCTAAGTAACGGCTGCTGTGCTTGGGTTTGCGCCAGTAAACCTTTGGTGTGTGCCAAGCAGGCAATTTGGCAGTTATCCTTGGTTAGTCCAACTTGTTTTGCGGTAAAGCAGCGGGCGGAATGCGCCAGTGGTAAGTAGCCATGACCAAATATTTCTACTTCATATGGCAACGCAGCTCCGGTATTTGCCACCTGTGCTTGCATCACCGTTGTTAACCAAGATTTTGACAGCTCAATTGGCATAACAAAGCGCTGCATTCCCCATTGGTGCAATTTGTTTAAAGTGGCGAGATTGTAGTTATTAACCGATGGGCCGCACACAAAGGGCAGGCCAAGTTCTTTAGCGGCTTGTACCGCGCCCATGTCATTAGCCTCAATGATAAATTCGCCGTTATCGACCTGCTTTTTTAGCTCGGTGTATTCCGATGGTGCCTCTATTAACGTTAAGGTTGATAGCACCACCTCTTTACCTGAGCTGCGCAGCAGATGGGCCAGCTCAAGGTAGTCACTAAATTTTAATTGTCTTCTTCTACTGCAGACGGTTTCACCGAGGTAAACCAGCGGAATGCTGCTGTCAGCCACTTGCTGATAAAATTGAGTAACTTGTTCTTTTGGCCAGCAATATTGTAGTGGCCCGAGTGATACTTTCATTGGTATTCCTTTTTTATCACCAGCTAACTACTGCCATGTTTTTTGGTAAGCACCTAAGGTGGTGGTTTGCCCTTCTGAAACTTTTGCTAAGGCGGCGTTCCACTCTGGCTGTGTTTGGTACTTTTCAGGGGCTGCGAGGTAGCTATCAATTGCGTTGCGCCACACTCGAGTGACTTGCTCGACATAGGCTGGACTGCGCTGGCGACCTTCTATTTTTAACGACACTACATTGGCTTTGGCAAGCTCTGGTAGCAAGCTTAAGGTGTTTAAGCTGGTTGGTGCTTCAAGAATATGGTTGGGATTTTTACTGTCTGCGGTGGTATAGCGCCCTTTACAAACAACGGGGTAACCCATTTGTTCGTCGATCCCCGATTTATCAATCAATATATCGTTTAGCCAAGTCAGCCTGCTGCCGTTTTCTTCTTGCCAGCGTACCTCTTTTGCCGGAGAGCATGAGCCGCCGGTATTAGGCGACTGCCCTGTAACATAAGATGATAAATGACAGCGCCCTTCAGCCATAATGCACAAACTGCCAAAGGCAAATACTTCAAGGTCAACCGGGGTGACTTTAGACAGATCTCGAACTTGTTTCATTGATAGCACCCGTGGCAGCACGGCGCGTTGAATATTAAAGGCTTCTTTGTACAGTGTGAGCGCGCCTAAATTGGTGGCACTGGCCTGCACTGACAAGTGCAAAGGCAGGTGTGGGTAGCGGCTGTGGGCGTAATCAAGCAAAGATATATCAGCCATAATGAGTGCGTCTACGCCAGAGGCTGCGGCTAAATCAATGGCTTGGTACCAGCGGTTTTCTTCACCAGGTTTAGGGTAGGTATTAATCGTTAAGAAAACTTTTTTATTACGCTGCTTAGTAAACTCGACTGCTTGTTGCAGCTTTTTAGTGGAAAAGTTAAGGCCAGCAAATGCGCGCGCATTGGTATCATCTTTTAAGCCAAGGTAGACAGCATCGGCACCGGCATTGAGGGCTGCTTTTAAAGAGGCGAGATTTCCCGCGGGGCACAACAGTTCCATATATTGGCTCCATGTAATAGGTTACAGAAGTGTAAAAGGGAATGAAGATCAAACTTTTGATATAAAACAGGTTTGTGATCATAAAAGCTAGGTAACATCAGTTTATCGATCTCTACCAAGGAGCATTTTCTAATGCAAGGAACACTCACTAGCGATATGGCGAGTAAAATTTTAGACTTCGGCCCCAAAGCGCTATCAACTCCGTTAGTACTTATACCGTTTTCACTAAAGGCTGCACTCTTAAAACGGATTTTGGATTTAGTACTGGCTGAGCAGGCTGATGACGAAGAGCTCGATTTTTTATCGGAGCGGTGGGTAGCGGTTAATATTGACGACCTCGGGTTAACGTTTGAGGTGAGCTATAACGGCAATTGGTTGATCCGTCCTGTGCAAAGTGCTGAAGTCACGTTTAAAGGGGACTCAAAGTCATTATTATTAATTGCGGCAGCGAAAGAAGATCCCGATTCGTTGTTTTTTCAGCGTAAGTTATGCATCGAAGGTGATACTGAGCTGGGCTTAGAGGTGAAAAACTTACTTCTAAGTGTTGAGTTTGATGCCATGCCAGTTGCGATAAGAACTGCGGTGGCAAAGCTGGCTGAGGCGCTACAAATATTGCAGAAAAAAGCAGAAACACAGCAAGCTTAATAATGTTAAGGCAATAAAAAAGGAGCGGTTAAGCTCCTTTTTTTGTCAGCTTTTACCTTGATGCGCTAACCGATTAAACTGTTTTGCCAGTAATGATGCTGTATTTTTCCAGCAATTCATCATCAGACTCTTTATGGTCGGGATCGACTGCGATGCAGTCGATTGGGCAAACCGAAATACAGGTCGGTTTAGCATAATGACCTTTGCACTCGGTACACAGTAGCGGTTCAATCTCATAGATCTCATCGCCCATGGTGATAGCGTCGTTGGGACATTCAGGCTCACACATGTCGCAGTTAATGCAGCTATCGTCGATTAATAATGCCATTATTTACTTAATTACCTTTTCAAGACGCGCATTGCGCGCCTTTTAACTTGTCTATTTAGCTGCGGGTGCATCTGCAGCTTGGTGTGGGTTACGGGTATTTTGCCCTTGTGGTAGGTTACGCAATAATACCGCTTTGTCTAAATCGACTTCAGCTGGCACATCAACAAACACAAAGTGTCCTGAGCCTAAACCGGCCTCAACCTTTTCACCTTTACGGTTAACAAGTGACTCAATGGTAAAGGTTAAATTCCCTTGTGGTGTCATCACTTCAATGCTGTCACCAACGCTAAATTTGTTTTTAACATCAACTTCAGCTTGGCCGGCGTCATTGCGCTCGCCGGTGAACTCACCGACAAACTGTTGTGTGTCACTGATTGAGTAGCCGTAATCGTAGTTTTGGTACTCATCATGTACGTGACGACGCAAGAAGCCTTCGGTGTAACCTCGGTGCGCTAAACCTTCAAGGTTGTGCATTAGGGTTCGGTCAAAGTCTTTACCTGAAACCGCGTCTTCAATGGCTTGGCGATAAAGCTGAGCCGTACGTGCAACGTAATAGAAAGACTTGGTACGACCTTCAATTTTCAGTGAGTCAACGCCCATTTTAGTTAAACGCTCAACATGCTGAATGGCACGAAGGTCTTTTGAATTCATAATGTATGTGCCATGTTCGTCTTCGAACGCTGGCATATATTCACCGGGTCTGCCTGCTTCTTGCAGCAATACGACTTCATCAGAAGGCTGGCCCGCACCTAGTGTTGGGGTTTGAATTTGTACATCAGGGTTAACCGCAACAATATCGCCAGTTTCTGTTTGCTTCGCTTCATGGACATCGTACTTCCAGCGACAAGAGTTAGTGCAAGTGCCCTGATTTGGATCACGTTTGTTGATGTAACCTGATAACAAGCAGCGGCCTGAGTAAGCCATACATAAGGCGCCGTGAACAAAGACTTCTAGCTCGATATCAGGGCAACGTTGACGAATTTCTTCAATTTCATCGAGTGAAAGTTCGCGCGATAAAATAACGCGTTTAATGCCTTGAGATTCCCAAAACTTAACCGACGCCCAGTTAATGGCGTTGGCTTGTACTGATAAATGCACCACTTGATCAGGAAAAGCTTCGCGCACCATCATAATAAGCCCTGGATCTGACATGATAAGTGCGTCAGGTTGCATAGCTACAACAGGTTCCATATCTCTGATGTAGGTTTTAAGCTTGGCATTGTGGGGCGCAATGTTACTGACCACATACAGTTTTTTATTTAGGCTGTGGGCTTCTTTTATGCCTGCCGCAAGGTTTTCCATTTTAAAGTCGTTATTACGTACGCGAAGACTGTATCGAGGTTGACCAGCGTAAACAGCATCTGCGCCATAGGCAAAGGCGTAGCGCATATTTTTAATGGTTCCGGCTGGGGACAGCAGTTCAGGTTTAAACATAATAACTTCTCTATTAACGGGTAAGGATTCGGCAAACGGCCGCGCATTTTACTTAATGCCGTGGAGTGAGTGCAAGCAACTCAGCCGCACATGATAAGGGCTATAGGGGCGATCTGAGTCCTTTATATTAGAACCTTGTGACACTGGTATCATTTTTTACACTATTTAGACGATATTAAGGCCATCACTTAAGTATTGACCCTAGATTGTAATTTTGCACGTCTAGTGCACTTATCGGCTTAAGCCGGTGATTTTATCTTATTATCGCCGCGCGATTAAGTGCTATTAATTCTCTGAGGATATTAAGTGGTTAAGTGACATATTGCGATGTTGCAACAGCTCCGCTGTACTGCCACCTTAATGATTAACTACCTACACAAGTTAATCATTTTAAAATACTGATTACCCGGCTGTATTACGGGGTAGTTGCTATAGGCCTACTTTCAATACCTTAGATTTGCTAGCTTGAACTGGAGTGTTACTTTGCGTGTGCTGCTAAGGTTCTGTCTAGATTAAAGTGGCTTATAGGTCACCGTAATTGTGCCGGTTGAGCTATAGTAATAGATGGACAAACGAGCTTGATGGTAATTTTTAACAGCCTTTTAATGGGTTCTACTTTTAATTGGTTTATAAGGTTCAATTTTTGAGCCTTGGTTTTATAACGGTTAAAGTCATATTAAATGGATAAATTGGAGTTACTTTCATTAAGTTGTGTTGTCTTAGTTCTACTCATTGTAGTGGTTCTATGGCGCTTAGTGCTCGTTTATCGGCAGCAGGAAAGCTTGTGCCAATTTATTAAAAATCAACATGATGCTGGTGGCTTGCACATTGGCACAGCCCCTCAAAATCTATTACAAGTACAACAGCTAGTCACGCAGTTACAACAACAGTTACATCAAGCTGAGCATGATAAACTCACTGGGTTAGGTAATCGTTTAAGTATGAAACGAAAACTAGCCGAGCTAATGCCACTTAAGCAAGGGTGTTTGGTGTTATTAGATATCTATCGCTTTCGGTATGTTAACGACCTCTTTGGGTTTAGCTTTGGTGACGAACTGCTCAAGCAAATCGCTAATCGAATCACTGCCAACCTACCGAAAAGTGCCAGCGTGGCAAGAATGAATGAAGATGAATTTCTTATTTATTACCCCATTGAAACCACCGAAACCGAATTATCTAACCTTGTTGATAACTTGCAGAAAACCTATACGGTGTTCGATAGCCCAATTACAGTGCGCCTGCAACTTGGGCATTTAGGCTTGGCGCGGTTTCATGGTGACATTAGCACGATATTGCGCCGACTCGACTTAGCCCTTAAAAAAGCCAAACAGTTAGATATAAACATTGCCCATTACTTAGCGGGTGATGATGTAGTGCAACTGCGTGAAATATCAATTATTAATAGCCTTGCTAAATCGTTACAAGACGGTGAGTTGTACATGGTGTATCAGCCTAAGCAAAATTGTCATACTGGCAGCTGTAATCAAGTTGAGGCATTAATGCGTTGGAAGCATAAAACGCTAGGGGTGATCTCACCGGTTGAGTTTATACCGCTTGCTGAGTTTGCAGGCATGATTGAAATGGTCAGCCAGTGGGTACTTGACCAAGTCGTATTGCAGCAAGCTAAATGGCGTAAGGCTGGAATTAAGTTGCAAGTTGCTGTGAATATTTCAACGCAAGATTTAAAGAACCAAGCAATATCGGCAAACATTCAAGCAAGGCTTGAGCAATATCAACTGCCGGCCAATGCGTTATCTGTTGAGCTAACTGAAAGCCGACTGATGGAAGATGTTGATACCGCTATTGCTGCGATAAACACCTTGCGTGAAATTGGTGTAGATGTGGCGATTGATGATTTTGGTACCGGTCACTCATCGCTTGCTTACCTGAAGTATTTACCTGTTGATGAAGTGAAAATTGATAAGGCCTTTATCGAAGGCTTAGATAGCGATGAACATGCAAGGCATATCATGGGGACGAGCATTAAGCTCGCTCAAGGGCTTGGTTTTAAAGTTACTGTCGAGGGGGTTGAAACCGAATCGATTCGTGACATTATCATTTTGATGGGAGTCGATAAAATTCAAGGTGACATTTTTTCAAAACCATTAACCCCGACAGAACTTGAGGTAAGGTGGCCACAACTGTGCGCCAACGTTACGAGTCGCTAAAACGTTATTGGCGCGTTAAATGCCTGGCTAAGCAGCTCGATTAAGCTGGTTGGCATTGGGCGCATTTGACGACTTTTATTCATACACACCATCTCTATTTGCGCCGTTACTGCAGGTTTTTTAGCATTTGGGCGCCAAATTTCTTGTAACCATACCGTTCGGTATTTACTTTCAAAATAGAATTTTGTTCTTACATCAACCACATCGGCAAACTCCACTCCGTCATGACACAGCATGTCACTGCGGTAGACGGCAAAGCCTAAGTCATGTTCACCCCATAGGTTAGCTAAGTTGTTGGCACCGATAACGTGTTCACGGGCTCGTTCAAAATACTTGAGAAAATTGGGGTGATAGACAACTCCTGAAAAGTCCGTATCTTCATAATAAATTTGCACCGCAAAATTAAAGGTTTTGCTGTAGTTTACAGGCTTTTTAGTCGACATATTGATGTTGGTCTAATGGTTAAGGTGGTAAATATGGGGTTAGCTTACCATAGGCTGAGTCATGTTTTTTACTCTATCAATTGCGGCTAACCTATATGGATTTTTAGACGCTGATGCTTACGTGGTATTGTGACTTTATTTTTTTATATTTATGTTTATCAACGGAGTGGTATGTAAATGGCAAACAAAACAATTGAAATTAACACTCATATGGCTGAGGGCTGGAAAGTAAGCGCACAAGTACGTGAGCATCAATTAGTGATCGACCAACCGAGCGGCGGCAATGAAGGGGCTAATCCACTCGAGACGTTTATTTTTTCGCTTGCGGGCTGTATTTCAACTATTGCAAAAATGGTGGCGAGAGAGCAGCAAATTGATCTTAGAGTATTCGATGTAGCCATGAAAGCACAGCTCAATACTGCTGGGTTATTAGGTAAACCCTCGGCTGACCCTGTCGGCTTTAAAGCGATAGACTTTGTGGTAACGATGGATGCAATGATTGATGACATTCAACTTACCCATATACAAAAAATGACATTTTTAGATACGGTTTGCCATCGCTGCCCAGTGCATGAAAACCTACTTAAACCGACCTTAGTGGAACATGGCGTAGCGTAAGTAACGCCCTTAAAGCCTACCAGCTGTGGTTGACAGTTTGAGGTTAACCACTTCACCTTTTGTATTGATGTGCTGAACTAAACTGCCCGCGTCTTTAGCCAGATTGCTATTAATGCGTTTGGCTTTTATGTAATTTTTTGAACTTATAAAGGCCTACGAGCTTCGCTGTGTCTGTGTGTGCGGCAATTCATCGATAGCTTTAAATTCAATAATCTAGCTATTTATGCCTAATGTATATTAGTAACAGGTAGGTTCAGTTGCCCCATTAACAGGCTTAGTTCGGCGGTGTTAAAGCGCTTGGTAGACATTGCATTAATTCTCATTCTGCTAGACTGATATTACTCTCCAGAGGATTGGTCGTCAGGATGAATAGTTGTTTATGGAACAAAATTTAGTCTTTTCGCTTATTCAAAATGCAGCTCTATTACTTGCGATGGTGTTCGTTTTTGACGCGTTCCCACTCAGTCGTAGGCGTCAGTTTGACTTGCTATGGCGAGTTGGCATTGGTGCATTAGTTGGCGTGATCGCCGTGTCAGTGATGTTGACCCCATGGCAATATAGCGACGGGGTATTTTTTGATTCTAGAACTGTCATTTTGGGAATATCCGGTATTTTTTTTGGTGGCATCCCGACTCTTGTTGCAGTGCTAATGACTTGCTTATTTCGGCTCAACGAAGGTGGCTTAGCTGTATGGTCGGGTATTGCTGCGATTATCTCGTCTGGGTTAGCGGGTTACCTATGGGGTCGATATCGCAAAGGTGATATCAGTAATATTGGTTTAACTGAGCTAGTGTTATTTGGTCTGTTACTCAATGTTCTCGTGTTGCTAAGTGGTTTAGCTATGCCACTTGATGTCGCGTTTATTCTGGTAAAACAGCTTGCGTTACCTTTTCTTATTATCTTTCCGGTTACCACGGTCTTTTTGGGGATGTTGCTATCTCGACGTATTGTGTTGGACAGAGATCAAAAAATAAAACTCCAAGACCACCTGCTATTTAAGTCTCACTTTCAAGTTGGGGCAATGGGCATTGCGATAACTGATAGTCAGCATCAGTGGATCAAAGTGAATCCAAACTTGTGCCAAATGTTGCAATATGAAGAGTCAGAATTACTGCAATGTGAGTGGTCGCAACTGATTTTTTTAAAAGATCGACAGCGTCATTTGGAGCTATTCACTCAGATGCTGGCCGGCGACATCAACGAGTTTGAGCTTGATATCCGCCTATTAGCCAAGGACAGGTCAATGGTCTACACCCATATGACCGTGGCTTGCCAACGCAAAGGTGACGATGTTGAGTTGGTGATTATTGGCCTATTAAACCGCACATCGCAGAAACAAGCCGAGTTAGCTATGCTAGCCAGCCAGGAGCAGTTAGAGCTGGTATTAGATAGTAGTGACTTAGGCTTTTGGGACTGGGATATTGTTAATCATAAAATAGAGCGGAATCAACATGGCGCAGACCTACTGGGCTGTGATATTCAAACTTTAAATGACAATCCTAAACTATGGGTCAATGCGGTGCATAAACACGATAAACAGCGAGTGTTGAGCACGCTTGAAAACCATATCTGCGGTCAAAGCGAACATTATAAAATTGAATACCGTATTTACTCGCACCGAGGCAAAATTCACTGGATAAGAGATACCGGAAAAATAGTGAGTCGTGATGAAAATAACAAACCATTGCGCATGTGTGGGGTGCATGAAGATATCACCGACAGCAAACGGGTAGAGGAGTCATTAAAGCTGGCTGCATCTGTGTATAACAACAGCAGTGAAGCCATGAGCGTACAAGATGAGAACGGCATGATTATTAACACCAATGCTGCTTTTACTGATATTACCGGCTATAGCCAAGCTGAAATTAAGTACCAAAACATTAGAATATTGCAGTGCAGTCGTAATAATCATAGTGCGTACGAGCAGATGGATTTATCGGTTGAAGAAACCGGTCGCTGGCAAGGTGAGGTCTGGCTAAAGCGTAAAAATGGTGAAGAGTTTGCGGTGTGGTTAACCCTTAACACGATTGTTGACTCCGAAACCCAAAGCGATCGCCGGGTAGCGTTATTTTCTGATATTACCGATAAAAAAAGAGCCGAGAAAATTATTTGGAAGCAAGCTAATTACGATCCGCTTACCGGATTACCTAATCGTAGAATGCTACTGGACTATCTTCGCGACGAAATTTTACGCACTGATAAACGAGAAAAGCACTTTGCACTGATGTTTTTAGACCTCGATTACTTTAAAGAGGTGAATGACACTTTAGGCCATGATATCGGTGATTTATTGTTGTCTGAAGCGGCAAAACGATTGCAAAGCTGTGTAAGAGACTCCGACGTGGTGGCGCGGTTAGGCGGAGATGAATTTACTGTGGTTATTTCAGGCAGTACCGATTTAAAAGGCGTTGATAGCGTTGCCCAAAACATTCTCAAACAAATTGCTGAGCCATTTAATTTAGGTGACGAAATCGCCTATATTAGCGCGAGTATTGGAATTACCTTGTATCCGGATGATGCCACAACGATTGAGGGGTTATTAAAACATGCTGATCAAGCGATGTACGCAGCAAAAGATCTTGGCCGTAATCGCTTTCATTACTTTACCCCGTCAATGCAGCGAAATGCCAAATATCGGATGCGATTAATCCAAGATTTAAGGCTGGCCATTACTAATCAAGAGTTTGAATTATATTATCAACCGATTGTTTGTTTAGCGCAGACCCATGCGATTAAAGCTGAGGCATTAATTCGCTGGCATCACCCTAAGCGCGGTGTAGTGTCGCCGGTCGAATTTATTTCAGTTGCCGAAGAGACCGGTTTAATCGTCGAGATAGGCGATTGGGTCTTTCAACAAGCTGCCCACCAATGTGCGCTATGGCGAGAGCAGTTTGGTGTTGATGTGCAAATAAGTATTAATAAGTCGCCGGTACAGTTCAGAGACGAAGGTAATAGCGTTGAAGCCTGGATCGCTTTGCTTAAAACACTGGATTTGAAGCGTAACGATATTTGTATTGAAATCACAGAAGGTTTGTTGCTCGATAACAACGAAGCCATTTTTAATAAACTGGCACAATACCGTGCTGCGGGCGTGCAAATCTCGCTTGATGACTTTGGTACTGGCTATTCATCATTAGCGTATTTGAAAAAATTTGATATCGACTACATTAAAATTGATCAATCTTTTACGCGTAATTTAAACACTAATCGTGATGACTTCACCTTGTGTGAAGCCATTATAGTGATGGCGCACGCGCTTGGCATGAAGGTGATTGCCGAAGGCGTTGAAACAGACAGTCAGCGACAGATATTGTCGGACGCAGGTTGTGATTATGCCCAAGGCTATTTCTACTCAAAACCAGTCCCCGCAGACACGTTTGAAACCACTTGCATAAAACCGGTACAGGAGGCATTAGGTACAAGGTTCGCGATTGAATCAAATATCACCGACCATAAAGATGACGATATCTAGCTTATGTTCAATAGCTTTTAAAGCAATCAATGTTACTGTTCATCGCGTTTGGTTATATATTCTGCGCAGTGTTTTTGGTAGACTCCGCGCTCACTTTTATTCCCTGTACTGAGCGACCCATGAACTTTGATGCATTCGATTTACATTCCCATATTTTAGATGCGGTCTCTGCACGCGGTTATCAAGCGTTAACGGAGGTACAGACACATGTGCTGCCCGTGGCTATGCAGGGAAAAGACATCATGGCTTGCGCCCAAACCGGCACAGGTAAAACGGCCGCTTTCGCGCTGCCCTTACTCAATAAATTGTCGCAGCAATTGGCAGTGCAAGACATTGAAGCTGACAACGAACACCGCGCCCAGTTACGAGTTTTAGTGTTAACGCCTACGCGCGAACTTGCCATACAAGTTGCTGATAATATTCAGGCATACGCGCAGTTCTTACCATTTAAAACCGCAGCGGTTTATGGCGGTGCCAACATGAACCCCCAGCGTAAAGCTGTTAACGCTGGGGTTGATATTTTAGTTGCCACGCCTGGTCGATTATTTGATCTTATTGGTCAATTTGATTTGGACTTGTCTAACGTTTGCCACTTGGTGGTTGATGAAGCTGACCGCATGCTTGATATGGGTTTTGTTAGAGATATAGAAAGAGTCAAAAAGCTGGTGGCATCAGAGCACCAAACGCTCTTTTTCTCGGCGACGTACAGCGAAGACGTTAAAACTTTAGCGCAAAAAATGTTGATTGAACCTGAGTGGATTAACGTTGCGACGACGCCAACAGCCAGTAAAATCGAGCAAGAAGTTTACTTGGTAGATAAACGCCGCAAAGCTGAGTTATTGTCGGAATTGGTTGGGCGTAATAACTGGCAGCAGGTGTTAGTTTTTGTCAGTAGTAAAGAAAGCGCAGAGCATTTGCACAGTGAGCTTAAGCTTGATGGTGTTAAAAACTCGGTGTTTCATGGTGATAAAACTCAAGGTTCAAGAAACCGTGCATTAGAAGAGTTTAAAAGCGGTAAGCTAAGAGTCATGGTTGCGACCGACGTGGCTGCTCGTGGTCTTGATATTGAAGCACTGCCATTGGTGATCAACTATGAACTTCCTTTTGCGGCAGAAGACTACGTACATCGTGTTGGGCGTACAGGACGTGCTGGCTTGTCAGGCCGTGCCATCTCTTTTGTGTCACCACAAGATAAAGCGATGCTACAAGAAATAGAGCAAATTATTGACATCACATTGCCGCGTATCACCTTACCTGGCTACGAAGAAGGCGCACCGCTGCCAGCTCGTTACCGTGATGTAGTGACTAAACCAGTAAAAGAGAAAAGCCACAATAAGCGCAAGTATCAAGAAAAAAGACGTGGCGAGTCAAAGTCACGTGATGGAGCAAAAAAGCGTTTTGGCCGCAGCAGTAGCAATACTAAAAAGTAAGCGCAACAAGGCGATAAAATTAGGCTAGCCAATAAAAAGTGAACTTAAGGTTCACTTTTTTATTGGCTGCAAATTATCTTTTTTAAGGTAAGCGCAGCAAAGTTAACATTATATTGTCAGCTTATATGCGCTTTGCTGTTGTAGGCGCGACAACCAAAGGCGAGTAAGTCGTGACAATGGGTTAAGAACCCGATTAAAATTCTGAGCATCACGTGCTTACATGTCTGTTTATGATCACTAAAATAATCCCAACTAATGTTATTACTGGTTTTCTGGGCGTTGGTAAAACCTCATTCATTAAACACTTACTCCGTCATAAACCCGCGACAGAGGTTTGGGCTGTGTTGGTTAACGAGTTTGGCGAAATAGGCATTGATGCAGGCCTGTTAAGTGGCGACGCTCAGCAAGTACAAATTAAAGAAGTGGCGGGGGGCTGTATGTGCTGCGCGGCGGGCTTACCGATGCAAGTAGCGATTAACCAGTTAATTGCTAAAGCAAAACCAGATAGACTATTAATAGAACCCACCGGTTTAGGCCATCCTCTAGAAGTTTTAAAGGTGTTAACGCAAGCGCACTATCAACAAGTGTTGGCGATGAAAGCTTGCATTACGTTGGTTGACGCCAGAAAACTGGATGATAGTCGCTATACCCAGCATGACATTTTTAACCAGCAGTTGCTGGTGGCTGACATAGTATTAGCCAGTAAAGCCGATTGTTACGAGGACTCCTTGCTACCACAACTGTCAGGTTACCTCGGGGCAATAAAGCTGCGAGCTAGCAAAACCAGTCCTCTAAATCACCCTCCGGTGATCATTGAGCCTTGGAGCACCGCACAGGCACCGCAGCTCTTGCCGGCGATATATGCTCGGCTTAATCAGCCTTATGTGCCTACCGCCCAGCTAGGGCACAACCAAACGTATCAAGCGCAAAGCCAGCAACCAAACTCGTTAAATGCAGGCGATTCACCAGTGCGGTTAATTGATGTGAATTACAGTGCGCTGTTTTCAGGCGAACCCCAGAAAAAAGCAGTCGTATTTGACGCTAGTGGCTTGATGTGTAAAACCCATCAAGGTGATGGATATTACAGCTGTGGTTGGGTATTTGATCTCTGCTATGAGTTTGACTTCGATAAGTTGTTGCAGTTGATTAAACGTTTGGCTGTGGTGCGTCTTAAAGCGGTCATGATCACCGATGAGGGGATAGCAGGCTTTAATGCGGTGGAGCAGGACTTGTCGATTATTGAGCTTGATGAAGCGATGGATTCGAGAATTGAAATATTGTCGATGTCAGCGATAGACCAAGCCGAGATCGAAGCTGCATTAATGCAAACGTGTTCCAGGTTAACCTGTTAGGCAACGCTGTAAATTTTTACTGATACAAATAGAATGGAGCTTAAAATCATAAAAAAGCCCTAACAATTAGGGCTTTTTATGATGATTACGTTGTCTCGTTAGGGCATTAGCCCTCATAAGCTGTGTGCTGCTAACGAGTACACTCTTCGAGAAGGTAAGCTAAGTGGCGGTAAGAAACACCACTATGCTTGGTTAAGCCCACTTCACACATACGGTTAGCGTAATACCCCTCTTTAACATCTACCGGGATTAGCGTTTTGATGTTACGCAGTGCACTGGCGTTAATTTCAGGTTTATACAAGCCTTTTTCACCGGCATAACCACAACAATCGATACCCGCTGGGCGCACGACTTGGCTGCTGCATGCCTTAATAATCGCTTCCATTTTTGGCTCGATTTTCATCTTACGAGCACTACAACCTAAGTGCAGCGCTACCGCTGATTTTTGGCTGGTGACGGTAAGCTTATCGAGTAAGTTATCGTGCATAAAATCAACCATGTCGACGATATCAACTTTGTCAGTTAATGATTCGTCGCCCGCTAAAGTGCGATAAGTACAAGATAAGGCGTCGATAATTACTGGCAGTTTGCCGCCTTGTGTCATCGCGGCAACAGCTTCAATCAGCTCTTTGCGTTTTGCATCGGCATTTTTAAAGTCACCTTTAGACTCCCACATTTGGCCGCAGCACAGATGGCGAGTTTTTTCTGGAGTAATAACGTTATATCCAGAGCGTTCAAGCAACGTGACGACCACTTCGGGTAGTGTTCTGTTGTCAGGATCTATTGGCGTTGGGCCAAAGGTACGTCCACCACAAGCTGGAAAATATACTACGGTTTCTTGCCCTGGAATCGGGGCCGATAACGTTGGTAATTTACCGCCTTTTGGAAAATCAGGATTCCAGTAAGGTACTTCTTTGGTGACTACGCGACCGGCCTTCATGATAGCGCCGGTAATACCGCTACCGGTAATTTTATGAATCGTGCCGAGCACATCAAATCCGGTGCTAATAACCTGGTTAACCGCGCCAAAATGTTTAGCTTGGAAGTCGAGAACCTTTTGTTCTGTTGTGCTGATGTAAGGCGTTCTAAGCTTACGAACCAACTGGCCCATGCTGTTATCTACCGGGCAGGCTATGGTACATAGCTGACAGGCTGCGCAAGTGTCGACCACATCATATTTTGCTGCCGCGCGCATTTCACTGGCAGCTTGCTTGTCACCGGATTGCTCTAAACGTTCAATTTCACGCAGGGTGGCAATACGTTGGCGCGGTGACATGTTTAATGCTGATGTCGGGCAGGTTTTTTCACAGAATCCACATTCAATGCATTTGTCGACAAGGTCATCAACCACTGGGCAAGGCTTAATGTTTTTAACGTGCACTTGGCTGTCGTCATTAAGAATAACCCCTGGGTTGAGTAAACCTTCAGGGTCAAATATTTGCTTAATACGTTTCATTAGGGTGTAAGCATCACTGCCCCATTCCATTTCCACAAAAGGCGCCACAGCTCGGCCTGTACCGTGTTCTGCTTTCATTGAGCCGTCGTACTTGTTAATCACCATTTCGGCGACATCTTGCATGAAGGCATCAAAGCGTTCGATATCAGCTTGAGTGTTGAACGTAGGCGTAATAATAAAGTGGAAGTTGCCCGCTAAAGCGTGGCCGTAAATCACACCTTCTGGGTAGTTGTGCTTATTAAATAGTGCAGTGAGGTCGTTAGCAGCTTCGGCTAAATGTTCGAGCTCAAAGGCAACGTCTTCAATAATGACTGAAGTGCCTTTCGGGCGTTCGCCACCAATGATAGGGAACAGCCCCGAGCGCATTGCCCAATATTGGCCGTATACGGCAGGGTCATCGCTGAAGGTAATTGGACGCTCGGTGTCAATATGTGCAATTTTTGCAATCACATCTTGAGTGTAACGGTCGAGCGTGGCTTGGTCATTAGCGCGAGATTCAATCAGTAATATTGATGCGCCTTCGGGTAAGTCAGACAGCCATAATGGCATTCCTTCTTTACCCGTTACGGCTTTGATTGAGGCCCAATCGAGCAGCTCGGCAGCGGCAACACTGTCACCAACTAGTGGCGGCACTGCTCTTGCTGCATCTTCCATGTTGAAAAATACGGCCATAGCAGAGGCTTTAAACAGTGCTTCGTCAACGGTGTTGTACGTTACCTCTTCAACAAAAGCCAAGGTGCCTTCTGCACCTACAATGAGGTGGTTGATTAATTCAAATGGGTCGTTAAAGTCGACTAAGGCATTAAGGCTGTAACCGGTGGTGTTTTTGATGGAAAACTTTTTACGAATTCTATCGGCTAGTGTTTGATTGGTCACTGTCATGTGGGCTAAATCGACTAGGGACTTTAGCAACGCTGGGTGTGACTGAGTAAACGCCGCTTTTGAGCTATCACAACCGGTATCGAGTTCTGTGCCGTCAGCTAATAATAGCTTTGCTGATGCAATTGTTTGATAACTGTTTTGCGCCGTGCCACAACACATGCCAGAGGCATTGTTTGACACAATACCGCCAATTTTGGCTGACGCTAAAGTGGCTGGATCAGGGCCGATTTTTTTATTTAGAGGTTTTAATGCCGCGTTGGCGTCAGAGCCAATAACGGCTGTACCTAAACTGATTTGAGACGCATCGTCGCTGATGGTTAAGGTTCTAAAGCCATCATGGCCAAGAATAAGTAAAATGCCTTCGCCAATTGCCTGACCAGAAAGGCTGGTGCCTGCCGCTCTAAAGGTAACGGGCGCACCGTAGGTGCGTGCTATGGCTAGCGTATGTTTGGCTTGTTCGAGTGTATCAGCGTGCACCACTATTTCAGGCACAATACGGAAATAACTGGCATCAGTAGACCAAGCGAAGCGGCGCACGGGGTCGTTAGTGGCGGCATCTTCACCAATCTGTTTACGTAAGTCTCTTAATACTGCTTCATAATTGATCGACATGATTTATCTCTACACACTTAGTTAAAGTGAAGAAGCCGCAACCAGTACGGCTTTCTATTTTAATTGTTGACGGAAACGGTTGGGGTTAAATTCCGCCCCAAACAAAGGCGATAGTACCAGCTAATAAAGCATAGCCTAGCGCTACAGGCATTGTTTTACGGATGATTTCAGATTCTCGTCCTGCCATGCCTACAACGGTTGCCGCAGCAACAACGTTCATGACACACATCATGTTACCGGCGTTAGCGCCAATACCTTGCAGGCCAAGGATAAGGGCTGGGTTAGCACCAATATTGTCGGCCACGCTGTATTGAAGGCCTGAGAACATCATGTTGGAGAATGTCGCTGAACCAGATAAAAATGCACCAAAAATACCCACGATTGGCGATACCCAAGCCCATACAGCTCCCATGCTGTTAGCTAAGGTGTCTGCAAGTGCAACCGGCATTGACGCTAAGCCAGCGCTGTTTTCACCTGAGTTAAGGAAGATTTTCACCATAGGTACTGAAGCGCCTAATGAGATAACCGTAGGCAACATAGATTTGCAAGAAACTGAAATCGACTCTTTAATTGCCGGAGACTTCATTCTAAAGAGGATGAAACCTAAAATACACACGAGTACAAAGAATGCACCAGGGGCGTAAAGGGTCGAAAAACTGGCTTTTAATTCTGTACCCAGCAGGCCTGTCCAACTGAGATTAAATCCATTTAACCATGCTTTTAAAGGAGCCACAGTACGAGACAGTACTAATAGTGCCGCCATAATGATGTACGGTGACCATGCCGCAATTTGTGAAAACTTAGCGTCGCTGGCTAGCTCTTTGCGTTCTTGGCCATCGTTTTCGGCAAAGTCACACCAAGGTTGTTTTGGCAGTAGGTAGCCTTTTTTAGCAACTGGGATCACAATCGCCATACCGACAAGCGCACCAATTACTGATGGAAACTCTGGGCCTGCAAAGTAGTTGATTAACCAAGCCGGAACCGTGAATGCCAAACCTGCAAATAGTGCAAATTTCCAAATGGCCAAACCTTCTTTGAACGACTTATTGCGACCAAAAAAGCCAGTTAGAATTGCGACCATGCTCAATGGTATGAGGGTGCCGGTCACTAAATCGATAGTGATCATATGCATTGCAATAAACTGTGCATAGTCGGCAAAACTACCACCGTGTTGCGCAATTTGCTCTGCAGCCATATTAACGCCGCCTTGTGTTAGGCCTTGCTCCATACCAAATAAAACTGGCAAGCCAATGGCGCCAAATGATACCGCTGTTGAATCTGCAATCAGCGCCACAACAGCCGCTGCAATAGGTGGAATACCTAGTAATACCAGCAATGGTGCACCAATTGCCGCTGGGGTACCAAAGCCTGCAGAGCCTTCAATAAATGAGCCAAATAACCAACAAATGATAATCACTTGTACGCGGGCATCAGCACTAATATTAGTGAAACCTGCGCGGATGGTATCCATCGCTCCCGAATACTTAAGAGTATTGAGCAGGAACACGGCACCAAAAATAATGGTTAAAGGCGTGATTGCTGACAGTAGGCCTTCAACAACTGAAGCTGCTAAGAAAGTGGTATCCATTTGCCAAATAAAGACAGCGGCTAGTCCGGTGACAACCATTGAAATTGGCATAGCTCTGGATGCAGGCATCCGCAATAGTACTAAGAATAGCATTACGCTAATTATTGGCGTTAAGCTGGCGATGAGTTGAATAAAGGTCATGCATGCCTCTTTTTGTTGGTTTGCTTCACGATTGTTGTCGCTGGCCAAACACGAGTTAAATTGCTGGTGAAGGGAGTAGGTGTGTACTAAACGTTAATTAGGCAAAGGCTAATTTGATCTAGATCAGTTAGTCCCCTAATTGTAACGCGCAATGTCAATAGTGGCGGTTGGCGCGGGTTTTCTTGTTTTGCTAATGTGATGTGTGTCACTTGTTTTTGCGGGGTGTTGAGCGATAAAGCAGCATTATGTTGCTGATTTTATTAGGTTGAGAGTAAATAATAGCATTGAGTGAGTTTTTGCAGTCTGAATTGATCTCAATATTTCTGTTTTGTTACTGAATGTGCTTGATTGAATATACAGCTGGTGTGATAAAGATCACTTAATTTGTGTTGTTCTTTATTTTGAAAAGTTATCGTTATTTATATTGTTGATTTAATTGGTTTTGTTGTTGTATAGGCGCGATGTGGTGCGGCGTAATGAAAAGAGATACTTGCACCAAAATGTAGCTAATCAACTATTTAAAGATTTAGTTACACAGGCATAGTTGATGTATGCGGTTAACGTTAGGTGTCGTTTTTAGGTGAGAATACGTGAAGTCACAGTAAAATTGCTTGTCATTAAATTGAGGGGCAGCACAATTACGCTGGCCCTCAATGAGTTCGGATCTATTAAAATAACTTGCTGCCCCAGCCAAGTTTGGTGCGCAGAACACGAAAGTAATTATGGCCTTTGGGGTGGATCAGCCTTAATGTGTCCGAGCTACGTTTTACTATGATGTTATCACCAGGCAGAACTGAAAGATTTACGTGTCCGTCACAGCTTACTTCGAGGTTGTCGCCATTGTGAGGTGATACTACTAGCTTAATAATACTGCACGCATCGACAACAATCGGCCTACATGACAATGTATGCGGGAACATCGGTACTAAAATCATTGCAGCTAAATTAGGGGTTAAAATTGCGCCGCCGGCTGAAAGTGAATAGGCCGTTGACCCGGTCGGTGTTGATACAATCATGCCATCGGCACGTTGGCTGTACATGAATATGTCATCTATATAGACTTCAAACTCAATCATATGGGCAATCTTACCCGGATGTAGCACCGCTTCGTTGACTGCTGTATTGCTCGATTTTAACTCTCCATGACGATGAACTTCGGCTTCAATTAAAAAGCGATGCTCAGTATCAAATTCGCCGTCTAACACCTTGGATAGTTGTTCTTCGAAAGAGTCTGGGGCTAGATCAGTTAGAAAGCCTAAATTGCCACGGTTGACGCCAATAACACTAATATCAAACCGTGCTAACACGCGCGCAGCACCAAGCATGTTACCGTCGCCACCGACCACAATGGCTAAGTCTGCTTGGTCGCCAATATCTAACAAATCGACCGAAAGTGCATGGGGGCCCACTTCTTTAGCCACACGCTCTTCAACCAAGACATTATAGCCCTGCATTGTTAACCAATGATGCAATCTCTTTAAGGTGAGACTGGTTCCTTCATGGTTAGGTTTACCAATAAGTCCAATAGTGTGAAAGGTATTGCTCATATTTGTGTCTGATCCGGCTTTAGGCCTTGAAACCTAGAAATTGATCCCCATAATATGCCCAGAGCATGCAGAAACAAAGCATTTTTAGCTGGAGCAAAAATGAGCAACGAAACGAACAAAGCACAAGATAACCAAATTGATGAGCAAGTTGAGTCGGTTGTAGAAGGTGAGTTACTAAACGAAGGTAGCGATGATGCTTCTTTGATGGATGAACTGACCCAAGCTAATTTCCGTGTTGAAGAACTAGAAAAAGCTTTGCAAGCAGCGCAATCAACCGTTGAATCGCAGAAGGATTCAGTGGTTCGTGCCGCAGCAGAGGTTGATAACATTCGTCGCCGTGCAGCGATTGATGTTGAAAAGGCACGTAAATTTGCCCTTGAGAAGTTTGCTAACGAATTACTACCAGTATTAGACAACATGGAGCGTGCGTTGCAAGGAACTGATGCTGAAGCTGAAGCAACTAAAGCAATTTACCAAGGTGTTGAGCTAACTGCAAAAAGTTTTGTTAGTGCCGTTGAAAAATTTGGTCTGACTGTTGTGTCTCCACAAGGAGAAGCCTTTAACCCTGAGTTACATCAGGCGATTGGCATGCAGCCTAGCACAGAATTTCCTGCAAACACCGTTATGATGGTTATGCAAAAAGGCTATACGCTTAACAAGCGTCTATTGCGCCCTGCGATGGTGATGGTTTCTCAAGGTTAACGCTTAGCGTTAATATTTGAATACTGCGGCACTGACGCACAAAAAAGGACTGCTAAAGCAGTCCTTTTTTTATATAAAAACAAAATTAGATTAACTCAAGCAGCATTTAATTACGCGAGATAATCTTCAATTTGTTTCAAAATGCCGTCAGCATCTAGCCCTAGCTCACTGATAATTTCATCAGGTGCGCCATGCTTAATAAATTCATCAGGCAGACCAATTTGCAATACCGGTTTAGGCAGTTTTAACGATTGCAATAACTCTAGAACACCGGAGCCTGCTCCACCCATAATGGCATTTTCTTCAACAGTAACTAACACGTCATGGCTTTGAGCTAGCTCTTTAACCAGTTCAACATCAAGTGGTTTAACAAAGCGCATATCTGCCACGGTTGCATCGATGTTTTCTGCAGCGCTAAGGCTACTGGCAAGGGTGGTACCAAAGTTAAGAATAGCTACTTTTTGGCCGCGGCGTTTAACTAAGCCTTTACCAATTGGCATCGCTGTCATGGTTTCAACTTGTTCAGCGCCAGTGGCGCTACCACGAGGATAACGAACAGCCGTTGGTCCTGCTTTGTAACGATAACCGGTATAGAGCATTTGACGGCATTCATTTTCGTCAGATGGCGCCATAATAACCATGTTTGGTACGGTTCGCATAAAGCTTAAGTCAAACGCGCCTTGATGGGTTGGGCCGTCAGCACCCACAATCCCACCGCGATCAATGGCAAAAAGAACGGGGAGCTTTTGTAGTGCAACATCGTGAATGAGCTGATCATAACCACGCTGTAAAAACGTAGAGTAGATCGCGACAACTGGCGTGTAGCCTTCACAGGCAAAACCTGCGCCTAAGGTGACGGCATGTTGCTCGGCAATAGCGGCATCAAAATATTGCGCAGGAAAACGCTGCGAAAACTCAACCATGCCACTGCCTTCACGCATTGCAGGGGTAATGGCTAACAGTTTTTCATCGTTTTGAGCAACATCACATAGCCACTTCCCAAAAACTTGCGAGAACGTTGGGTCACATGGTTTGCTGGCAGGCTTTTCAAATGTTGATGGATCAAACTTAGGGACAGCATGCCAGCCGATAGGATCTTTCTCTGCGGGTTCATATCCACGACCTTTTTTGGTCATAATATGCAAAATTTGCGGGCCGCTGAGGTTACGCATATTGCGTAGAGTTTCAACTAGTGCATCGACATCATGGCCATCTATTGGGCCAATGTAGTTAAAACCAAACTCTTCAAATAAGGTGCCGGGTACGACCATACCTTTGAGGTGTTCTTCGGTACGCTTGGCCATTTCTTTGATGACAGGCATGCCTTTAAGCACTTTTTTGCTGCTTTCACGAATGGTGGTATAAAAACGCCCAGACATTAACTGTGCTAAATGATTATTTAACGCACCGACGTTTTCTGAAATAGACATCTCGTTATCATTAAGAATAACCAGCATGTCTTTATCAAGGTCGCCCGCATGGTTTAAGGCTTCAAATACCATTCCGCCCGTCATCGCACCATCGCCAATAACCGATACGACCTTGCGGCCTGCCTGCTCTTTATCGGCAGCAACTGCCATTGCTAGAGCGGCGCTCACTGAGGTGCCAGAGTGACCTACGCTAAAGGTATCGTATTCACTTTCTTCGCGCCATGGGAACGGGTGCACGCCACCTTTTTGGCGGATAGTATGCATTTGTTCACGGCGACCGGTTAGGATTTTATGCGGATAGGCTTGGTGGCCAACATCCCAAATCAGACGGTCAAATGGTGTGTTATAGACATAGTGAATCGCCACGGTTAGTTCAACAGTACCGAGGCCTGAAGCAAAGTGTCCACTTGATTTACCCACTGACTTCAAAAGGAAACCTCTGAGCTCGTCTGACAATTGTGGCAGTACGGCTTGAGGGAGCTGTCTTAGCTCATCTGGGGTGTTAGCCTGTGCAAGCACAGGGAATTGAGAAATATCAAAACTCATATCGAGATTCTTTGTCTCTTTAAACTCTTCGCTCAATGATATAACGAGCGAATTGGGCAATTATCTGGCTATTGTAAGGTAATTTAGCCAGCGCTGATAGTGCATCTTCAACCAAGGTAACCGCTGTGGTTTGTGCACCTTCTAAACCGAGCAATTTAGGGTAAGTACTTTTATTTGATTCGGTGTCAGAACCTTGAGGTTTTCCAAGCTCTTCGGTGCTGGCAATAATATCTAATACGTCGTCTTGCACTTGAAATGCAAGCCCGATAGCTGCAGCAAAATCAAGCAAGGCTTGTTGCTCTACTTCATTAACTTTAGCGGCAATAATGGCAAATTGTACTGCGCAGCAAATAAGCGCGCCGGTTTTAAGCTTATGCAACTGTATTAATGTTGATAACTCAATTTGTTTATTTGTTGCGCTTAAGTCCATTGCTTGACCACCGCACATACCACTATATCCCGAGGCTGTTGCTAGGGCTTTAACCATCGCTAAATTTTGTGATGGCGTTATGTTTTCAATCGGCTCGCTGATGATCTCAAATGCCAATGCTTGTAATGCGTCACCGGCTAAAATAGCGGTGGCCTCACTAAAGGCAATGTGCACTGTAGGTTGGCCGCGACGAAGCGCGTCATCGTCCATTGCCGGAAGGTCATCATGGATAAGAGAATAAGCGTGCATGCACTCAATCGCGGCGGCACAAGAGTCGAGTGTTTCAAGTTTTACATTTAACATCTCGCCAATTGCATACACTAGAAATGGACGTATGCGTTTACCGCCAAGCAATACGCCGTGTTTCATTGCCGCTTTTAATTGCGGATCAATGTCATCTAGGGCATCAATACGGGATGAAAGCTGAAAATTTATGCGCTTTTGGTATAAAGCAAGTGACTCGGTTAACAATTACTCACCCTCTGTTTCGTAAGGCTTAAGGGCGTCGACCCCCTCATCTTGCATTAATACAGACACTTTCTGCTGTGCTGTTTCAAGTTTAGTTTGACTGTTGCGAACAAGCTTAATACCACGCTCAAATTGCTTGAGTGCATCATCAAGAGACACGTCACCGTGTTCAAGGTTGGCTACAATTTTTTCTAGCTCGGAGAGTGACTCTTCAAAAGAGAGATTTTCAGGTTTTTTTGCCACGATGATCATTCCTAGAATTAAGCGATACACAAAGTATATCAGCAGGGCACAAGGGTCAAATTAAGCCATTGAGTATTTGCGCAACAGCACGCTTTAGATCGCAAATTATCCCTGTTAACCAGTTTTAGGGTATTGATGTACCTCTAATTTTATGAGGTTAGTGCCAAGTTAAGCGGCTAATTCACGTTAGTAAGAACTATTTTAACGGAAATTGATATTCAATTGCGGGAAATATGGCTCAAGAAAAACGAATTTTGGTCGCTATAGAGTCAGTAAACAAATTTATGCGTTTAATTTAGCTATTTGATTACGTGATACTTGCTGTCTTAAGCAGAGCGTAATATTGTCGCTAGTCATGGCTGCAAACGAGAGTGTTGTGGTTTTCATTGTTGGTATTTTATTGCCTTACTAGATGACTGAATTGGTATTTGAGGAGTAGTTTTGGATTTAGCAACACTAATCGGTTTGATTGGCTCGTTTGCCTTTGTGATCATGGCAATGGTGAGTGGTGGCGGGATTGGCATTTTCATTAACGTACCGTCACTGTTGATTGTGATGCTGGGTTCGTTGTTCGTCGTTATGATGAAATATAACCTTAAGCAATTTTTTAGCTCGGCCAAAATTGCAGGTAAAGCCTTTGTTTTTAAGATAGATAAACCAGAAGATCTGATTGAGCAATCAATCAACATGGCTGATGCTGCCCGTAAAGGTGGGTTCTTAGCATTAGAAGAAGCAGAAATCAGTAACAGTTTTATGCAAAAAGCTGTCGATATGCTGGTTGATGGTCACGATGGTGACGTGGTGAGAAATGCGTTAGAGAAAGATATAGGCTTAACTGAAGAGCGCCATAAAACCGGTATAGGTGTTTTTAAAGCTATTGGCGATGTGGCCCCCGCGATGGGCATGATTGGTACGCTAATTGGTTTGGTGGGTATGTTATCTAATATGGATGACCCAAAATCGATTGGCCCGGCAATGGCGGTGGCGTTACTGACTACTCTATATGGCGCGATGGTTGCGAATATGGTCGCACTGCCGATAGCAGACAAATTATCACTGCGAATGGGTGAAGAAATGCTAAACCGTAACTTGATTATGGATGCGGTATTAGCCATTCAAGACGGTCAAAATCCACGAGTTATAGAAGGGTTCTTGAAAAACTACCTGCATGAGCGGTCGCGCACGATAGATACCTTAGACGGGGCTTAACCTTATGGCTAAGAAGGTCAAATGTAACTGTCCACCGCCAGCGTCAGCGGGTTGGTTAGCCACTTTTGCAGACTTAATGTCATTACTGATGTGTTTCTTTGTTCTGTTGCTTGCGTTCTCAGAAATGGATGTATTGAAGTTTAAGCAGATTGCCGGCTCAATGAAGTATGCCTTTGGGGTGCAAAATAAAATTGAAGTAAAGGATATCCCTAAAGGAACCTCGGTCATTGCATTAGAGTTTAGGCCCGGCCGACCAGAACCGACTCCTATCGAAATTATTAATCAGCAAACCAATGAAATGACTAAGCCTGAGCTTGATTTTCAGGCCGGTGAAGACTCAAGCGCTGGTGGTACTCAAAACCAACAAGGTAAAGAGCGTGGTGGCGAAGCGGCCTCAACAGCACAAGATGTCGAAGATGCAGAGGCAAAAGCCAAGGCTACTGCTGACGCTGAAAGTGAGGCGAGTAAAGCCGCTGCTGCAGCGCAAGATAAAATTAATGAGCAAGTTAAAAAAATGGCGGTTGAGCTTAATAAGCAAATAGTAGATGGTGCCATTGAAATTGAATCGTTAGGGCAACAGATTATTATCCGGATCCGTGAAAAAGGCGCGTTTGCATCAGGCTCAGGTTTTATACAGCCGCGTTTTAAACCGGTGATTAGGCGTGTCGGTGAGTTACTCAAAGATGTGCCGGGTATTGTAACGGTGTCTGGCCATACCGATGATTGGAATATCTCCAATGAGCTCTATAGTTCTAACTGGGACTTATCGAGTAAGCGTGCGGTAGCAGTGACCCATGAGCTGATAAAAGTGAAAGGGTTGGATCAAAAGCGACTCAAAGTTGTCGGCATGGCGTCTTCTGCGCCTTTGGTGAAAAATAATTCCGCCGCTAACCGCGCGCGTAATCGCCGAGTTGAAATTGCCATTGAACAAGGTAAGCCTAAGGAGTCGAAAGAGATCCAAGTGTCACAATAGTATTGACTATTAACACCTTAAAAAGGGCATGTACTTCACAGTGGGTGCCCTTTTTTGTGGCTGACAGTGTCGTAAGCATTAAAAACGCATGCTATGCAGCCTATGTGTTGGGGTGCCGCCACAGCCCAAGTGCGGTGTAATTTGGTTTTTTGTCATGACAATGCCGAATGGCTATACGCAATTGTGCTGGGATATTGTTATAATCACTAGATTGCTGTTTAAACTTGTCCCCGCGGAAGACCAATGAAATTTATCGTAAAACTGTTTCCTGAAATCATGATGAAAAGCAAGCCGGTAAGAATGCGTTTTACCAAAATGCTTGAAACCAACATTCGTAATGTACTTAAAAAGGTCGATGAGTCCGCCAAAGTGCAGCGTCAATGGGACAAAATCATGATCATGGTGCCAGATGACAGACCTGATTTGGTTGAAGCTTTTGCCGAACGTTTAGGTTGTATTCCTGGTATTGCTCATACATTGCAAGTTAGTGTGAGCACCTTTGAATCTATTGATGATATTTATCAACAAACCCTTGCAGTATATAAAGACCAACTTGCTGGCAAGACGTTTTGCGTGCGTGTAAAGCGTGGTGGTAAGCATGACTTTAACTCAATTGAAGTAGAACGTTATGTTGGTGGTGGTTTAAACCAGTTTACTGACGCGGTAGGCGTGCGCTTAAAAAATCCTGATATGACGGTTAACATCGAGATTGATAACGAGCAACTTTACTTAGTTGATAAGCGCATACCTGGTTTGGGCGGCTTTCCTATGGCGACCCAAGAAGATGTATTGTCACTTATTTCTGGTGGTTTTGACTCAGGCGTGTCGAGTTACCAGTTTATTAAACGTGGTTCACGTACCCATTACTGCTTCTTTAACTTAGGTGGCGACCAACACGAAATTGGTGTTAAGCAGGTTGCTTACCATTTATGGCAGAAGTACGGTGAGTCACATAAAGTTAAGTTTGTTTCAGTGCCGTTCGACCCTGTCGTGCAAGAGATTTTAGAGCGCGTTGATAACGGCCAAATGGGCGTTATCTTAAAGCGCATGATGATGCGTGCTGCTGCTAAAGTGGCACAGAGATTAGGCATCCAAGCATTGGTCACCGGTGAAGCTATGGGGCAGGTTTCTAGCCAAACGCTGACAAACTTGAACGTGATTGACCGTTGTACTGACCAATTAATATTGCGCCCATTAATCGCGATGGACAAACAAGATATTATTGATATCAGTCGTAAAATTGGTACTGAAGACTTTGCTAAGTCTATTCCTGAGTATTGCGGTGTGATTTCTCAACGTCCAACGGTTAAAGCGGTACTGTCTAAAATTGAGGCTGAAGAAGCTAAGTTCTCTGAAGACTTGCTCGACAGAGTGATTGCTGATGCTCAGGTGATGGACATTCGCGATATAGCAACTCAAATGGACACTAAGATCACTGAAGCTGAGACGGTTGAAGCCATTACGCAAAATGAAGTCATTATTGATGTACGTGCACCTGAAGAAGAAGAAAAATCTCCACTGCTTGTTGAAAATGTCGACATTCAAAAGATCCCTTTTTATAAGCTAGCAACCAAGTTTGCAGATCTTGATAAAGAAAAGACCTACCTGTTGTATTGTGACCGTGGTGTCATGAGTAAGCTGCAAGCACTTTACTTACAAGAGCAAGGCTACAGTAATGTTAAAGTTTATCGCCCATAGGGCTATGTATTAGCATTATTAACAAAAAGCGACTCGATAAAGTCGCTTTTTTTATGGCTGAAAGGTTGTCATAGGCACAAAAAAACCACCTTCAAAGGTGGTTTCAATTAGTCAGCCATGCTGTGTTCATTGCGTGCAGCAAATAATGACATCGTCATTGTAGATTAACTCAAATGTCAGTGCCCTGAGCAGACTGTGTGACGTTGATGACTGAATCTAAACACCTTATTATACTTATAAGGTGTTTTCGTCATTAACGCGTTTATTCAGCTAGTTTAGCGGTAGTCGCCGTTTTGCTTTCTTGCTGTTGTTTATCAGCAACAAGAACGGTATTGAGGTCGTCGGTTAACTGCTCTTGCATTAATGCCATGCTTTCCGCAAGGTTAGCAGTTAACGTCGCTTCTAGGTCAGTGGTGTCGATAGTGAGTTCGTCAGCGCTAACGGTCGCAGAAGCTGATAGAAGTGCGATTACAAATACAGATTTAAGGTTTAGCATGTTCGATAGCCTCCAGGCTTAAATTCGGGTTGTTAGACACTCCCCAGTTACATCGTAGAGGCTGTCCAACTTAAGTCGTTTCGTTGGTGCAAAATTTAACCAAAACGACTGGCCTTTACAAACGATAAAATGTAACAATGACCATTAGAAAAACTAATAACAAAACGAGAGATTGAACACTATGGCTAGACGACTTCCTCCCTTAAATGCAGTTAAAGCATTTGAGGCAGCAGCAAGGCATTTAAGCTTTACCAGAGCAGCGGAGGAGTTGTTTGTTACTCAGGCTGCAGTGAGTCATCAAATTAAGGCTTTAGAAGAGTATTTAGGCTTAAAATTATTTAGGCGTAAAAACCGTTCTTTACTCTTAACGGAAGAGGGACAAGGATACTTTCTTGATATCAAAGATATCTTTACACAATTGGCCGATGCAACAGATCGTTTGCTTGCTCGAAGTGCCATTGGTTCCTTGACTGTAGCGACTTCGCCGAGTTTTGCGATTCAATGGTTAGTCCCTCGTTTAGCCAAGTTTAGTGAGAAAAACCCCGATATTGATGTGCGAATTAAAGCGGTGGATAACGACGATAATTCTCTGACTGATGACATCGATGTTGCCATCTATTATGGCCTTGGTAATTGGAATGGAATGCGGGCAGATAAACTCCGTAATGAAGTGCTAATTCCGGTCTGTTCCCCTTTGTTGCTTAATGGTCCTAAACCCTTAGATAACCCTAGTGATTTAAAAAATCATACCTTATTACATGATGCTAATCGTCAAGATTGGCAGGCTTGGTTTAGACAATGTGGAATTAGTGATGTTAATGTGAACCAAGGTCCAATATTTAGTCACTCTTCACTTGTTTTGCAAGCGGCTGCACATGGACAAGGAGTGGCGCTAGGCTACAGCGTACTAGCCCGTCCAGATATTAAAGCTGGTCGTTTGGTGTGTCCCTTCCCTGAGGTTTTAGTCAGTAAAAATGCATATTATTTAGTCTGTCAGCAAAATCATTCTGACATTGGGAAGGTGGCTGCCTTCAGAGAGTGGATGCTGGATATGTTTGAAGAGGAGAGTCGCAGTGAGCTCCTTACCGGATAGATTAAAACAAGCCTATTTGGACGGTGCACTTGCTGAGGCCGTTGGCAGCATAGACGCAGAAGCATTACGCTTTGATGACCAACAATACTTGATTGAACCACTCGTGGCTAATGATGCAGGCTTGAATGATACGCTAATTATATTGACCCATGGTGCAGGGGCTAATATGCGCCACGAGTTTATGAGCACTGTTGCTGCGGGCTTGTCACAAACGGGTGCCAGAGTAGTGCGTTTTAACTTTCCCTACATGCGAGCCAATGCTATTGACGGCAAGCGTCGTCCACCGGACAGAGCGCCAAAATTGATAGCCGACTACGCATTACAGTTAAGTATTTTGAAGCAACATTTTAAGCCGCGTAAAATCTATCTCGTTGGTAAGTCGATGGGCGGGCGTATGTCTGCGTTGCTGGCCGGCAGTATTGAGGTTGATGGCGTGGTGTGTCTTGGTTATCCATTTATTCCGCTAAACGGTGGTGAACCACGACTCGAGCCCATTGAGCAGAGCTTAGCGCCAATATTGGTTATTCAAGGTGAGCGAGATAAATTTGGTCATAAAGGCTTAGTCGATACCTGGCCTGTTATGGGCAGCGTTCAATTAACTTGGTTAACCGATGGCGATCATAGTTTTAAGCCAAGAAAGTCGTCAGGCACTAGCCTAGAGGCTAATCTAGCGCAAGCTATAACCCGTATAGCGACATTTATATCGCAGTGATGCGGTTGCGAGGCTAGTTACATTAGTGTGGCGTAAAACGCCGAAATATTAGGAGGCAACATGCGCAGTGGTTTTTTAGTTTTAGCAGCGTTTAGTGGGTTTATATCGGTCGCACTTGGGGCTTTTGGCGCTCATGGGTTGAAAAACATCACAACGCCCGAGATGATTGCTATCTTTAACTTAGGTGTGGAGTATCAGTTCTACCACACGTTTGCGTTAGTTACGGTAGCAATTACAGGCCATTGGATCCAATCTCGCTTGCTTGATTGGGCAGGTTACTTGTTTATTCTAGGTACAATACTGTTTTCTGGTTCCCTTTACCTCTATGCTTTTTTGGGAACGAAGTGGACCGGCCCTGTAACACCGTTAGGCGGTGTATGCTTGCTGTTAGCTTGGCTACTTATTGCCGCTGCAGTGTGGCGTAATAAAGTCAAAGAGCTCGATTAAACCGTACATTCACTTACTGGTAGTACACTAGTGAGCACTAAAAGTGTAAAATGGCGGGCAGCAATTTTGTTGGCCGCTATTTTTATTTGTTATCTTCAGGAAATTCAATGATAAACCTATTTTTATTTTGTCGCGCTGGTTATGAAAAAGATTGTGCGGCAGAGATCCAAGTACGCGCAGCTGAGCTTGATGTGGGTGGCTTTGTTAAAACCAACACTAATGACGCTTATGTAATATTCCAGTGTTTTCAAGCTGGTGATGCTGATGTACTGGCGAAGCAGATCAGTTTGGACTCATTGATTTTTACAAGACAGATGTTTGCTGCCAAAGCCTTGCTGAAAGGCTTACCTGAGCATGATCGCATTGGTCCTATCGTTGAGGCTTTATCTGAAGTTCAATATGCCGGTGAGTTACGTGTTGAAACACCCGATACTAATGAAGCTAAAGAACTATCAAACTTTTGCCGTAAGTTTACCGTGCCACTAAGGCAATCACTAAGAAAGTCAGGTAACTTATTGGATAAAGAAAACCCTAAACGTCCTATTATTCATGTTTGTTTTGTGGCACCAGGGCAAGCTTACGTGGGTATTTCGCTTAGCAATAACAGCTCACCGTATTTCATGGGGATCCCACGCCTTAAGATCCCAAGCGATGCACCGAGCCGCTCGACGTTAAAGCTAGATGAAGCATTGATTCACTTTATTCCTGAAGAAGAGCAAGAGACCCGAGTTAGCAGTGGCATGAAAGCCGTTGATTTAGGTGCTTGTCCAGGCGGTTGGACCTATCAACTTGTGAGGCGCGGTATGTTTGTTGCCTCTGTTGATAATGGACCGATGGATGAAAAGTTAATGGAAACGGGTCAGGTTAAGCATTACCAAGCTGACGGTTTTCGCTTTGAGCCACCAAGAAAAAACATTACTTGGTTGGTTTGCGACATGATTGAAAAACCGGCTCGTGTTGCTGAGCTTGTTGAAGCATGGGCTATTAATGGTTGGTTTAAAGAAGCTATTTTCAACCTAAAATTGCCAATGAAAGCACGATACAAAGAAGTGTCGACAATTTTAGCGACTATGGCTGATATCCTAAAAGAAAATGGCATCAAAGAGTTTACCATTGCCGCTAAGCATCTTTACCATGATCGCGATGAAGTAACCGTACACTTGTGCTTGCGTCCGTCTAAGGCCAGCTAATTTCGGCAGCAGCAACAGCAAAAATATAAAAAGGCCCTATGTGTTGAACACATAGGGCCTTTTTAGTGGTTTGGGCAAATGACTAGCCTAAACGTTCAATCACTGCTTGGGTGAAGTCTGTGGTGCCGTGTGTGCCACCAAGATCGCGAGTGGTGCGATCACCTTCTTCAATCACTGCGGTTATCGCATTGCGGATAAGTTCAGCTTTATCTTGCATGCCTAAGTATTCCAGCATTTGAATCGAAGCCAATACAACCGATGTTGGATTGGCAAGGTTTTGGCCTGCAATGTCAGGTGCACTGCCATGAACAGCTTCAAAAATTGCTGTGTCAGTACCAATATTTGCCCCTGGCGCCATACCAAGCCCACCGACAAGGCCGGCACAAAGGTCCGACAAGATATCTCCAAATAAATTGGTGGTAACAATAACGTCAAAAATATCAGGGCTCATGACCAATTTCATACAGGTCGCATCAACAATCATCTCTTCAGTGATGATGTCTGGGTAACGTAAGCTGACTTCGCGGGCTACCTTAAGGAATAAACCTGAAGTCGACTTCATGATGTTAGCTTTATGTACGATGGTCACTTTTTTACGGTTTTCTTTACGAGCCAGTTCATACGCAAACGTGGTAATTTGCTCTGCACCTGCCCGAGTAATAATACTGGTGGCTTCTGCGGTTGCGCCGTCATCTGACAGCGTTTGCCCTAAGCCTGAGTACATACCTTCAGTGTTTTCGCGTACTGTGATGATATCAATATTATCGTAACGGGCTTGAGTCCCTTTAAAAGACAGCACCGGGCGCACGTTAGCATAAAGGCTAAATTGTTTACGCAGGCTCACATTAATAGACGAAAAGCCGCCGCCGACAGGCGTAGTTAGCGGACCTTTTAATGTAATACGATTTTTTTCTATAAGATCAAGTGTGTGTTGAGGTAAAAGTTCGCCGTGTTTTTCAAGTGCGACAAGACCTGCATCTGCAAATTCATATTCAAAATCACAGCCTGCTTTATCAAGGATCTTTAGTGCTGAATCGATAATACTTGGGCCAATCCCATCACCGGGGATCACTGTTATAGTTCTTTTTGTCATTAATAGTCCTACTACGGTTTAGCATTCTGCTATTGGCTCACCATGCCTGAGGCATAGTAAAGTGTTAGTAATTTTATTGTATTTATCCAACGTATTTTAAACAATTTCGCACCATTTTCACAGTGAATGGTGAGTTTAATCACATTTTGTCTGTAGGTTAACTTGCATAAATTAGCTGTTATGACGATGATTGATCGTTAAAGGTTAAAAAAGTCTACTTTAGTCTAATAACGATTCAATAAAGAGGAAGACCTTGAAGTCACTATTTAGTAAATCATTGCTTTTACTTACCGCGAGCTTTTTACCTGTAAGTTTATTTGCTGCCACGCCTGCGATCACACCCGATGACATCATGCGGTTTGAATCGCTTAAAAAACCGGTTATTGCTGATACCGGTACCACCTTAGCTGTAGAGGTGTCCCCAGACCGAGGTGATAGTCGCGGACTGGTTAAAAACCTTATCACTGCTAAAGAGTTTAGTGTAAAAGGTGCCGCTAAGCCAAAAGTTAGCCACGATGGCCGCTTTGTGGCATTTGTTGATACCGTGCCGTTATTGAAAACCGAAATGGCATCGGCTCAAGAGTTAAAACAACTTAAGTCGGGAATGGTACTGCTTGATAGCAATAGTGGCAGCGAACATCGCTATGAGCGTGTTAAGTCATTTGAGTTTAATGAAACTGGCACTCATATTGCGATTTGGTATGAAGCAGAAACTGAAAAAAACGCGCCTAAAGCCGAAAATAAGCCTGAGTCTAATAAAAAAAACAATAAAGTTGATGAGTATGACCAAGGTACCCGTCTCGAGTTAGTCGCATTGAATGGGTTTCAATCTACCTTTTTTAACGATGTGACTGCTTTTAGCTTTGATAAATCGGGCCTGCATTTTGCTGTAGCAGTTAATAATATTAACGCCGACACGCATGAACTCAAATTAGTCACTCTTGCCGACAAAACCGTCAAAACGGTGCACGCTTTAAAGCAGCTACAATTTGGCTCTATTGCGTTAAGTGATAACGGCAAATACCTAGGTTTTACCTATGGTGATGCGCAGCAAGCGCCTTTTGGCCGAGAGTACCTACTGTCGCTGTATAATATCGAATCAGGCAGTATTACAGCTGCGCCGATATCTGCAGATTGGACCTTGAACCGCTATGCAAAGCTACGATTTTCTGATGATAGCCAGCGCCTGTTCTTTGGGCGAGTGCCAGAAGTCAGTCAACAGCGTGAACTTGCTGTTATAGAAAAAGAAGCAGACCTATTTAACCCAAATATCATTACAGGTAAAAAAGCGTTACGGGTGTGGCATGGCGACGATCCGCGCATAAAACCCCATGAGGTTAAAGAGTATAAAAATGAGCTAAAACGTACCTACCTTGCAGTGCTACATGTCACGGGCAATCACCTCGTTCAGCTTGCCGATTTGTCTGTGCCAGATATTGATGTTCAGCAGCAAAGTCGTTTTGCGCTGGCTAGTACAGATCTTCCCTACCGTAAAATGATCACGTGGGCAGGGTTTTATCGAGACTTTTATTTAGTTGATTTAAACACTGGCCGCAAAACGTTGCTGTTAACTCAGCAAAGTAGTAGCGCTGAGCCAACATTATCGCCCAATGAGCAGTTTATCGCTTATTACTTGCAGGGGAACGTGTTCTTGTATGAGGTGGCTAGCAACCGCCGACTTAATATTACTAAAGACTTACCAGTGTCATTTGCCAATGAAGATCATGACTATCCTTCAAGTGCCCCAGGGTACGGCTTTGGTCCGTGGTTAGCAGATGACTCGGGCCTATTGCTCTATGATAAGTTTGATATTTGGCAGCTCAATACGGGCTCTAAATCAGCTTTTAACCTAACAGCAGGTCAGGGCCGAAAAGAGCAGGTTCAGTATCGTGTTGAAGGAATGATTAATGATAAAGACCGCCCAAGTGTACTTGCTAGAAATCAATCGGTGTTGTTACAAGGTTATAGCCATATCACTAAAGCAGATGGTTTTTACCAAGCCAAACTTGGCACTGCGGGAGCCACTAAGTTAGTTGCAGATGATGCAAAGTTAAAAGTACTGGCACGTAGTAAAGATGCATCAACTATCGTGTTTTCTAAACAGCGCTACGATCTATTTCCAGACCTATATACCGCTGACTATAATGCGCCACAACAGTCAACTCGGCAAACCGATCTTGATAAACAAAAGCGTGCCTTTAATTGGGGGCAGTCAGAGCTGGTACATTGGACCAATGGTGATGGTAAACCCTTAGATGGAGTGCTGATTAAGCCCACCAATTATGTTGAAGGGCAACGCTACCCAGTACTGGTTTATTTTTATCGTTTTATGAGTGATAGGTTGCATGCTTTTCCGCAAATGAACATTAACCACCGCCCTAACTTTGCTTGGTTTGCAGATAATGGTTATGCCATCTTCTTACCAGATATCCGTTTTGAAGTCGGTTACCCTGGCGCCTCTTCTGTGCTTGCTCTAACATCAGGTGTACAGCACCTTATTGATATGGGGATTGCTGATCCGCAAGGCGTAGGGATCCAGGGGCACTCATGGGGCGGCTACCAAACTGCTTTTGCAGTAACGCAAACAAGTATTTTTAAAGCTGCTGTTACTGGAGCGCCCGTATCGAATATGACAAGCGCTTATAGCGGCATTCGCCATGGTAGCGGTTTGGCGAGGCAGTTTCAGTATGAAACGGGTCAAAGCCGGATCGGTGAAAGCTTGTTCAAATCGCCACAAAAATACATTGAAAATTCCCCTGTGTTTTATGTCGATCGTATTAAAACCCCATTGATGATTATGTTTGGTGATAAAGACGATGCAGTACCTTGGGAGCAAGGTGTAGAGCTTTATTTAGCCATGCGCCGTGCAGGTAAAGATGTCGTTTTTTTGCAGTATCAAGATGAACCACATCACCTTAAAAAGTATCCAAATAAGTTGGATTACAGTATTCGAATGATGGAGTATTTTGATCATTACCTGAAAGGTAAGCCGGCTCCTCAGTGGTTGACGCAAGGTGAAGCATATACCGAGTATAAAAAAGCCGATTAATCCTATTTGTACAAACTAATTAATGCCGAGGCTTTTGTCTCGGCTTTTTTTTATAAAAATTTGGCTATAGTTATGTGCTGAACTTATTAATAGCAAAGTTGTGAGTTGGAGTTTTAGCGCTTAAGGGAGAGGCAGGTGGTTGATTTTTTAGTCTAACCTGATAGGTTGGTTAGTGAATCTTAATTTAGGGTTTTAGGAAGTAGCCCTTCAATATCAATCACAACAAGGAAGTAAAATGAAAAAAATTAAATTAGTTAGTGTTGTTATGTGCGCGTCAGGGTTGTTAGCACTTTCGTCCTTTGCCCATGCTGGGAGTAAAGCGTTAGAGGGTGAACCAGATTGGGAAGCTAAAATTGTCAAGCCTGATAGCCCTGAGCCATTAGGTAAAAAACTACTGGAGCTATTGTTAAAGAAAACCAACGGTAGTGAGCCAAAAAAAGATAAGTAGCTTTAATTTACAGCCACTAAAAAAGCAGCAATATTGCTGCTTTTTTAGTTTTGTCGTACAAATGTTGCTTATGGCAAGGCCACTTAACCAAATTGATTTTCAAAATAACTTTCAACTATCAACACGGCTGACATTGCATCGACCTGACCTTTAGTCAGTGCTTTGTATCCACCCATTTCAAATAGTCTGGCTTTTGCATCGGCTGTAGTGAGCCTTTCGTCTTGAGTCGCCACTTTTACGCCGAAACGACCATTGAGTCTATTGCCAAATTTTTTCGCTCTAAGCGTGATATCTTGCTCCGTGCCGTCCATATTCAGAGGTAAACCAACAACAATAAGGTCGGGTTTCCATTCAGTAATAAGGTTGCCAATTTCTTCCCATTTAGGGATCCCATCAACTGCTTTTAGCGACATTAATGGGCGGGCGCTGGCGGTTAATTCTTGCCCAATAGCAACCCCGATACTTTTTGTGCCGTAATCGAATCCTAATACCGTTTGAGAACTCATCTTACACTCCTGATTTGGGCTGATGTTAACGCTTAATTGATTTGCCCTACAATGCCGTTGTTATTGCAACGGCAAGTATTGAGCTGTGATGGCACTACTTGTGGTTTAGGCGTGGCCCGTTAAATTTGATAGTTGCCAAATATCGAACCCTAATGACTCTGCGGCTAATTGCCAGCGCTGCTCGTGTTCAATATCAAATAACAGCTCAGTAGTCGCTGGGACTGACAGCCAGGTGTTATCGGCAAGCTCTTGTTCTAATTGACCACGTGTCCAACCTGCATACCCTAACGCGATAAGAAATTTATCGGGCGCATTGTTAGATCCTAAGCTGCTAAGTACATCTTGTGATGTGGTTAACATTAGTGAATCGGTAATACTATCGCTGTTGCTCCAGCAGTCTTGGTTGCTATGGAGCACAAACCCACGCTCTGGATTTACCGGTCCGCCAACAAGTACTTCTTTTGCAAATGAAGTGACCGGTTGCGGTTCTTCGGTTAATTCCATTTGTTCAAGCAGCTCGTCAACTACGATGCCGCTGGGGCGATTTATCATAATTCCCATGGCACCTTTTTCATCATGTTCACAGATATAGATCAGAGAACGCTCGAAAAAAGTATCCTTTAATGAAGGCATTGCAATGAGAAAATGATTTTGTAAGCAATCCATAAAGCATCCTTGGGGTGTCGCGACTAACCGCCGGCGAGTTTAACTGTGTGGCCGAGCTTTTCGAGAATCGTTTTAAGCTGCTCTCTATTATCTGTTTGTACTTCGACACAAAAATCTTTTACTGTGCCGCCACAGCCGCATTGCTTCTTTAATTTTTGAGCTAATGCTTTGAGCTCTTTTTCTGACAACTCTAGCCCTTTAATTACCGAAACACCTTTGCCTTTTCGGCCTTTGCTGTCTTTGTGTATTCTGACAATGCCATCACCTTTCGGAGCGGTTTGCGGAGCTTTATCTTCAGTAATTCTGCCTGTAGCAGTGCTATAAACTAATGAAACGTTAGGATCGGATTTCATATCAATGATTAGTAGTGTGCTGATATAGGTAGTTTAACAAAGATGAGAGTGAAGCGTCAGTGCTTAAAAGAAGCTATTTTGGCTTGGCAGATTAAAAATAAACCGTTCCAAGTTGTCTTTTCTGCTGCATTTAAGCCAAAACTGCCAGTGTGAATGACGGTGCAAATGAGGGGGCAGCTCATGCAGTTTTCAAAAACGGGAATCGAGGAAACTGCAATGCAAAACATGCAGGCTTTTGGGTAAGGTTTCAATTGCTAATAATATTGAGCTCATTAGGTGCCCAGTATTTAACCTTTAAATACTTATAGAAAAAGTATTAACTCTAATAGTAACGAAACAAAAGTTAACCCTGCGATAGGGGCAAGATATTTGTGTAGTTGCGGCAGTGCCACTGTCGCAGCGGTTAATACAAAACCGATAGCAGCAGCGGCAAAAGGAGTCATCGGGGCCGATACAATCGCGACTATCACCCAAGTGAGGATAATTAGCGGTAAAATGAGTAATGACTGTTGGCTTAACTTATCGAAGATAGAAGGGCCGTTGTCAGCTTGGTTAACCGCCTTTTCAGGCGTTAGCACAAATATGACGCTCCCAAGAGCAAGTGCAGCAATGAACCAGAACATAATTTATCTCGATGTAGTGTAATTGATAATCATTATCATCTAGTCCGATTCTTAAGTCAAGCTGAACAAGCGGTGTATTTATTTAAAATTGAGTTGTAGATTAATAGATTGCTATGTAAGCTTCTTTTAAATAGCGTTGCAGGCCGATTCGGCGTGAATGGAGAGAACATGAATAAGTTATTAGTCGTGATTATGGCACTAGCACTCAGTGCTTGTAGCTCACTTAAAACAAGCTCTGATTATGATCCAAGCATCAATTTTGCAAATGTTAAAACCTATGCTTGGGTTGAAAAAAAGACTGAAGATACAACCTACAACCTTGAAGGGTTAATGGATCAGCGTGTACGTAATGCTGTAAATGAGCAGCTGCAGCTTAATGGTTTGCGCTTAGTTAGTGCTGACAAGGCTGATGTGTTAGTTAATTACCTGACTCAAATAGACAAAAAAATTAATGTCGATACGTTTAACACGCATTACGGCTATAACCCATATTATGGTCCAGGTTGGCGCTGGGGTGGTCATGGACACAGCCAAACCACAGTTAGAGAATACGAGGTTGGTACACTTATTTTAGATTTGGTTGATACTAAATCTGGTCAACTAATGTGGCGTGGTTCGGTTGCTGACACTATTCGTGATAAAGACACGCCAGAAGAGAGAGTGGAAGAGGTTAACAAAGCGATTGGCGCATTGTTACTTAACTACCCGCCAAAACCAAAGCAGTAATATTTAAATCAAAACGGCCGAAAGGCCGTTTTTTTGTACCGATTTAACAGTGCAGGTTTTAAAGCTAATACAGTGGTAGCGGCTTATACTTACTGCCTATAAGAGTTCTTTAACGATAAGTTTTAGCAGGTAAGTTTCACGTTCTATCGACATGCCTTTTTTAGGGCTATTGGCCATAGTGTGTTCATTGTGAGCAATTGCTTGATGGATATTAACCCATAATGGACGCATGCCATTTTGTATTTCATGGGCCTCAAGTCGGGTTTCCCCCAGCTCTGGGTGAATGGTACAAATATAGCAGTATGAATCCATATGCACGATGTCAAAATCGTCTTTATGCCAAGGCCTAAACTCTTCATAACGGCCAAACTCGCTAAGAATATCAATATGCTTAGCGCCGGTTTCCTCTTCTAGTTCTCGGATCAGTCCTTGACGCAGATCTTCTCCCTCATCAACCCCACCACCGGGAATGCTGTAATCGTGATAGCGCTCGGTGTACAGCATAAGAATATTTTCGCCGTCAAGAATAATGCCTCGGGCGGCTTGGCGGTGAAATCGTTTGCCATCTAGCGAGGGGAGTTCGGCATGAATTGTAGATTTTAATAAGCGCATAGGTCAGGGGTCTTAGTGTTAAGTGTTCAATATTAAAGTGATAATTTGGCAATAGCTGAGCCTTGCTTTATTGCAGTCTATTTATGGTTGCTTGCTAGTGATAATCGCCTGTAAGAGATAGTGCTCTGCTGAGCTACGCTGTTTAATTACATCGAAACGCGGGCAGAGTATAACGTAATTAACGCTTTATTTTTAGCGGCATTTGGTTTCGCTAATGTGCTCTGGTGCATGCTTCATTGAGTTAACCTTGTCACTAGTCTCAAGTGTTCGGTAGGCCGAAATGATCGATTCAACCGCCTTGATTTGTGGCGCTTCGACCAGCGGATTAGTTAATAATCCAGCCCGCAAACGTTGGTAATGGGCTAATGTTTTTTGTAGGTAGCGTTGATCGCTAGTTTGAGACAAATTCCACATTTGGCTGCCTACAGGTGATATGACTTGCGCTGAACCAGTGGAGACATGCAGTACTTCATAGAAACGTTGATTATCTTCAACTAAATGCTCGTCAATTAAGCCAAGTTTGAGTGTCGATAACGCAGTACGTACTTCAAAAATATGATGAACAGGACAAAGAATAAACTCAAGTGAGTGCTGTGGGAATCGTGCCACAATTGCTTGTACGAGTTCAATTAATAGCTCTCCTCCAACGCCAGCAATGATCACCAACTGACTTTGGCTTTTGTCTGCTAATGGTAACAAAGCCACGTCAATACAATGAACCTGCCACCGTTTAACATTCTCAATAACAGGGAAGAAGCGCTCAAGTTTGGTTGTTACGTCTTGCATTAGCTCAGGCACTACGTCCACAAAGTGAACCGTGCCATTTTGGAGCCGCTGCAGTAATGCCGCGCCTAATAAGCCATGATCGCAGCAGCAATCCCAGATGTGGTCATAATGGGGTTGCACCATCGAGTTGATCTTTTGTAATCGCGGGCTTAGTTTCATCGAACCGTTCAATGTGAGGTTTATTAGCTGCGTATTTTAATCTATCTGAGCGAGTAATTCACACCATGTGTTTATTATGGACTCTTACGATTTGTTGGTGGGTTTGCGTCGCAGTTAACTTTAGTGCGTCTGGTTTGAGTGCCATATTAACCATCGCGGTCGCGACCTTGTGGCTTGAAATGGGTTGGTATGATTTTAAGGGGCCAATGAATAATGGCTTAAGTAATTTAAACAACAGCTGCCCAAATGACTCTAGAGGCCGATTTGTACTGCGTGGACCGATTAGTAAGCTGGGTTGGAACAACACCAGTTGAGGCTGAGAGCGTGAAGGTTGTCGAGCGATGAGTAATGTTTCAAGTGCTAACTCAGTTTCACCTTTAACACGGTTATAAAAGGAGTAGGATGCAGCGTTAGCGCCGAGCGCCGTGATTACAAAATTCTGGTCGGCTTGGCATACAGTGACAAAATCTAAAACTGCTGTTTTATCAACGGCAGTAAAAGCTTGTTGGCTTCCTGCCTGCTTGATGGTGGTGCCTAAACAACAAAACGCATGGTTAATTTTCTCGTTCAAAGAGGTAGCCGCGAGCTGTGACAATTGGCATTGGACAAATATCACTTCACAATGGTTCGACGCGGTATAATTTGCTTGGCGACGGCCCAGCATAAATATTTTTTTATAAGCTGCTGAATCAATTAATTGCTGTAGAAGTTGTTGCCCAATTAATCCGCTTGCGCCAATGATGGCTGCGTTCATGGAGTGTTACTCGAGTCGCTATAGATGCAGCACAGTGTAGGCGCAAATGCAGTAAATTTGAATATGGCGATAACGAAAGAGTGGATTACAGGTGAGTGAGCTTACGTAAAACGCGGATGCAACAGGTGTCGCTCCGCGTTGTACTTGTGCTTTGCAGGTTATTTCTTGCTGTACTGTGACGCTGTCAGTTTGGCAATTTCAATAATTGTTTGTGCGGCTTTTTCCATTGATTCCAAGCAAATATATTCGTGCTTGCCATGGAAATTATGACCACCAGTGAAAATATTTGGGCAAGGCAAACCCATGTAAGAAAGGCGTGCGCCGTCGGTACCACCACGAATGGGTTTAATTTGTGGTTCAATATCTAAATTGACCATAGCCTGTGTTGCGATATCAATAATATGTGGGTGCGGCAAAATTTGCTGCTTCATATTCAGATAAGAATCTTGCAACTCAATGGAGAGCTTACCGCACTGAAGTTCATTATCGTACTTCTCTACTAAATCAGCTAACCAACGTTTTCTTTGTTCGAAAAGAGTGAGGTCAAAATCTCGGATAATGTAAGTTAGGGTGGCTTTTTCTGTAACGCCTTCCATACCAATTAGATGGAAAAAACCATCATAGTCACAACTGAATTCAGGTGTGTCTTTTAATGGCATTTTAGCGTGAAAGCGAGCAGCAATAGATTGTGCATTGACCAATACGCCAAATGCAGTGCCTGGATGACAATTATTACCTGTTGCTGTGATTACTGCGGTGGCAGCATTGAAGTTTTCATATTCTAGCTCGCCAATTTCGCCGCCATCGATGGTATAAGCCCATTCGGCACCAAAGCCTTCCACATCAAAATGGTCTGCACCTCGGCCGATTTCTTCGTCTGGCGTAAAGCACAATCTAATCTTACCGTGTGGGATCTCAGGATGGGTGAGCAGGTAATGCAGTGCAGTAATTATTTCAGCGATACCGGCTTTATCGTCACCACCAAGCAATGTTGTGCCATCAGTGGTAATTAATGTTTGGCCAATATATTGGTTCAGGCTACTAAATTGCTCGGGACTGAGAACTTCTTCTAAGCCTAATGCAATGTCTTTACCGTTATAATTTTCAATAATTTGTGGTGAAACATTTTCGCCGCTGTAATCAGGTGCGGTATCTAAGTGGGCGACAAATCCAATACAAGGAATATTGTCAACGTTTGCTGGTACCGTGGCGGTTAGATACCCTTTGTCTGAAAGTTGGACCTCTTTAAAACCAAGGCTGACCAGTTCTTGACGGAGAGCTTGCGCAAAAACAAACTGGTGATGAGTGCTGGGCACACACTGTTGTTGGCCGTCAGATTGGGTGTTAAAACTGACATACTTTAAAAAGCGCTCACATAGATTTTGTTTCATATTTAATTTTTATATTTAACTAAAGTCGGCAAAGTCTACCAAGTGATAGACGGCATTCATTAGATATTGATCAAGTTTTGCTTCATCAATGCGAATCACTTTGATGAAAGATCGTGATATTAGATAGTGCGATTTTTTACTTGGTAAGATTTTGTTTTTAGAAGAGAACGTTTCGGATTGCTTTAACGTGGACAATGTGACTGCTAATGATGGTAATGTATATTTTTAGGCACCGACATGTGTCAATGCAAGTGCCTAAATATCGAACTATTGAAGCCAGTTAATGCCGTTTTTATAGGACGATATCCATATCAAGTTCGATATCCGTACAACCTTTCTTACATCGGATCCCTGAAACGCTTTCTTGTTGCCCTTTTACAGGCAACTTCATTTCCAGAGGTTGATTACACGTTGTGCAAATAACCGAATTTCCTTTAAACACGCGTTTAATTAGGTTCTTTTGTTCATTGAAAGATTTAGCTGTGGTGCTATTAATTTCTGAGAAATCCATCTTTGCCATCGGGTGTTACCTATGTAGTTTACTGCTGATGCCTGTTATCGATGAGTATATCTATGCGGCTTAGCATGTGGAAGTAAAACATATGGACTCTGGAGTCCTAGAGAGGATTTAAGCATTTGAATGTTGAAATAGCATGACCAACATAATACATATAGCTTCTCTAACTTATTAATTGTGAATACTTTTAAACTGAAATGTTGTTTTAAATACTTTTTATTTTCAGGGGAATGGCGTATTGTGTTTTTGAATCCAATATATGAGCTGAATCGCCTTATTTTGTTGTTCAGGCGTAACGCAGATGTACTGCGGATTGAAAAATGACCTTAGAATTATATTAGTGAAGGTCAGTTTATGGAGTATGTTAATTGAAACTAAATGTTCATATGACTAAAAATGAATACCTCCCAAGTCTTGTAAAAGCATCGAGTATCAGCGCTAATCGCTACGCTAGTATTTTAAATTTGTTGCAGGGTGAGTCGTCATTAACGTCAATATTGAATGTGATAATTCGGTTAGTGGAAGAGGTCAATATAGGCTGCAAAGCGTCTATTTTATTACTTAGTACTGATAAAAAGCGTTTAAAAAAAGGTGTGTCACCCAACCTTTACGAGTCTTATATTAATGCGATTGATGGTGTTGAAATCGGTCCCAAAGTGGGTTCTTGTGGAGCGGCGGCTTATCTTAAAAAACGGGTTATAGTTGAAGATATTGCAACCCACGAAAACTGGGCTTTATACTGTGACTTGCCTCTTTCTTTTGGCTTAAAATCTTGTTGGTCGGAGCCTATTTTTGGCGCTGACGGTGAGGTATTAGGCACCTTTGCGATGTATTACGATGCCATAAAAAGCCCCAGCGCCGACGATCTTGAGCTTATTACTGAAGCGGCATTGCTAGCAAGTTTAGCGATTGAGCGAGACCGTTCGTTACAGTTTCATCATCTTTGTGCCGGTATTTTTAAAACAATGCCTCTGGCATTGTTGGTTACTGATTCAAAAGGGACGGTGTTAGAAGCTAATAGGCCCTTTTTTGAGGTCATGCGCACATCAAAAACTCAATTGAGCACTTTTAAACCTCACCTGATTTTTGCTCAATCCCCTAAGGCACAGTTGACGGATTTATTTGAAAGTATAAACAACGGTAAAGCCTGGCAAGGAGAGTTAGTCGGATTTCGCGGCGATAATGACATTTTCTACGCCGAGGTCAGTGTGGCTATTTTTAAGCAAACTGATAATACAGAATATTTACATTCTTGGATTGTGTCAGATATCACCGATAAGAAAACCGCTGCTGAAATTATTCATCATCAAGCTAAATTTGACCCCTTAACTCAACTAGCAAACCGGTCGTATATTTTTGAAATAATTGAACAACAAATCCAATTATTAGCAACTAAGCCTGAGTCAGGTTTTAGTTTTATCTTGATGGATTTGGACAATTTTAAACAAATAAATGACAGCCTTGGCCATAAGTTAGGCGACGAAGTCATTGTTCAGGTGGCAGCAAGAATCAAAAGCTGTCTGGGTGAATATGACATATTGGGCCGAATTGGTGGTGATGAATTTGCACTTATTGTCCCCGATGAAGTGTGTACTGAAGTTTTATCAACGCTTACTCAGCAGTTAAAAACCGTGGTAGCTCAAGAGTATTCTTTAGATAGTCACCACCGAATTTTTACTCGCTTTAGTGCGGGTATTGCCCGTTTCCCTCAAGATGCCGCCAGTTTAGAACAGTTACTTAATTGTGCTGATCAAGCACTTTATTGCGCTAAGGAGTGCGGTCGCAATCAGTTTTATTTTTTCAATGAACAGATGCAATCTGAAGCAGAAAAAGTGGCTGAATTATGCAACGCGTTACAATTTGCCATTGAAAATCGTGAGTTTGAATTACATTACCAGCCATTGGTGTGTGCTAAAACCCATCGAATATTGAATGTTGAAGCATTGGTGCGTTGGCGTCATCAGGGCAAGCTGATTATGCCTGATGAATTTATTCCGGTTGCCGAAGCGAGTGGGTTGATCATTGAACTGGGTCGTCGAGTTCGCCTTGAGGCAATGAAAACGCTATTAGATTTTCACGCTTTAGGTATTGATGTCAGTATGTCGGTCAACGTGTCGACATTTGAATTTTGGTCGCATGACCTACAGAGCTGCTTAATCAGTTCAATAATTAACTCCGGCAATGAATTAAAGCCTGATGGTTTTCCTTATCATAAATTAACGCTAGAAATTACTGAGTCGTTGTTAATGAAAGAGCAGGTGCATTTGGTCAACTCGCTCAACAAATTACGCGAGTTGGGAATACAGATTGCGATCGATGATTTTGGCACGGGTTATTCGTCGCTGTCTTATCTCAAAGAGTTTCCGGTAGATACCATTAAAATTGATAAGAGCTTTATCCGCGATGTGCAAGACCAAAAACAAGCTGCTTTGCTAACAGCAATTGTTGCATTGAGCCGGGCTCTAAATTTAAAAGTAACGGTAGAGGGAATTGAAACTTGCTTGCAATTGGCTTTTGTCAGTGAAAAAAATGTTGATTTTATTCAGGGCTATTTTTTCCATCGACCTCTTGAAAAAGATGCTTTATTTGAAGTGTTAACGGCCAATTTAAAGGGTGAAAGCTCGAATCCATCGATGTTGTAATACGGGACTGGCGGGCCTCTTTGTTAGTTCACACTGATTATTCAGTGTGAAGTTGAGCGCCTTGCCGGGTTAGCACTCGGCTTTATTGCTGACTGCCGCTAGCTAAAAGTACGGTCTTGGCATTAACTCTATTTTTGTAGGTATTCAGGTAAAGTATTTAAATCTTAATAATTCTATGTTTTGATCTATAACACGATTAAATATAAAGCTTTATATCCGGCATATAAAGATATAGGTGAATGTGTGAGTGACAGTAATAATAATGATGATACCGGATTAGCTTCCGCTCCTGCCGAAGTTAAATTGGCTGTAGATCTCATCATGCTTTTTGAAACAAATAATATCGCTCCAGAAGTCGCTCTGGCGGCATTACAAATTGTAAATACTGATCTTAAACGGAAGTTAACTAAACCGTGTTAATGTTATGGTTTAGATGATTTTTTCGAGATGCAATGCTAAGTAGTTTAGCCTTACTTTTATCGGTGCTTATGAGACAGTTATGAAAATTACTTTGTTAGATGTTGTGGCTATTGTGGTGTTTTTGTCTAGTTGGGTTGGCTATGCCAGGTTTGCTAAAGCGAAAGCTAAGAATACCAACTGTATTGCTAAATGTTTGCATCAGCATAGAATTCACTGGATGTATGAAGTGATGACCCGAGAGGTCCGCGTTGGCGAGGCTGCACTTTTAGCTAACCTTGAACGTAATATTTCATTCTTTGCTTCAACGACTATGTTAATACTTGCTGGTGTATTAACACTGTTTGCCCAAGTAGAGCGATTGGAAGCTGTCATTGCTACCATTCCTTTTGCGGCAGAACCTAATCATGCATTGGTACAGGTAAAGTTGGTGTTTCTGGCGTTTATTTTTGTGATGGCCTTTTTCCAGTTTACTTGGTCGATGCGCCAGTATGGTTTTCTTGATGTCATGATAGGTGCAGCCCCATTCGATAAAGACGGCAATAATGCAAATTTGCGCCGCTACGCAAAGCAAATGGCTATCGTGCAAGATCAAGCGGCACATACTTATAATTTTGGCTTACGATCTTACTATTTTTCGACAGCTTTACTTTGTTGGTTTTTCCACCCTATATTGTTGATTATATCCAGTTTACTAGTGGTGTTGACACTTTATCGGCGCGAGTTTAATTCTAAAGTGGTACAGGCGATAACCGCAGGGCAAGATCTGTTAGCCGCAGAGCGTAAAATTAAAGATTTATAGTCAAAGGTGTCTGAATAAGTTGTAATTCAAACAGCTGCTTTACGTTGACCTTGGCCCCTATTTTTGACGCCAACAGATACAGGCCTGCCAGCTTTCGGTGTATAAATATGGCATCGACTGGCGGGCTATGCCATTCATTGTGCTTCATGCTTATCGTTTGTCCTGCCTGCATTATTCTTGTCGCTAAGGTATCGTTACTAAAGTCATACTCGCCTTCAAAACGAAGTGGCTCACAGGCTAGGTAAAAGATATCAAGCACTAAATTTTTTTGTTCAGTGGATATTTCTTCTTGAAAAAAACCGATTTTTTGCGCTGCGGCAGCCATCTGTAACCGGTTGTTTTCTGTCGCTGCAACCATCAGTTGTTTGTATTGAGCTGAAATTTCACTTGGGATCTCGCGTGTTGCGCCAAAATCAAGCAGTACTAGTTTGTCGGACTCAAGTTGATATTGATAGTTAGCAAAGTTTGGGTCGGTTTGCATTAATCTGAAACTAAATAGCTCTTTAAAGAACAGGCTTAGTAAGCGGGTCGCGATCTCGTTCCGGGTTTCTGACGCCAACAAATGTATAGATTCTATACTTTGTCCTTCAATAAATGACATTACCAACATGTTTTGATTACACAGCTTTGGATAGGTGCAGGGCACTATAAACTCATCTTTACTTAGCTCATTGGAATCGATTAATGATTGAAAGCGTTGCAGCATTAATAATTCATGTCGATAGTCGGCTTCTAAGTGTAACTGTTGTTTTGCCTCTGTTAACAGTGGATCTAATTGCACATTAGTGGGAATGAGTTTCGACAGTTTGAGCAGTGTGGCCACGTTATCTATATCACTATCAATGCTATTGCGGATCCCTGGATATTGCAGTTTAACGGCCAGTTTATCGCCGGTATCGAGCGTGGCTAAATGCACTTGTCCAATTGATGCCGCCGCAAATGGGTTGAGCTCAAAGTGTGCAAATGGCTCAAGCCATCCGTCCCCCCAATTGGCTTTTAATAATGCGATGAGCTGCTTGTGAGGCATGGCTTTTGCGTCCGAACGCAATCGAGACAGAATGTTAGCCAACTCTTTTGGTATGAGTTCACCTGAGTCCATAGACAGCATTTGGCCTACTTTCATTGCTGCGCCGCGAAGTTCCGACAATTTGTCTGCCATGTGAGTAATATTTGTTGGTGTCAGCATTAATTCGTTGAGCGACGGTTTTTGACCCTTACTAAGCTTCTTGGCTCCTTCAAGCATGACGTTTCCTGCAAGTCGTGAGGCTAAACCACCTAATGCTGAGAATCTAGATAATCGACTACTTGGAACTTTAGCCGTTTGTTTGTTTTTCATAGGCAGTTGTATCCCTTAATACCGACCCGCAGGCTGCTTGAATGTAAGCTTTTAGTTGCAGTATCACCTCAACATTGAGGTTGGTTAATGTTAGGACTATACGCTATGGCAAAGTATTGGATCAGTCATATTGGCATTAATATCGCGGCTACGCCGACGTGTTAGTTGTGCTGCCAAGCCTGCGGCACTTAACACTTAGTGGTCAATAGTTTTGCTGTTGATAATGGCCTTTCTCATTGAATTAAGATGTATTACCATTGCCACCATTTTAGCATTGGGTGAGGCAGTAGATTTTGCAAACATTGGCACAGTTAGATTCAGGTGAATTATTAGGGGCAACTAAGCTCACTCTTGCCGCGGGATTGACCACATTCCCAAAAGCCATATTGTCACTGGCGGACACTCTAGAGGTGTTAGATTTATCTGGTAACCAGCTCACTGAACTGCCAACTGATTTTGCTCGTTTGCAGCAATTAAAGTTATTGTTTTTGACCAATAATCAATTTGAACATATTCCAGCCGTATTAGCGGCTTGTCCGCAATTAGAAATGATAAGTTTTAAGTCTAATAAGCTTAAAGCTGTGGCTACTGGCTCATTACCCATTACCACTCGTTGGTTGATTTTAACCGACAATCAAATCTCCTCTTTGCCAGAGAACATGGGGCAGTTACACCGATTACAAAAATTAGCCTTGGCGGGGAATCAACTCCATTCGTTGCCACAAAGTATGGCTCAGTGCCGCAACTTAGAATTAGCTCGATTATCGGCTAACCAATTTTCTGAGTTTCCTGATTGGTTATTTACTTTACCTAAGCTTGCTTGGTTAGCTCTTGCGGGTAACCCTCTTAGCGAAGATGCCAATAGCGAGATTAAAACGGCTCAGCCGATGCAAACTGTGGCTTTGGCAGATCTTGAATTAGGTGATGTGATTGGTCAGGGGGCATCTGGAGTCATTTATAGTGCCAAATGGATTAAGCAGCCGGATTCATTATTTGGCGAAAGTTTGAATGTAGCTGTGAAGCTGTTTAAAGGTGAAGTCACCAGTGATGGTTACCCGCGTGATGAGTTAGCGTGTTGCTTACAGGCCGGATTGCACCCAAACATCATTAAAGTCGTGGCGCAAATTAATCAAGCCGATCAGTTGGGGTTAGTGATGGAGCTGATCCCGCGTACATACGCTAACTTAGGCTTACCGCCTTCGCTGGAAACTTGCACCCGCGACACCTTTGTACAAGGTGATGTCATTGAGCTGCAGCAGGTGTTATTAGTGCTGATGCAAATGGCGTCGGCTATGGCGCATCTTCATGATAATGGTGTTAGTCATGGCGACGTTTACGCGCACAATACTATGATCAATTTTCAAGCTTCGATGCTGTTTGGAGATTTTGGTGCTGCGTCCAATCTCAATCGGTTACCTACAATGCAAAAAGAAGCGATGGAAAGCATTGAGGTTAGGGCTTTGGGTTGTTTAATTGATGATTTGCTTGTTAATCGATTAAATTCAACAACGGAGCAAAGTGCCTTAGTTGCTCAACTCGCACAACTAAGTAAAGATTGTTTGCAACCAGAGCTGTCGCTACGCCCTCGCTTTAATGACGTTTCAGCCATGTTGATTGAAATAAATAAATCGCTCAATAAAACGCTGCTTAAAAACTCGGCTAGCCGGCACTTAGCCGCTTCTACTGTATTTGAGGTGCCGTCTTAATCGTTGATGTATAAACGAGCTTTAGTCTTTAGTCTTTAGTCTTTAGTCTTTAGTCTTTAGTCTTTAGCTTGCGCCATAGTAGGGTTATTCGCTATGGCGCAGTTTATTAGTTTTTGCTGCGTTTAGCTTGGTTTGCGCGGCTGTTGCTGCGAGCTTGCTTATGACTGTTCCTTGGTTGTTGGTATGTCTGTTGGCTACGAGTGTGTTTTTGCTTGTTTACCGCTGGTTGATGATTTTTAGCCACTAATTGACGGCTTTTGGCTGGCTGATGGCTCTTTACTGCTTGACGGCTTTTAGCTGGCTGGTGGCTCTTTACTGACTTTCCATTAGCCAAATGTGCTTTGTGCCGAGTTGGCTGCTGTAGTTTTTTGGCAAATTGCACTTCACGTTTTTTAGCCACCTGTTTATTATTTGGGCTTCTTATTACTTGGCTGCGAGCACGGCTAGGACTATTGTATTTATGCCTTAGGCTATTATTACTATAAGCCACACCGCGACGATGTTGCGGTTTGTGAGACCAACGTTTTGCGCCATGACTGGTTGTAATACGGGCATGATGGCGGTAGTGGTGCGATTTTTTATGGTGTATGACTACAACATGATGGTTATGCCAATGAAACGCACTGAAAAAATAGTTAAAGCTAATGTGTACGCCGGTATGCCAATAAAAATGTCCGTGGCCTGGGGTGACATATCCTGGGTACACGGCCCAATAAACGGGTGGGTAATGGGTCCAATGCCATGTGCCGTATACCACTCTAGGATCATAATAAGGCACGTACACCACTTCTTTTTTAACTGACTCAATCACGATTTGGTTATTGACTTTAGTGACCTGCATATTTTGCAGATCATCAAGGCTATTTGCATTGTCTGCTTGTGCACGCAGTGCTTGGATACTGTCTAGCACTTGAGCTTCGTTTTGTAAAAATGCATCTCCAAGTGCTTGTGTCCATTTCAAGTCATCACTGAGCTTTTGTAATACAGTAGGAAACGCAACAAGGGCGGTAACACTTGGGTCCCATTGCATTGTTTCTGCAGTCTTTACTTGGTTTTCAGTGCTTAATTGTTGGTTTTTTTGCTGCCAGCGTTGTGCTTCTACAACTTCTAATGGGTAGGTGGCGGCAATTAATATGTGAGTCAATAAACTGTCTGGGTATAAAGCAATAGGGGCTAATATTTGCGCCAGCTCTCCCTCGTTTAATTGAGTTTGCTGTGCACTACTAACATCTTCAGCGTAGGCATGGATCGGTGTGGCTAATTGCAATAGGGCAACCAGCAGCCAACAACAGCATTGTTTGACGATATTCATATCGTTTCCTCTCGATATTTGACTATAGCGTCATTATAGAAATACCAAGATGAACATAAGCTGAAAGTCTAAAACGGCACAAAGCGAGCGTGAAAGGCGGTCAATATCAGTGAAACGAGTGTGGCATCAACCATTAAATTCGACGCTAAATAGTGCGCCACCCAATCGAGTTGAGCGGCCAATGCATAGCCGGCCATGATAACTATCAACAAGGTCACGTACGATAGCTAATCCAATGCCATGGCCCATTTTATATGAGTCAGCTCTTATGCCACGCTCAAATATTTGCGCTTGTAGTGCTGCGTCAATGCCTGCGCCATCGTCTTCAACACATATTTTTAGCTTTTTGTTGTTATATTCAATACTGAGCAACACTTTACTGGCTGCAGCTTTGCAGGCGTTGTCGAGTAGGTTACCGAGTACTTCTGACAGGTCGGCTTCGTCGCCTTTGAAAATAGCTTTACGGTCAACGTTTTGGTCAATAGCGATCAATGGCTGGCAATATATTTTGGGTAGGTTTTTAACCAGTTTGTCTGACACTTCGACAACCTCTACCCCTAAGTGCCACGCGCTTCCTGCGGCTGACTGCGCACGTTTAAGTTGATGACCTATAATGCGGTTAATATGAGAAACTTGTTCGAATGACTCTGAGCTTAAATCTTGCTGACTTTGAATGACCGCTAATGGCGTTTTGAGACTATGGGCGAGATCAGCTAAAGCATTTCGATACCGTTTACGCTGATTTTGTTCGGTATTAAGCAGGGTATTGAGCTGCAATGCTACTGCTTGCAGCTCGGTTGGGTAATGATTACAAAGCTGGGTTGCTTTGCCGTTTTCAATCGCACTAAGCTCTGACTCTAAACTTGAAAGCGGTTTTAGCGTCCACCACAACCACGCCATCTGTATCACTAGTAACAACGCTAATAAAATAAATAACCAACGCCAAAGTTGATGGCTAAATTGAGTTACTTGCTGCTGAAACTCAGTTTGGTCTTTAATTATATGAATCGTGATGGGAAATTGGTTACTGCTATCGCCATTGCTAGTAGGTCGCTCGAAACTGACGCTAAAACTGTAAATCAAATGTGGCTGGCTATTTAATGAGATATCACTAAATTGCCCTTGGCCTTTTTGCGGTGAAGGCAATGTATTGGGGAGCTCAATACCTAATAACGACTCTGACCGCCACGCGGTTATTTGCGGCATTGAATGGCTGCTAGAATCATGGTTAGAAGGTTGATGGTGTTGTAACTTTTGCGCTGGAATTGTTATGGCTGCATACAAACCGGACTGAATCACATTAAACGAGTTTTCGAGCAGTGCCTCGGGCATTTGTAAGCCCGCGTCATTAACCTCTGTTACCGCTAAAATTGCGAAAAAATAAGCTTTGAGTTCGTTCATTGAAGCGCTTTTTACTTGTTGTTTAAACGCATCATTGAGGGTGAGGCCAATTAGTGGCATCACAATTAAAATCAGCAGTAGTGCACTTACAATCAGTCTGGCTTTGAGTGATTGCATAAATTGAGGTAAGCGCTTGGTTGCTGACATCGTTATAAAGACTTAACTGGGGGCTGCTTGGTTAAGCGATACCCTTGGCCGCGTAGGGTTTCTATGAGGCCTAGTTGATTGTCGGGGTCGAGCTTTTTACGTAGTCGGCGAATAAAAACTTCTATGACATTGGAGTCAAGGTCAAAGTCTTGGTCGTAGATATGCTCTGTGAGCACTGTTTTAGATTTTACCTCACCGATATGCAGCATAAAGTATTCAAACAGTTTGAATTCAGAGCCGCTGAGATTGATGGGCTCGCCGTTTTTAGTGAGTGCTAGCGTACTGGTGTTAAGTGAAAAGGGGCCGTTACTTATCACGGGGCTTGCTTTACCTGCTGAGCGGCGAATTAACGCTTTTAGTCTGGCGACAAGTTCTTCTGGTTGAAACGGTTTGGTTAAGTAGTCGTCAGCTCCTGCGTCTAACCCCGCGACTTTGTCTTGCCAGCTGTCGCGTGCCGTTAACACCAAAATAGGGAACTCAATGCCCAGCTCACGAAGTTGAGTGATCACCGCTATGCCATCAATTTTGGGGAGTCCAATGTCGATAATCGCAGCATCATAATTAAATTCTTTGGCTTGAAACAGGCCTATTTCACCATCGTCTGCGGTGTCGACAGTGTAGTTAGCGGTGAGTAGGTGCTGCTTTAAATTACTTTGTAGTGCAAGGTCGTCTTCAACGAGTAATAGTCTCATATTCAGCCTTTATAGTATTTCAGTTGTGCATGACGCGTCGTGAGCATTACTTGCGGCTTACTCGGCCGGTTTTTGCATTGACGTTGACATAGAAAACCACGCCATCTTTTGATAGTAATTTGACCCGGTAACCAGCACCACCTCGAACGTTAGCCGACTGTACCTTAAGGACTTTTCCTGAATACTGACGTTTAACTAGCTGTACTGCCTGTTGCGAACTGTTGACCTGTAACGACTTGGAACCTCTAGCATTAGCGATTCCCATGGCGGCGATAGCGAACGCAGGCTTATGCCCGCCAGCATAGGCAGGTAAAGAGCCGAGTGTAGTTAGCGATATAAAAACCAACAGGAGAACAGCTTTCATTAAGAGCACCAATGGGTTGAGGTAGTCACAGTTTAAAAGATCGCGCTTGATTAGTCATCATTCCTGCACAGTGGAGTGCCTAGGTATTTAGGTATAGCGTTTTTTAGATGAACCCAAGCTGAATATAAGATCAGAGTTTTGCTTCCCTAGGCAGCTGTATTGATGTTCAGCTTATGTTCATTTGAATTGGCTTTTAATGACCATCATGTAATGAATCACTTGAGGTCACCATGAAACTAACTAAATCAATGATGAAATGGATTACGCATGCGCTTTGGTTTTGTATCGCTTTATTGCCAATGGCTTTGATGGCGAAGGACATACCGGTTAGCAGTGTCTCAGCAGGTTATAAGCAAAGTGATGATTCTGAACGTCAATTTAGGCTAAATAGTGAATTATCAACCACTCAAAAACAACTCATAGATAATCGTCAGCCCGTGCAGCCCAGTGCTTCTAAGCAAACGCGAGAAGTGGTCATTCAGGCCCATATTGATAGCGCAAACAAAAAAGTGCGCCAGCAACAAGCACAGGCATCTGCCAGCGTATTTGCGAACCCCATCTATCATCAATTTCAAATTTACGATGCTTATACTCGCCTGTTTGTCGATAACGACGCTGACGGTTTTTACCAAACTTTTAGCGTGACATTTGATGCCGATGTCAGCGGGCAATACGTTAACGAAAGCGCAAATGTGTTTGCAGAGCTGTACCTTAGTCGCAATGGTGGCCCATGGCTGCACTATTACACCACGGATGTGTTTAGTATTTATGGTGATGCAAGTGATGATGATTTTGAAGTGCTCACTACCCTTGAGGCTGGTTATGCAACAGGCCACTACGATGTGTTAATTGATTTGTATGAGTTAGGTTATGGCGATATCGTCGCGACAGTTAGCGCTAATGAACTTGATAGCCTCTATGCTTTACCACTTGAAAGTGCTAACCGTGACGGCAGTGAGATTGAGTATGGTGACCCCGTAGCTGGAAGCTTGTCGTTATGGCTATTATTGGGTTTATTGCTCGTGTTCTTGGGGCGAAAACAATAGCAAACATGGCAAATAAGTACGACTCTTGCAGCTAATTAATTAAGTATTACTGTCGTTGTTACTTACAATAGGAGCGATACGGTTACCGCTAGTAACAATGATTAAGGCGGTAGCCTAGGTGGCAGTACTTAAGGGGGCAAACAGGGTAAATAATAAACATTGGCTGAGTAAAGGCTTATATTTCACTCTTTTTTCATGCTTGTGGTAGCTTAAGCTTTCTATAACCGTCTGAAATGGAAAGCATCGCTATGACACTCTTATCAAAAACACCCCTCGCACTCAGTCTATGTCTATTAATGGCTGCACCATTGAGTAGTCATGCTCTTGCAGCAAGCTTAAATGACTCGGTTAATAAAGCGATGCCAAAGCTAGAGCAGTTGTATCTGCATTTGCACCAACATCCAGAGTTGTCTTACCAAGAGCAAGCCTCGAGTGCGCGGATGGCAAAAGAGCTTAAAAGTTTAGGCTTTGAAGTGACAGAACAGTTTGGCGGTTTCGGAGTTGTTGGTATTTATAAAAATGGTGTTGGGCCTACAATCATGATCCGGGCAGATACTGATGGGCTACCGATTGTGGAAGATACTGGTAAGCCTTATGCCTCAACGGTTACTACGGTTGACGCCAACAATAACACCGTTGGCATTATGCATGGTTGTGGCCATGATATTCATATGACAAGCCTTATTGGTACTGCGCAGCAGCTCGTGGCCAGCAAAGCTGATTGGCAGGGAACGTTAATGATGGTGGCGCAACCTGCCGAAGAGGTGGGCGGCGGCGCCAAAGCGATGTTAAAAGAGGGGCTATTTAGCCAGTTTCCAACCCCTGATTATATTTTAGGTTTACATGTCAGCGCTGGGATCCCTGCAGGTAAAGTGGGGATCGCCCCAGGTTATGCGCTTGCCAATGTGGACTCGGTTGATGTTAGCGTAAAAGGTCAGGGCGGACACGGCGCGTATCCGCACGCGACAAAAGATCCAGTCGTGTTAGCTTCAAGAATGGTACTGGCATTACAAACGATTGCCAGTCGCGAGATCTCACCGCTAGAACCTAGTGTGATGACCGTGGGCTCCATTCATGGTGGTTCTAAACATAATATTATTTCAGATGAAGTAAAGTTACAGTTGACTTTGCGCTCATACAGCCCTGATGTTCGGCTACAGCAAATTGAAGCACTTAAACGCCTAACTAAGGGAATTGCTATCAGTGCCGGTTTACCTGAATCACTCATGCCTCAGGTGCATGTGCACGAAGACGAGTCTATCCCCTCAACCTATAACGACCCGGCACTAGCAGCTAGCGTGCAAGCCAGCATTGAGCAAGAAATTGGTGTGGCTAATGTGGTTAAAACTGAGCCAGTTATGGCGGGAGAGGATTTTGGTTTATACGGCCTAACACCAGAAAAACGCCCAATTACAATTTTTTGGTTAGGGTCGGTTGAGCCAGAAACGTATCAGCTCAGCCTTGATAACGGCACAACGTTACCGTCATTGCACTCAAGTAAATTTGCGCCAGATTACCCACTAACTATCAATACTGGTGTCAGAGCGATGAGCCGTAGTGCATTGAATTTGTTTAATCAGAAATAATTATTGGCAGCAATAGTACTGACCTTAGTATTCGTTCAGTAATGTGCCGTTGTGGTAAACATAAATGGGTGTGTATTTGCCGCGGTGAGGTGTTTTTAATGCCAGAGCAAAAATAGCACGCCAGTAAAAACAAAAAAGGGAGTCAGGCTGAAACAGCTTAACTCCCTTAACTCCCTTAGTATTTATATCAATAAATTACCAAGTAAAATGGCCTGCGCTAAACGTTCCATGGGTTCGGTGGTAGCTTGCTGCTCGGTTTACGTTTGTCATCGTGTTGAGAACGTTTATTCGCCGCAGACTTGGCATTACGCTTGGGTTCTCGCTTGGCTGTTTCTTTGTTTTTTTCAGTCATTTTTTTAAACTTAGGCACGAAGTTTAATACTGATATTGGCACTTCTTTACGCGGAGCAAAGCCTTCAATTTCTCGGCGTTCAATTAAATGACCGAGTCGGCTTTCAATCATGCATAAGTTTTTAAAGTCATCCTTTGAAACGAGCGAGACCGCTTCACCATTTGCGCCTGCACGACCAGTACGACCAATTCGGTGAATGTAGTCGTCAGCAGGGAAAGGTAAGTCGTAGTTAATTACTAACGGTAACTCATCAATATCAAGACCACGAGCGGCAACGCCGGTGGCGATTAATAGTCCAATTTTACCCGCTTTAAAGTCGGCTAATATTTTTTCGCGTACTTCTTGGCTTCTGCCGCCATGAATGCACTCGGCGCGAATATCGCGCTTTTCAAGTTGGCTTACCAGTTTGGCGGCGCCTTGCTTAGTTTCGATAAAAATCAGCGCCTGTTGCCAGTTATTTTCTTTGATTAAGTGGCTTAATAGAGCCGATTTTTTATCTTTATCAACCGTAGTTAACCATTGCTCGATTTTGGGTTTTGAATCGGTATTGGCAATCACAGAAATTTCTACTGGTCGATCAACCGTGGTTTTAGCCAGCGTTTTAACTTGGTGTGACAAGGTGGCAGAAAACAGCAGGCTTTGTCTGTCTGTTGGCAACTTGTCCATAATTTTGTCGATATCTTCGATAAAGCCCATATCGAGCATTCTATCGGCTTCATCGAGCACTAAAATGTCGAGCTCATCAAAATGGATAGCACGTTGGGTATACATGTCGAGTAGTCGACCTGGTGTTGCGACCAGTATGTCGACCCCGTCAAGTAAACGTTGGCGCTGCGGGGCAGCATCAACACCACCATACATCGCCATTGAAGTTAGCGCTAAGTGCTTACCGTACTGCTGAATATTCGCTTCGACCTGCACGGCTAGCTCACGTGTCGGCGTTAAAATCAGCGCGCGGATGCGTTTTTTGCGCTGGGTTTGTGATTGACTCAGGAGCTGCAAAATAGGCAATACAAAACTGGCGGTTTTGCCGGTGCCGGTTTGCGCAGCAGCCATTAAATTTCGGCCGCTTAAAATCACCGGAATGCTCTTAGCTTGGATAGGGGTTGGGGTGGTGTAACCTTGTTCGGTTACCGCGGTAACGATTGGATTGCTTAATCCAAGCTTAGTAAACGGCATGGTGAGTCTCAGTTGTCAGATTATTATATTGCTTATTGCAGTTTGGTTTAATACTTAGCGTATTAAATCTCAAGGTATTTTCTATGCTTTAATGTACCGCTACGGTTGATGAATTTTGTCATTACAATAATAACTTATTTAAATTCCCCGATTGTAATCGGCATTTATCACATCAATAAACAGAACACGACACTAATGTGATTGGCATAAAGCGGCGTGCTGTCACGCTCACCGTTGTTGATTATAACAGTATGTCGCCACTATCGGGTGAGTTTGTTAACTCAAACACTGGCTACTTCATCGTGACCTTACCGCCAACAAACTTAAATGCCGGCGCGCCACGAACTAACGTGTCTCGCGCAAAAATTTGGTCGCATTGTGGGCAGGTGCATGGGGTGTGGGTATAGTCGGTTACAATGCGTTCTTTAAAGCATTTTATTAATGCGCCTTTCCCGCCTTTTCGATACTTGAACAGTAACGTCCGACATTTGGCGCATGCTATCTCAACGGTTTGTGTTGGCCCTTTTTTATTCGGTTTTGCCATGAGTTCTCTTTTACTATTGGGCTGAATGTTAATTTTGCCATATTGCGCAATCAATGTAGCGATAAATTCAATTATGCGCCGACACTGAGGATTAACCAAAAGCTTACGTAACAAGTTGGTAACACGGTTTTATGGTGTTACTTTAATGAATCATAAATAAGCTATTAGCAGGTAGGTAGATGAGTAAAATTGTAAAAGGATTTTCAGTTAGTTTACTAGCGGTGGTATTTATTATCGCTGTGACTGTGTATTTGCTGCTGTTTATGAGTTTACCGAGGCTGAATGATACGTTATCTAGTCCCGTGATTAGCGACAATATTAGTATCGAAAGAGACCGCTTAGGCACGGCGGTTGTCACTGCCGGCAACCGCCAAGATGCAGCTTATGGCTTAGGTTATGCTCATGGGCAAGACCGATTTTTTCAAATGGACTTGCTTAGGCGCAATGCTGCTGGGGAACTCGCCGAATTATTTGGCGAAAAGGCGCTTGAGCTAGATAAGCGTCGTCGTTTTCACCAGTTTAGAAAGCGAGCCAATAAGATTTTGCAAACCTTACCGCAGGAGCAATTAACAGGGTTAACCCATTATGCACAAGGAGTTAATGATGCGGTTGCAGCGCAAGCGGTTGATGCATTTGAATACTGGGTTACAGGTTCTACACCCAGACCATGGGAACCAGCAGATAGCCTATTAGTCAGCTTCAGCATGTATTTAGACTTGCAGGGTAAAACCATTAGCCGCGACTTGTCGCTGACTTACTTACAGTCCCTATTTGGCGCTGAAATGGTGGACTTCATTCTTCAACCAAGCCAGTATCAGGCGCCGTTAGATAGCAGCTTAATTAGCCTTAATCCACCTGTTATTCCAGAGCTTGCAGCGCACCATATTAGCCAAGCAGTCCCTAAACCTATCAGCGAACCATTGGCAATAGGCAGTAACAATTGGGCTATTACCGGCGCTTTAACTCGCAATGGAAAGCCGATGTTGTCTGATGATATGCACTTGTCTTTTGCGGTACCAATTATTTGGTATCGCGCTCAGCTAAATTATCAGCATAACGGTGACAACATCAGTGTTACCGGGGTGTCATTGCCCGGTGCTCCAGCCATTGTGGTGGGGAGCAACGGCCATGTTGCATGGGGTTTTACTAATGCCTACATAGATACCGCTGACTGGGTTGAAATAGATGCCAATACAGAGTTAACCATTGAAGAGGAAATAATAAAACTGCCGGACTCGTCAGTTAAATATGAAATTATAAAATCGCCATTTGGCCCGGTAAGAGGCACTGCTGAGCAGCGCTATGCGCTTTCTTGGGTCGCTCATCACGACTATGCCGTCGACTTATCATTAGCAGAACTTGATCGCGTTAAAAACGTGCAACAAGGTATGACTGTTGCGAGTCACATTGGTATGCCAGTACAAAATATGATGTTGGTCGATACCGCAGGTAATGCTGCCTGGAAGCTAGCGGGGGCATTTCCGTCAAGGACTAATCCAAGTGATGTGGCGATTGCGACGGAAGAATACCAAGCTAAAAATTGGAGCCTAGATAAAGCTAATCTGCCGCATATAATCAATCCAGATACCAACCGTTTATGGTCTGGTAACTCACGAGTAGTATCAACGGCTCAACATGTTGAGCTCGGTGACGGCGGCTATGCATTGGGAGCTCGTAGTGCGCAAGTTAGAGATGGTTTGTTTGCAAAAAATAAATTTAGTAAGGATGACTTTTATCGTTTACAGCTCGATAACCAGGCGCATTTTTTAATGCCTTGGCAGCAACAGTTGCTTGCTTTGTTAAGCTCGAATCCGCAGAAGTTTGCTAAAGACATTAAGTATTTAAAGGCTTGGCAAGCTTGTGCATGTTCGGACTCCATTGGCTATACTCTCGTTAGGCAGTATCGACAGCAGTTAATTGATAATACCTTTGCCCCGCTTGAAACTCAGTTGGACAAATCGTCACAAAGCTTGTCGGCGCTCAAGCGTTACTTAGAGCCTGCAATGTGGCAGTTAATTGAAGCGGAACCAAGCTCTTGGCTACCAGCAGCGCATTCAAGTTGGAATGCACATATGCTTGATAGTTATCAAACTGCTAAACAACAGTTATTAGCTGAACATAGTCAAGACGACAATATGGAAGATTTAAGGTGGGGGCTGGTTAACGCGCTAAAAATTCAGCATCCGTTTTCAAAGTCGTTACCGATCCTAAGCCGGTTCCTCGATATGCCTGTCGTCGCAGGTTTTGGTGATAGTTATATGCCAGCGGTGCAAGGTCCATCATTTGGCGCCTCACAGCGTTTTATTGTGCAGCCTGGTGATGAAGCTAACGCAATATTAACGATCCCCGGTAGTCAGTCGGGTCATCCACTATCGGACTTTTACCGTGCAGGGTTTGGTCAATATGCTACGCAGCAGCATACGCCACTGTTGCCGCGGGAACGACTTTATCGAATCGACATTAACGCTCAGTAGAGCACAGTGTTTAAATGGTAAAAACCGCATTATTGCATAAAAATAGCAGTCACTTTGTTAACAAAAGACTCAAAGTGGCTTGTGTTTTAGCGTACCGTGACCTGTAATGCGAATGGCACGAAACGATGGCGGTATCCTGGCATTCTTAATTAAGGGTTGATTGATGAACTGAATCTAATGACCTGCATCACACATCGTTAAGATAAATGATATAAAGCCAAAAATGCGAGTGTTTTAATCTCCGTTTTGAGAACTAATACGTTAGATATCGTATATTTATCTAACTCATTACCTATAATAAGCGAACCATGAATTACTCCAGTGAAACCTGTGCTGAAAATTATACAAATGCTTACAGTTACGCTATTTTTGTTAATGGCAAGTGTAACTGTTACCGCTGATGAAAATGTCCATACTAACGGTTGGCGACAGTTTATTTTTGAAAATGATGCCTTTGGAGTCATTGACCCTAGTGATGATGGCTACAGTAACGGTGTAGGTTATGCTTGGGGTAAAGCCCCTATCGCCAGCTATGACGATATTGACCTACCAAACTGGCTCAAAACCGCCAGTGATTGGACCTACATAAACCAAGGTGATGAAGGTCTTTACACCCTAAGTTATGCAGTAGTGCAGGCAATGTATACCCCTTCAGATCTAGACACCCCAGAACTTGTAGAGGACGATAGACCGTATGCAGGTGTGCTGTTGTGGCATGTAACAATGCGCCAGTTTGACCAAAATGTGTCTAGAGGTTTGTCGTTAGATCTTGGCGTTGTGGGACCCGCTTCCTTAGCCGAAAAAACACAAAGTACAATTCATGGGGTGATTAACGCGCGCGATCCACAAGGTTGGGAACATCAACTGGAAAACGAAGCGGTGTTTCGTATTCAATCTGAATACTTACATCGTTTTGCAAATTTTGATATCGCCGACGGGCTGGCAACCGACGCGAGTTTTTATGGTCAAGGTAGCTTAGGTAACTTTCGTAGTGAAGCCGGTTTTGGCTTAGTATTCCGTTTGGGTACCGGGCTTGAGCAAACCTACTCCACGATAAACCCAACCGGTTCACATAGCGCCAACCCTTATGGGCAGATATCCGATCGAGGTTTTAACTGGATGGTGTATGTGTCTGCTTACGGTGGCTATGTGCTTAACGACATTACCCTTGACGGCAACACGTTTAAAGATAGCCACTCGGTTGAGCTCACACATGAGCAGGGCGAAGTGAGTATGGGCGTTGCAATGCGTTGGGGAAGTTGGGGATTGTTGGTTTCGACGCTACGCGGTAGTAAGAAGTTTGAAGGGCAAATTCCTGAAACCGATTACGCTGGCGTAAGCATTAGCTACCATTACTAACGCTGCAATACATGATAACAGTAACATTGCTGGCTCAGGCTTTGTTACTGTTAATGATGAAAGCCATTTAAGCTAGTAGGCTCAATGAGGATTGTAACGGCTTTTATTTCGCGCTTAGGCTAATTAAAAATAGGCTTTATTTTACCCATTTAGCGCGTATATTGTGTTGCGATTTCGCTTGTATGGTTGCATTATCTATAGTTACTCTTGCCTCTACCTGCTATTTTTTATATGTCTACTGAAAGGGATCTTTCACCAAAACAACAACGCAGTCAGCAGACACAACACAAGCTGTTAGTGGCACTGCATTCGTGCCTTGCCGATAAATTTTTTGAGCATATTAGTATTAAAGATATCGCCACTAAAGCCGGGGTATCGGTCGGGACATTCTATCGCCGTTTCAAGAATAAAGAATCTTTGTTGCCGTTGCTTTATCAAGACTTTGGCCGCAATTTAGTATTATGGATTGATGATGTAGAAACGAACGAATACATAGATTTACGTGACGCCATCACCCAGCTAACTGCCGCCACCTACCAGTTAATATTGAATAAGAAGAGTGTGTTTAGAACTCTACACTTAAACTCAAGGTTGCATTCAAACTTACTATCATCCGATAAAAGCGTTAACCGAGAAGTTGTTTATCAACGGCTATCAACCGTCTTGTTACGCTTTGAAAAAGAGATTATTGCTAGCGATAAAAAAACGGCATGCGACATGGTAATTTATATGATGATAAACACCTTGTTAGATAAAGCCTTGTACCCCAACTTGACGCCAGCTACGGCGTCGCAATTAACTGCTGCGGAGTTTTCATCCGAGCTGCCACAGGTGTTATTGGCGTATTTAACTAAAAATAGCTAAAGGGTTAAGTGTTGGCGGCAGTTGTCTTAATGTGAGTTAATGCAAGCTTAGTATTTGCTTCTGGCTGGCTTTCATCGCTCACAGCTCTTCAGGTTTTGGTGTTGTTATATCGACCGTTGAGGTCTCGTTGGCATTTACCGCAACCTGATAGTACTGATTACGACCTCTCTGCTTTGCTTGATATAGCGCTTTATCAGCTATTTCAGTTAGCTGTTTTCCGGTCATAAAGCTATTAACATTACCGGCGTTATTAGTGCCTGAAAGTGTTGTTGATACTTGGCAAACACCAAAACTTACCGTGACATAGTCAGCCACTTGTGAGGCCGGATGCGGAATAGCTAATGCTTTAACAGCCGCTAAAATTTCGGTCATTTTATGGGTTAAAGCGGCTTCAGGTATATCGCTGTACAGCATGATAAACTCTTCGCCACCAAAGCGAGCACAAATGTCTCCTGCCCGTTTGAAGTGCTGAGCTAGCAGTGTTGCAATGCTTATCAGAGCTTCGTCACCTGCAACATGGCCTAAACTATCATTGTACTGCTTAAAGTAGTCTATATCGGCCAAAATCAGTGTAAAGCCGATGTTTTGTCGCCTAAGGAGTTGTAACTGAGTCTCTAAATGCAGCTCAAAAGCACGCCTGTTAGCTATCTGGGTTAGCTCATCTACGTGAACTTGCTGGCTTAGTATTGTGTTTTGCCGTTGCACTGTACCCATTAATGCATTGAAATGAAATGATATTTTTCTCAGTTCAGCAATAATGTAGTTACGAGGTAGCTCTTTATAACGTTTTTTTCTATCCATTGCTTTAACGTTATTGGCTAAGCGCTGTACTGGCCGAATAATAAAGCCTGCCAGCAAAAGATAAACGGTGGCTAATAATACAACCATTGCCACAATCAGGCTCACCATGCCAACGCCCCATATCGAGGGGGGCTTTGTGTTTGTGTGATATACGGTGATTTTAAGTACTGGCTGCGCTTTTGTATCACGGATAACCCTTTGAGTAAAAGGGGTTAGTTCAGTCATATTTATTGCCGCGTTCCAGTCTTCAAACTCGGTAATATCGCTATCTATACTTAATCGCTCCATGGTGACTGGGGTTGAGGTAAATGAGGGTAATTCACTAACAAAAGATTGATCAATTAACCGAATAAATACCATAAACCCCTGAGACGGCGTACTTTTGTCCGACAGCAAAATTGGGGTAGAGGTAACGAAGGCAGGCCCAAATTTAGTTGAAATAAAGCCTGTTACCGGCTTCACCTCCTTGCCGTTATATGGATCGCTAGTAAATATTTTGTTTTCTGGAAATCGTTCAAAATCATAAAATTCAAAGTTTAAATTTTGGTTAGTTTTGTAGTTAAGCCCTTTTGCATATAAAAGATTAGATTGATTATCAAAGATAAAAGCACCATCAACTTTTAATGATGTAAAGGTGTCTTTAGGGTAATTGACGGCTAAATATTTCTGGCTGCGTGTTGTGTTGGGCTGCTTAGCAAATTGGTATGTTGCATCCCACACCGCGTAATCATAATTAAGAGTGAGCAAGGGCTTATTTATACGCTCTATGCCAAAAATTAGGCTAGTCAATTCCCGTTCAGATAGTTTGATCATGGTGCTTTCAAGCTGTGGAAGTTGCACCCAAACACGGTAATTGAACACTATCGACGTAAACAGTACGACAATGATTGCAAATACTCGAATTTGAATTTGATTAAAACTAAGTGTTTTCAATGTATTTTGTTGCTCCTGCTAACTGTGATAAAGCGAGTTCATGGTACTGCAACTATTGAATATAATTGTAGCAGTGCAAATTATATTCGCTTTATATTAGATGGCTAAAATATGCATTGACCACTAAAGGCGAAAGTTGACAGATAATAGGGGGGGATGTTTACATTAGAGCTGAAGCAGGCTCAGCATAGACGTTAGTTGAAGTCATTGGTTCTGAGTTATTTGGCGAGGTGGCCTCTCCTAGAGCATGATGAAGGTTTTTGAGTATTTTATGGCGTAGTCACTCATTGACTGCGGGCGAACGCATTGCGATGCAGTGTATGCTTCAGGTTGCAGTGATTGAGATAAAAAGCCACCGAACAATGTCGATGGCTGAGTATGTTGCTCTCAATTGTTCGTCGCAGTTAAGCCATGCGTTGTGTTGGCTTCCAGCGCAACAACTGCGTCGGTAGTTTCACGCCTTGTGAAGTTAAGCTGTTAACGCGATTAAGGTAGGCTGCACCATACATCAGGTGCTTAGCCACATCGACGGCATTTCGGTGTTGGTAGTCATCTAAATAGCTGCCTTTAGCCCATTGGTTAAAAGCCCCTAATGCCGGACCCGCCCATATTTGGTAATCCATTTCACGGCCGACTTCACCTGAATTTGACCAACGGCTAGATAACCCTAAATACCAGCGAAAAATAAGCGCCATTTTACGCTTTGGGTTATTTGCTGCTCGCTCAATTTGTTTTGGATCGCGCTCGTTAAAGTGCTCCACCGTACCCATCCAAATATCATCAAGGTTAGAGCGGAAAACTTGCTTTTCGAGTTTTTCACGCTCTATCGTGGGAATGGCTTCGATAGAATCATAGCGAGTGTAAATTTCATAGAGTTTGTTGGCTCGCATAGGGAACAAGGTGCCGCGCTTCACTACTTGCAGTTTTACCCCCATTTCGAACATGTCGGCAGCCGGTGCCATAGTTACATCGGCCATTTCGGTGGTCGACAGTAATTTACGGGTATGTTCACTGGCTCCAGCTTCAACGCAAGCTTGGTTGACAGAGCCGGTTACAATGTAAGCCGCGCCCATGTTAAAGGTTGCAAGTGCTGCATCGGGTGTCCCTACACCGCCGCCACAACCGACCCGCAATGGTGTTGGGTATTGGTATTTCTGCTGGATCTCATCTTTGAGCGCTAAAATAGTCGGTAACAAAGTGACTAATGGACGGTTATCAGTATGCCCGCCTGAATCTGCTTCAGCCGTGATGTCATCAGCCATAGGCACGGTGAGCGCCAGTTGCATTTGCTCGGAAGTGATTGAACCATCATCGACTAATTTTTGTAGCATTTTAGCAGGCGCTGGCAGCATGAATTTTTCGGCCACTTCAGTGCGGCTCACTTTAGCTATTACCTTGTTGGCGATAACAATATTGCCTTGTGCATCGCGGCTTAGGCCTGCTGCGCGGTAGTAAACAATTTGTGGTGTTAAACCTAGAAAAGCTGAGGCTTCAACGGTGCGCACTTTATGCTTTAAAAATAACTCAACACTGCCGCGTTCAAGTGCAGGTTCACTTGGGCTATGAATCAGGTTAAACATGTAAGGGCCGTTTGGCAGCGCTTTTTGAATGCGGTTAATGGCCGCTTCTACTCGGCTTGGAATGAGTCCTGCTGCGCCAAATGAGCACAAAATACCAGCTTGGCCGAGTGCAATAACGAGTTCTTCTGAAGAAATACCGTTAGCCATAGCTCCGGCATAATAAGCATATTTTACCCCGTGAACGCGGCGAAAATTACTATCGCCTAAGCTTTCAGTACCAAGGGCAGGTGTAAACGCTGCCACAGGCAATGCATTGTTGTTAGCCGTTTGCCCAGAAACTAGCTCGGCTGTTTGGGCAATACCAAAGCCTTTATCACAATGATTGACCACATAGCAGCCACGGCTAAAATCCTTAAGTTGTTGTGCCATTACGGTGGCGTCAAAGCTGATGTTGGACTCATTTACTGCCCAAGGCCACGGAGATAGCATTTCGTTTGTTGTCGTAGGATTCATTTATTTAAGACCCTTAATTATTTGATTTGAGCTACTTGTTCTACTTAAGCTCTTTCTAAATTTTTTCTTATCGCGCGATATTTTAATGGCTGAGGGCGATGCTAATTCGTCTTGCTTCTAGGATAAGGCGCGCAGCCTATATTTATAGGAGAGCACCTTCGACAAGGAAGCATGGCGACAATAGCAAGCTAATCAGCCATTAAAGGGCTTCTTCGATACAGATAGCAATATCAAACACTTCATAAATACGCAGGCCGTCTTTACTGAGGCTGGCATTACCAGTAATGATCTTTTTGCCATTACTGTCGGTTATTGAAGTGATACTGACATCCATCGACATCTGTTTGTTCAATGGAGTAATTTGGCCTCGGTATTTCCATTTGATGTTCGACAGAATTTGGCCGAACTTTGGGTTGTTAAAACCAGCCCCTAAATCTTGACTAATTGCGTACGTTTGCATGGTTTCAATAATCGCTTCGACCCCAAGGGAGCCAGGCATGACAGGGTCTTGATGGAAGTGGAACTGAAAGAACCAATCGCTTGGGTTTATAGTGCGCTCAGCATATAGGTAACCTAAACCCGCTGTGCCGCCATTTTCAACAATTTCAACCGTGTCGATAAAGTTAAGTTGGCCACCAGCTAAGCGGTAATGTGGCTGGTTTGCTGGTGGGTTAAAGTAACGGGCTTTTTTGTCCAGCAGGTTAATTGTGGTGTCAGCGGTAATGCCTTTGGCTACATGCCAAGGTTGTGTGACTTTACCATTATCTAGGCCTAGCTGATCTTTTAGTGCATCGGCTTTAAAGTAGCCAAACACGGCAGTGCCCCGATAGAAAGGTTCACCGTCGGTACTGAGTTCGAAGCTAAAACTTTGAATGATGTTGGTGCCCGCCATGACGGTTGAAAGTAAGCGCGAGTCGTTGCGAATAGTTTTGCCGCGTAAATCCACATCTCGCAGTAACTCACCCGCGCCATCAAGGTTGCGGAAAAATAGCTCAAGCCCTGGAAACCCTAATGTAGTGCCCATGTAACCTGAAATAAAACCATTAGGTTGCAGAGATATTTCCATTAATATTGAGTAGGGCATGGTAGATGCGTGACTGTTTTTGTCGAAATACCATGCGTCAGTTGGCACTTCGTATTCAGCAATACACGATGAAGGCTTTTTAAATTCACCGCGCTTACCGTTAACTTCAATCACACGTGTGGTCACTTGCAAGTCACCACACGGAGTACGCGGTGGGATCATGCCGCGGTAGATTGAAAACTCTGGACCAAAGCAGTTTTCAATGTTGCCGGTAGCAAACTCAAACAGATGATAGGGCGTAAACGGCACGGTATCTGGTACTCGGTTTGGGTAATCTGGCGTGATAGGCGCTTCGACGTGTGACATCGGAATAACGCCTTTAGTTGGTGCTTGGCTTAAATCAGGTATTTGCGCCATCAAAGGTGCGTTAACCGATGCCGGTTGGTAGCCTTGCTTAGGTGTTTGTTTCTTTGTCATGCGCTCTAAAAGAGGGTAGCGCACGCATTCGTCTTCCTCTTTTATCATCACGCCTAGGTTTTGAAAATCAACTACGGCTTTGCCGTTAAGTAAAATATCAATATTAGCTTTGGCATACGGGCGCGGACTAAAGCCGATTTCAGTGATTTCCATACGGTAAGTTAGTACGCCAGACTGCGGCAGTACCTGCCCGCGACAACGCACTTGCTGCGAAGCATTTTTAAGCGGTTGGAAACGACCATTTTGCGTTTGAGTATGCATACCGAGATGCAACATATAGAACTGCAATAGTTGGCCGCAACCTTCAGCCATTAATGAGCCCGCCATCACTTGGTCACCTTTGAAATGACAAGGGAAGTACCAATGGTTTGCCTCAAGTTGCTTATGGCCTTCGATAAGCCCTAAACCCCAAGCGCCACCATTGCGGTCAATCTTGCTCACTTGCTCAATCATCAAAAACTTCTCTGATGCGAAGCAAAGTGACGGCTGCGCTAAACCTTGGTGACTCGGACCAAAACAGCCTTCGATATCTGCACTGAGCAGTTTATGGATCTCTGGGTAGCTAAAGCGAGTTTTTGGGCAATCTAGCAGCGGGGTGAAGGTTTTTTTCACGGCTAAACTACGAGCTTTAATTTCGTCTTCAGTGCGGATCACCCCTTTGCCGTCAGCCAGTTCTTCATCGGTGAAGAAGCCGGCACAACCGCCGTCCATTTTAAGGATCATGGTGTCGCCAACAAAGCACTCGTAAGAGAAAAAGAACAGCAGCGTGTCGCCGTTACGGGCAAAGTTGTTGATTTTAATATCGTAACGCAAGGTGTCGCCGCCACGTGGCAAGTCGCCAAGGAAGGTCAGCGTACAATCAAGTAGGCGATAAACCCGCTCACCTTTGTTCTCAAAGTCGATCCCCAAGTAGCTAATAAGCATTAAATCACACTGTCCAGATTCGACGGCAACGGCCCAGGGGATTTGGCCGTCAACTAAGTAAGGTGCATCGACTGGGATGTCATATTCCGTGGTCATTGAGCAAGGCTTGTATTGGTTCATGGTGGCGTTGAGTTTGGTGACTCGCGATACCAATAAATAATCTGTGGTCGGAAGACGTACGCGTCGCGAGTAGCTGTCGATGATGGCGTAATCACTTCCAAAAACCTTGCTAATATCGCCTTCTGCGTATTCGACTAAATCAGCGTAGTTCCAAATGCAGGGCTTTAGCATAGGAATGGGAGCAACATAGGGCGCCACATTGGCGTGGTCGGGAGCAACCGCCGGCGGAGTCGTCTTTACTGAGGCCAAAGGTGCGGCAGGAGTGGCTGGCTTAACTATCGGTTGCGCTGTTGCTTGCGCAAGTTGTTGCTTTATTAAAGCATCGGCAACCTGCATTCCCGCAGAGCGGCTTTTTAAGAAGGTGTGGTGCGCTTGCTGCGTGAGCTGTTGATTGCGTTGAAACGCAGCTAATTGAGCAGCTGAAAGATTATGTACAGCGGGTTTTACGTCAGTGGTCATAGCGGTTGCGCCTGATGCGGATGCCAAAATCGGCTCCAATTCTTGAGCTGGAGGTATTGTACGGGTTATCGGAAATTTCGATGGCTGATGCGCAAGACTCGATGTTTTACTAAGTGAAAACTTGGCTTGGATTGCGGTAAAGTCAGCCAATGGCGTACCCATAATATGTTGATAAATATCACGGCCGCCGAGTGTAACTTGCTTGATAAGCTGGTGCTTGGTATCTGAGGTTAGCTCATTGGCTAAACGATGGCTTAGTGCTTGTTGCTCAGTGTTTGATTGGCTAACGAGTAACTGTGACACGAGATTGTCACTGGCGTTGGTAATGATAGCGCGATGTGCATCGGCGGTAATTAGTGCGCTGCGTGACACGTTCAACAGACCATGTAGCAAGCTGGCCATGCCCGCAGCTGCAAAACTGTGACCTATGCGGCTGTTGGCGCTGGTGGCTATGGCGTGAGGAAAGCTGGCATCTAATGCTTGCTTGGCAGCATCGGGGATGACGCTACCTGGCGCAATCGTGGTTTCCAGTACTTTTATACTGGCGCTTTTAGTGGCAGTTTGGCTTAACAGGGCATCGGTTACGCGGGGTAATTGCTGCGCATCACCAAAGGCTAAAGCCTCAATTTGCCCGTATGCTCGGCCAGATCTGGTTTCATCTTTAACCAATACCACTGCGCCCGCCCCTTCACCTACATTCCAATTGTGTGCGGTTGTTGATGCGATACTTGGTGTTATTGATACCGGCGCAATGCTGTTTTTCAACATTATTTGCTCAAAGCTGCCAGATAAGTCCACGGCGGCAATGACGACGGCATCTAGGTTGTCTTCTGCAATTAAGTTTTGCGCGACATCGATACAGCGGCTAACGGACTGCTCAGCGGCTGAAATGGTAAAAGCTGGGCCATTAAAGTCCCACAGCGATGACACGCGTGATGCCATAATATTGCCAATAAAACTGGTGTATTGGTTCAGCTTTGCTGCGTCCAGTACGCTGTCCATCGCAATCGCTTCGAGTGCTTGATATTCATCAACCGTTAACTCAACACCAATGGCTGCAAGACTATGTTGCAGTTGAGTGTGTAAGTTAACGCGGCCGCGGAACTGGTGCAGTTCAAGCTCGGTTTCCATTGCCACTAACACCGCGACTTTTTGGCCGGTTTGCAGTTTGGCATCACGAATGGCTTCGTCGGTGACGCGCATTAACATCAGTTGCTGCGAAATTAAACGGTCGTCTTCATTCGGTGGCAGTTTAAAGCGTAAAAAGTCCAGCTCGAAACTGTCAATATATGCGCCTTTTGGTACTGCATTGAGCCCAAACTGAGCCAATAATTGTGGATGTTTATCTAAGCCTTTCCAGCGTTTGCTCGGCAGGGCGATAAAGGCATCGCGATTATTGGCAATGGCTGCATCGAGCTGATTAATGTTGCTCAGTGGACCAAAGTGCGAGCTTAGCCCGACAATTTTAAGGGGGGCTGGTGTACTGGCAGCGGTTAGTTTGGGAGTGTCAGCGCTTGGAGTGTAAGATTCAAGTAACAAATGCGCGTTACAGCCGCCAAAGCCAAATACCGACACCCCAGCATGACGGGTTTTAACCCCTGCGTGGGTATTGGTAGGTTTGTCGGGCCAACCTTGCACTAGACTTGGCAGGGTGGCAGTACCAAATAGGTTATTTGGCGATGCGATTGCGTCACTAATGTTAATACTTGGCGGCAATAAACCCTCTTTCATGGCAAAGATCATTTTCATGATCCCAGGCATGCCAGCTGCGGTGAGCAAATGCCCGAGGTTGGACTTTGCTGAGCCAATTAACGGTGCGTCGGCTCCATGTAACTTGTCTTCAAAAAAGGTTTCCATTGAGGTGAGCTCAATTTTGTCACCTAACGGCGTGCCTGTTGCGTGGCACTCAATTACTTCAATATCTTTTGGCGCTATATCACTTGCCGCAAAAGCACGTTCAAAGGCTTTAACTTGGCCCTTTGGGTTTGGGCTCAATACAAACTGGCCTTTACCATCATTTGATAAACCAACACCGCTGACAACCGCGTATATTTTGTCGTGATCTCGCTCGGCGTCTTCAAGGCGCTTTAGTACCAACACGCCAGCTCCCTCACCGGCAAACAACCCTTTGCTGTCAGCGTCAAATGGCACCGATACGCCATGCTCAGGGTAAGCATGAAAGATTGAAAAACCCATGTTGATAAAAAAGGGATCGGCGCCAGATACTGCGCCGGCAAGCATCACATCTGCTTTGCCCATGCTCAAATAATCACAGGCCAGTTTTAGTGAATAAACCGAGCTGGCACAAGCGGCGTCGAGACTTAATTGCACACTGCCAAGGCCTAAGGCGTCGGCAACAACTTTAGAGGCGTTATGGGCAATGGCGCCATTAGCGCTTGCCAGTGGCGCGGGATCTTTAGCGCGTTGTGCTCCGGCATTGGTGGGGCTTAGTTTTAAATTATTGCAGGCTAATTTATCCTGCAGTGCTTTTTCAACAGCGCTGTGATAAATCGGTAAAAACAGATCATTTGAACGTTCTGTTGGAAAAGACAATGCCCCCATTATGACGCCAGTGCGGCCAAGTAGATCATTGTTATCAAGAGTAATGCCTGCATCTTCTAAGGCTTTACGGCTGGTGTCTAGAGCCCATAAAAAACTATGATCTAAGCCTGCTAAGTTATCGGCAGAGAGTTTGTAACCGGCGGGGTTAAAGCTGAAGTTTTCAATGTAACCGCCTTTATCGCAATAAAAACGGTCTGGCTGGCCTTGTTCGCCTTGGTAATCGGCGCTGGTAGCCCCTAACTTTTCGTCGGTTAAGGTGCTGCGCGAGTCGCGCTTATCAAGCAAGTTTTGCCAAAACTGTTGTGGGCTGTTTGCATCGGGATACAGCGTAGCTAAACCGACAATAGCAATTTTACGTTGTTTGCTCGGCGCGCTGGACTGGCTTGATTTGTGGTTAGAAGTGGTGCCTGTTGTCGACATTATACTTCCCCTTTGGGTGTTATGGTGTCATTGCGCAAGGTGGAGCGAGCGATTTCCCGCGTCAGCCCATCAATTAGCGGAGCCACCGACAGTGGTACGCCGTGGCTAATAAGTTGTGCTAGCGCTTTTAATAGGTTAACGGCATCACTGCTGCCTTTGGTATTGGTCGGGACTGTGCAGCTGAGCGCATGTTGGTGACTATCTTGTTTGGTTATTTTATCGATTAAAGTGCAAGTTTGCCTATCGGCTCCCAGCTCAACAAATAGCTTAGCGCCTTGACGTTGGGCGCTGTGGATCAGCGCGCTAAAGTCTAGGCGGTAGCAAAAGGTGTCGGCGATAGATTGTGCGATGACTTGGCTTGTAAGCGGGCTAATGGCTTGATCGTGGTCATCACGATTATGCAGGCTCGCGGCACTTATAAACTTAATATCTTTGGGCTGCTCATCATGCAGCGGTTGCTGGTAAAAGTTAACCACATTAGCATGTTCAACGATGGCTGGCGGTGTATGCATTGCTGTGACCCGGTTGGCGGCAATACCGCGTTTGCCGAGCGCAGCTAATAATGCACCGCATTGACGTTCACAGCCTGCAATAACACAGGTATCGCCTTGAACAATCGCAAGATATACATGCGGATGGTCGGGCAATAAGGCTTCAATTGCGGTGGCCGAGCTGCGTACCACATAGCTGTTCCAGGCAATATCGTCTGCGACATGGCTCAGTTGCCACGCTTGCCTTACGGCGGTTAATTGACCTGAAATAGCCGAGGTAAATAATGGTGCCGTTTGGGTTTTATTGATCAAGCTATGCGGGTGTTTCCACACGCCTAAACTGACCCACATTGAAGCTTCACCCATTGAGTAACCTAAGGCAAAGTTGGGCTTAATATTAAACTGATCCATTAATAGTTGGCTTAATAGGTAGCTGCTGCCCACACCAGCAATGGCGAGATCGCTGAGGTTCATGCTGGCAACATGTTTCGGATCAGAATGATAAATATGCTCAGCTTGCAGCATGGCTTTAAAATCGCCTTCACGTTCAAGCTGGGCGTAAACCTTGGGAAAGTACTCATGCAACTCATTTAGCATATCGGCATAAACCGTTCCTACGCCTGGGTAAACAAAAGCCAGACCAGCTTGCTCGGAACTGCCTAATGGGCAAGCGGTAAAATAACTGCCGCTGGGGGTTTTGTACTGTGTTTTAGCTGCTATGGTTTGCGCTAAGGCTGCACTCAATGCGGCGAGTTCTAGCTGCATTGCGGCAACTGAACTGGCTTGCAGCACAGCGCAATACTTTGCCTTGCCGCCCATTTGTACATAGCGATGTAGATTGGTCTGCATTGCCTGCAGTAGACCTGAGCTGCTCGTTGTTAATGCTGCCAGCTCAGTGTCTAATGCCGCCACTGCACGTGTTAGCTCGGTTTGGTTATTGCCGCTGACTATAAATTGCAGCCTCTGCGAGGTGAGTAAAGACTTCGCGGCAAGAAAACCACTGCCTTGGGCGATAACAAAACTCACTGATTGCGGGCCATTGTTAAAGCTAATCGCAGCGACCCGGGCTTGATGGTGCTGGGTAAACCAATAGTGACTTTTGGCTTGTTTGGGCGTTAGCTGTAAGTCGGTATTGCGGTATAAAGTGCGCCTGGCCAATTGGCAAATAAGTTGGTGTAGCGCCGTAAACTGCGCTTTGCTATTAAGGCCGTCATGTTGTTCAAGTCGGCTGATTTGGTTTTTCTCGCGTTTAGCCTGGGCCAATGCTTTAGTCAAACTGCAATCGTTAGGGCTATTGCTTTGCTGCATGGCATGGAGCTGCGCATGAGGGTGGATCCTAAGCTGCGCCGCGGTTAAGGCAGGCATCATAAGTAATGCGTGTTCGGCAGTGGCAAGCTGTACCAGTTTGCCATTTTCTATTGCGTTAATGGTGCGGTTTAATTGTTTTTCAAAGCTGGCATCGTCAAAGTTATCGACTGTTATATTGACGATGTTGTCTGCAATTGCCAAGCCTGCACGGCTAAGTTCAGGCAGTAATGTGGCTAGGGAATTAGCCCTGATATCACCACAAGGGAGCACCAGCAGTGCAATGCGCAGCGGCATTACACTGCTAGTGGTTACTTGGTTTATTTGTTGATTAACAGCTTGGCTTGCCACTAGTTCGCCTCGCCTAATGCAGCGTTATTGTTTGCATGTGCAACAAAGGCATTATTAAGGCTTTTGCTAATGGTGACTTTGGCTCCAGTCATTTTAGCGCTCAGCTCACCATTTTCATGGTAAAGCGCCACGTTAGCACTGAGGGCGCGACTGCTACTTTTTACCACCTCTAATTGAATAAACCCACGTTCTGCTCCAGTCATTGGTGAATTAACCACAAACTCACCAATGGATGACGGCAGACTCGCCGCCCCATGTTTGAGCCTTGCCCACACTAACATTGCTTGCAGTAATAGGTCTTCGGCAAACGGTTGGCTGCCTCCCATATGTGTTTCGGGAGCAAATTGACCACAGTCTTTAGCATCAACTTGTGGCAGTTTAATGGTCGTGGTGAGCCCGTTATCATCAAACTGTGTCACGGTGTCGATGCCCTGTAAACGCGGGCCATGAAACAAGGTGCCGTTGGCATACAAGGTTGCCGCTGACGTTACTGCTTGGCGGGGATCTAAGGCATACATAGCTGGTGTTAGCGGCTGGGCACAAGCAGCAGCGTCCTTCACATCGCAGTCACTGCTGGCCATTAGTGTCGCTTTATATTGTGGGCGACTTTGGCTACTAATAAGCGCGTTAAGTGATAGACCGTCATCTGCTGGTGATAATTCCAGTGTGAGTGTTTGCGGCTCATTAGTTTCAAAGACCACGCCTTTTAGTAACTTGTAGTCTACGACTTTAACGTGTTGCCCTAGCATGTTGCTGGCAGCTTGACGCATCCACTGAATTGCACAAACGGTGGGTAATACCGGGTTACCACCAATGCGGTGATCTTCAATAAAGGCCAACGTATTCGGGTTTAAAGTTAACGCTAACTTGGTTGGCGATAACGGATTGTGGTTAACGGTTGTTGTGACATTCCGCTGCGGGCGAAATGTGGCTTGCACCTCTCCCGCATTAAGCTTTTTTACTGTGTCAGATCCTGATTTTTCGCCACCTTGCATAGCGGTGCCAACAAGCAGTTGCACACCAGTGCTGCCAAGTAGTTGAGTGGCAAACAGTTCCGCACCAGCTTGCAAAGGAATTACGTATACTCCGCGCTCGGTAAACATTTTTTTCAGCGCTGGGTTGACCATTCCACCATCCCAAGGGCCCCAGTTAAAGCTCATCACTTTAGCGTGTGGATTACGGGCACTGAACTGTAACGCTGCTTTGTTGAGAATGTCGTTCGACATTGCGTAGTCACTTTGGCCTGTATTACCGTAAAAGCCGGCAGCTGATGAAAACATCGCCAGCAGCTTTATGTTACTGGGTGCTAACGCGCTAAGCAGGGCTTTAAGCCCATTAACCTTAGTGCCGTATACGCGAGCTAACTCTGCTAGTGTTTTATCTTGAATATGTTTGTCGGCAAGAACACCAGCGCCGTGAATTAAGCCTGTTATGTCGTTTGAGCGCCCTTGCAATGCTGCTTTGATGGCTGTGGGATTGGTTACATCCATACTGACATATTCAGCTGATGCGCCAACACCTGCAAAGGCCGTTAATGCTGCGTTAATTTCAATGCTGCTTTGTACCGGCCAGACTAAGGCATCAACTTGTTTTGGCGTCGGCTTTTGTCCGGTTGCGATAATATGCGCAATAGCAGCAGGTTTAAGTTCGCTGGTTTGCTTGCCAGCAGCCCAACTTGGCACGGCTTGTAATTCACTACGGCCGGCTAAAATAAAATGAGATTGTGTGCGGCGGGCTAAGGCTAGGGCACATTCGAATGTCACCCCTTTTGCACCTCCGGTCACCAGTATTTTATCTGTACTGTTTAGGTCTACTTTCGCTGATTTATTATTCGAATCAGCTGCTACCAGGGTTGAGCGTGCCATTTCGCCGAGTTGATTGCTGGCAATGCCCACTTCAACTAACGGGGTGTCGCGATCGCACAACTCCGCGCTGATAGCGTCAGCCAATTGAGTTGCAGTCACCTCGGTTGCGATATCAATTGCTCGGCAAAAAACGCTTGGCCATTCATGGCTGAGTGTTTTGGTTAAGCCTGCTAATGCGGCTTGGTTTAGCTCGGCAGTTTGTAATGCTTGAGTGTTGAGGTAACCAAAGCCGCCATCAATACGGCTGACGGTTACAAAGCAATGACGGGCAGTATTATCAGCCGTAAGTCTAGGTTGTAGCAGCTTGGCCCATAAGAACGCTTGGCTCAGGTGATTAAAGCTGTGCTCATTGAGGTTAATCGCGTCGGCTTGACTGTTATCATTGGCCAGTGGCTGTAGGTGAATAAAGCCAGTTATGGCACCGAGTTTTTGCTCGATTTGTGTAATAACCGCGTTAATACCTGCTTCACCAATCGATGTTGTTTGAAAGCTTGCAACATCGGCCGACAGCGGTGAGTGAGCGAAACCTTCAGGTAAGCGCACAACGGCGACATTCAACCCAAGTTTCATTAGCTTTTCTGCTAGTACGCCGGCGTTATGACCATCATCGGTGATCACAACATTTGAGCTCTTTGCGTAGAGCGCGGCGAACGATTCTGAAGCATTGGCTTCAATGTTGTTCACCGCATTAAGCTTTTTTAGTGCAACCTCGCTGTGAGGTGGAAGTTCAACGCTTGGCGCTGCGCTCACTATGGGCGTGGCCGCTTCACTTGCTGAAAGCTCTGAGCCATCAGCTTGCTTAAAGTTGTCAGTGGCACTGCTAGCAAGCTTAGAGTTCATGTAACTGACGATTTCACCAAGGGTGCGGCACTCTGCAAGATCTTCTGGATTAAGCTCTGGCAAGTTGGGTAACTCATCTTGTACCGTGCCGAGAATTTCAACCCGTTTAATCGAGTCAATGCCAAGGTCGGCTTCCATGTCCATTTCAAGCGCTAGCATTTCGGTTGGGTAGCCGGTTTTATCAGCCACAACCTCAAGCATGGTGTTTTGCACTTGCTTGGGGCTTAACTGGTGTTCGGCGCTTACAGCGTTAGTTGCAGCGGCACTTATTTGAGGCGTAACCGCTTCACTTGCTGAAAGCTCTGAGCCATCAGCTTGCTTAAAGTTGTCAGTGGCACTGCTAGTAAGCTTAGAGTTCATGTAACTGACGATTTCACCAAGGGTTCGGCACTCTGCGAGATCTTCTGGATTAAGCTCTGGCAAGTTGGGTAACTCATCTTGTACCGTGCCGAGAATTTCAACCCGTTTAATTGAGTCAATGCCAAGGTCGGCTTCCATGTCCATTTCAAGCGCTAGCATTTCGGTTGGATAGCCGGTTTTATCAGCCACAACCTCAAGCATGGTGTTTTGCACTTGCTGTGCGCTTAACTGGTTTTCGGTGCTTACAGCGTTAGTTGCAGCGGCACTTATTTGAGGCGTAACCACTTCACTTGCTGAAAGCTCAGAGCCATCAGCTTGCTTAAAGTTGTTAGTGGCACTACTAGCAAGCTTAGAGTTCATGTAACTGACGATTTCACCAAGGGTGCGGCACTCTGCAAGATCTTCTGGATTAAGCTCTGGCAAGTTGGGTAACTCATCTTGTACCGTACCGAGAATTTCAACCCGCTTAATTGAGTCAATGCCAAGGTCGGCTTCCATGTCCATTTCAAGCGCTAGCATTTCGGTTGGATAGCCGGTTTTATCAGCCACAACCTCAAGCATGGTGTTTTGCACTTGCTGTGCGCTTAACTGACTTTCGGCGTTTACAGCGTTAGTTGCAGCGGCACTTATTTGAGGCGTAACCGCTTCACTTGCTGAAAGCTCAGAGCCATCAGCTTGCTTAAAGTTGTTAGTGGCACTACTAGCAAGCTTAGAGTTCATGTAACTGACGATTTCACCAAGGGTGCGGCACTCTGCGAGATCTTCTGGATTAAGCTCTGGCAAGTTGGGTAACTCGTCTTGTACCGTACCGAGAATTTCAACCCGTTTAATAGAGTCAATGCCAAGGTCGGCTTCCATGTCCATTTCAAGCGCTAGCATTTCGGTTGGATAGCCGGTTTTATCAGCCACAACCTCAAGCATGGTGTTTTGCACTTGCTGTGCGCTTAACTGACTTTCGGCGTTTACAGCGTTAGTTGCAGCGGCACTGCTAGCAAGCTTAGAGTTCATGTAACTGACGATTTCACCAAGGGTGCGGCACTCTGCGAGATCTTCTGGATTAAGTTCTGGCAAGTTGGGTAACTCATCTTGTACCGTACCGAGAATTTCAACCCGTTTAATTGAGTCAATGCCAAGGTCGGCTTCCATGTCCATTTCAAGCGCTAGCATTTCGGTTGGATAGCCGGTTTTATCAGCCACAACCTCAAGCATGGTGTTTTGCACTTGCTTGGCGCTTAACTGGCTTTCGGCGCTGATGGTAAGAGGCGCTGTTACGTTATGGTTAGAGCTAGGCGCTGGCGTCACAACCGGCTCGGTATGCGTTATAGGGGCACTTTGATTATGAGCCGCGTTGGCGCTGGCAGGTGCTGCATTTTTTGCAGGTTTTACTACCGCATTGGCTGCGTTTGGCGCTACTGCCTTTACCGCTGGTGTAGTAGCGGGCTGCTGTGCCATCGAAGCCTGAACGGGACTACTTGTTGCGCTGCCGTTAAGTAGGTTCAGTGCGGCGGTATTGCTATCAGCTTGCATTGCTAGAAATTGAGTGTGGCTTTGTACGGTTTGAGCCTGTAGCTGGTGGAACTGTTCCATTGAGCGTTGCAAGCTTTCTGGTAGCGTCACACCAGCGCCAACGAGCTTGGTTTGCTCTGCCATCAAGGTGGTAAAGGTTTCGCCGTATTGTTGTGGAATGGCTAAAAATTGTTGATGCAGTTGAGCTGCTTGTTGCTGGGCGGCAAAGAATTGCGTTAAAGCATCTGTGCTGATTGGGCTTGTTTGTTGGGTGGTGTTTGGTGTTTTATGGTCTTTAGACATCGGTACTGCAATCTCCACAATCTTTTCAACTTCTTTTTCAATCACGACGGGTACTTCAACAATTTTCTCTACTTCAACTACCTTTTCAACGATTTTTTCTTCGATAATTGTGGTGCTCTTTACTGTGCCTGTAGCAAGTGATTTTGCCATTTTTGCCCGTGTTGCGGGGCTGATGTAGTTAGCCCCGTTGAGTGTGATATTCATCGGTGAGCGTTTGGCTGGTGTTGCTATATCGACTTGATACGGATCGATATTATCTAGCTGGACGCCGGCAACAGCTAGCTGTATGGCCGCCTGTTTTAGTTGCAGATCACTGTCGCCTTTAGGGCTTGGATTGACACTGATGATGCAGAGCTCATTTAATTTGTCAGCAAAAGTACCTTGCACTAGCTTTTGCAAAATATTTTTCGGGCCGAATTCAATAAATACCCGGGCTCCGGCGTCATACATTGCTTGAAGTTGTGCGGTGAACCGAACTGACTGCAGCATATGGTTTTTGAATGCTGCCTTTACTTTGGCCGCGCTATTGTCATAGCGCACACCTGTTGCATTTGAATACAAGGCGCGGCTAGCTTTACTAAATTTTGTTGCATCAATAGCTTTTGCAAAAGGCGCTTGAGCATGACCGACAAGTTCAGTATGAAAGGCGCCAGACACTGGGAGGTTAATTGCTTTGCAACCTAAAGCGTTGAGCGCTTTGGCCGCTTCGCCTGTTGTAGCGGTTGGGCCGGCAATAACCGATTGCGTCGGCGCGTTATAGTTAGCAACTTTAACACCGGCAAACTTAGCTATTGTTGCTTCAACCTCGCCTAAATCATCCTCTTTATGAATGATGGCAAACATCGCGCCGCTATCAGCTTCAATACCATCTTTAGCTGCAGCTTTCGTTGCCATGGCATCGCCACGGGCAAAGGCTAGTTGGTAGTAGTCGTCAGTTGAAATAACACCCGCAGCACATAATGCACTGAGTTCACCAAAGCTGTGACCAGCCACCATATCGGCATTAAAGCCTGCTGCGGTAAAGAGTGCATATTGCCCCATTGAGATCGCGCCAATAGCACTTTGCGCATTAGCAGTATTGGTCAGGGTTGCTTCTTGTGCTTTTACTGCATCCTTATTGAAAGCAGGCTTGGGATACACAATGTGTGATAGTGGTATTTTGGCATTAGCGGCAAACACTTTATCGGCAGTAACGAATTGTTGGCGCACCTCAGGGTAGTAACAAGCTAGTTCTCGCCCCATATTGAGGTACTGCGAACCTTGGCCTGCAAACAGCGCTGCAACTTTGCCAGATGTGTTGTTGGTAGTATCAACAATGGCTGCTGAACGATAGCTTATGCCGCCCGGTAGTTGCCATTGTACGTCATCACTCGTATTTAGCTTAGCGATGGCTTGGTGAATAAAGCGGGCTAGTTCAGCCGCATTATTTGCGACTAAACCGATCCGCGGCGCATTCGCGGCGAGCTTATCTACGGCAAAGCGAGTTGCGGCATCTTTTAAGTTAAACTCTGGAGCAGCACTGGCATTAGCCAGTGTTGATAGCGTTTCAATTAACGCTGTTTTATTGGCTGCGCTTACCAAAAAGCTTTGTGCAACACTGCGCTGACGATATTTGGTTATTTCGCTGTCAGCGCGACTATGATCTGCTTGATACTCTTCCAATACCAAGTGGAAATTGGTTCCACCAAAACCAAATGAGCTAATTCCGGCACGGCGCGGCGTTCCATCAACTCGTGGCAGCCAAGGGCGTGTTTCTGTGTTGAGGTAAAAAGGCGAGTTTTCGATGTCTAGTTTAGGGCTAGGTTGGCTAACATTAATTGTCGCTGGTAGCACTTTATGGTGTAGTGCTAACGCGGCTTTTATCAAACCGGCGGTGCCAGCGGTTGACTTAGTATGGCCAATTTGTGATTTTACCGACCCAAGAGCAATGTGTTGTTTGGTGTCATCACCGTGACTAAATACAGAGCAAAGCCCTGCAAATTCAGCAACATCACCCGCTGCGGTACCTGTACCATGCGCTTCGATAAGACCCAAAGTGTGTGGGGCAAAACCGGCGTCGTTATAAGCGCGGTTTAGTGCTTTTGCTTGACCAGAAGGGCGCGGTGCATAAATGGATTTAAACTTACCGTCAGACGATGAGCCTATGCCTTTAATGACGGAGTAAATACGGTCACCATCGCGCTCTGCATCTTCAAGGCGTTTTAGTGCCACCATGCCGATCCCTTCGCCGATCATCATGCCTTTTGAGTCGATGTCAAAGGGTTGAATGGTGTCGTTGGTGGTAAATGCCGGTGTTTTAGAAAAGCTCATGTACATTGATGGTGAGTTGTCGGTGCAGACACCGCCAGTGATCATCATTTCAGAACGACCTTCAACCAGTTCGCTTAAGGCCATCCGCATTGCGGCTAACGAGCCGGCACAGGCTGCATCAACCACGCAGTTCATGCCGCCAAAATCAAATCGGTTAGCAATACGGCCAGCGATAACATTGCCAAGGGAACCCGGAAATGAGTTTTCTTCCCAATGTACATATTGGTCTTGGAATTTTTTGATTAGCATTTCGCTGTCGGCCTGACTAATACCGCTGCTAGCAAAGACTTTTTTGAGTACCGGGTACTGCAGTCGCGCATTTAGGTCATGGTTAATTTTTTGGCCGCCACCCACACCTAAAGTGATGCCGATTTTGTCTCTATCGTAGTCCGCGGGCAAGTTAGCATCGGCAAGTACCTCTTTAGCGACTATCAAAGACAAAAGTTGCGATGAGTCAGTTAACTCTAAGATGTTTGGCGGTAGGCCAAACTCCATTGGGTTGAAGTCTACGTCAGGTAAAAAACCTCCACGTTTACAGTAGCTTTTGTCTGGAGTGGTTTTGTCTGCATCAAAGTAGTCTTCAGCTTCCCAGTGGGTGGCTGGTAGCTCTGTGATGGCATCAATTTTTTCACTGATCAGATCCCAAAATTTATTGAGGTAACGCGAGTTTGCAAAAATACTTGCCATGCCGACGATAGCAATTGGCATATCTTTTAAGCGTTTATTCAAGCGATTATCAGCTTTTGTGTCAGCTGCTTGCTTTGGGGCAGGTTTAGAGGTCTGGCTCATTGTGAGTCTCCAGTAGACACCTTATTAGGTGGCGTCATTTTGTTTGTTTTAGGCCTTTGTGCTGTGGTGCGCCGATTTGGCGTAGCACCTGGAAAGCGCTTTAAAAACTGATGATAGTTACTCACTAGTAACTTTCGTAAGTAGAACGGCCCATGTCTGAGGACATAGGCGATATATCTGTTAGTGGCTTGCGTATTACTATCTTGATAAATATCGAGGTAGATCCAGTCACTATGTGGATCAATACCTAGCAAAACCGAATGAGGCTGTTGCTCAGTTAATTGTGGCGGAATGGTTACTGATACAACTTGCACTACGTCTTCAGGGTTAGTACTTGGCAGCGCGAGTGTCTTAGCAAGTGTTTCGTAATGCAAAGCGTAGGTTTTAACGTTGTAGCCTTGGGTTATAGGGAGTTGATTAAAATAACGCGCCGGCACTTCAGGGCTGTTAATGGCACCAATACGCGACACGCCGTAGCGCTTTAAGCAACGAGCTAAACCTGAACGGGACACATTAGGATTAATAAACTGTTGTGTTGCATTAAGTAATTTATCAAGCGGCATTTTAAGTTGGCATCTTAACCCAACCACCACATATTCTTGTAATGGTGTCAGTGTGGTATTGAGGTGGTGCGGTGTATTAGAGCTATTGACGATTGAATTTCGTTTACGCCATTTGCGGACAGTGGTTTCGCTAATATTAAGTATTTTGGAAAGATGCTGAATGCTAAAGTCTGATTCTTGAATAAATTGACGCATTTCGGGTGTAGTGGTGGCATTACGATGCCGAGAGTCGGAAATATTTTGCTTGTGCACGCTCAGGTTGTGTAGCTCTGAATGTGTATTGTCATCAACTTGTTCGGTCATCTATTGAGCAGGTATCCGTTAATAATCTACTGGGACTTTACAAGGTCTAAATTATCGTAAAACAGGTGTGAATGACTGTTTATCAATAGTTAGTGCTGGTGTAGTGACAAGCTGTACAGCAGGTTACATTAGCTTTAAAGCCAATACAATCATCTGGGACTTATTAAAGTTTTAACCGCTCCTTTTGAGCTGACGACTGTTAGTTAAACTTTGGCTGTAGGCCAGTACTGGCGTAGGAATGACAAAGGGTGATCTAGGTCAAGCATCACATGTTGTTACAAGTTTATACTCAATCTTAACAGCTGGGAGAATTGTCTTATTGCAAATACCTTAGGTTTAATAATGCGACAAAGGAGGCCGTTATGGCTGAGTTCAATACCGAGCAAATCCGCAATGTGGCTGTGCTTGGGCACACAGGATCAGGAAAGTCCTCGTTATTAGAGGCACTATTGTTTCGTGCAAATGCGATAACCTTAAAGGGCAGGGTGGATAAGGGCACAAATCATGCTGATTTCACTGCCCAAGAAAAATCCCACCGCCACAGCTTAGAACCCTCATTTTTAAATCTTGATTTCGCTAACCACCATATCAACCTCATCGACACCCCTGGTTTACCTGACTTTTTTGGTCGTGCATTACTTCCACTGCCTGGCGTCGAGTCAGTTCTGTTAGTGATCCATGCAGGAATGGGCATTGAGTCTGTTACTAAAAGGGCATTCGAGGCTGCGCGTGGGCAAGGTAAAGTCGTACTGATAGCCATTAACCATATTGATGGCAATGAAGCATTATTACCTGAGCTACTTGAGCAAATTCAACTGCAGTTCGGTCACCGTTGTTTACCAGTTAATTTACCGAATACTGCAGCTGATACAGTAATTGACTGTTACCTGCATTGTGACCAACAAACCCCTACAGCCTTTTTAAGCACGCAAGCCGCCCGTGACGAACTGATAGACACCGTACTTGAAGAAGATGAACAACTCATGGAGTTGTACTTAGAGCAAGGTGAGTCATTAACCCCAGAACAGCTGCATGCACCTTTAGAGGCTGCGCTTCGAATGGGGCATTTAGTGCCCGTATGCTTTACGAGTGCAGAACAAGATATTGGTATTGAGTCATTATTAGAGTTATTAGTTAACTTACTACCAAGCCCCCTTGAAGCAAACCCACCGCAATTTATAAAAGGTTTTGCAGCCAATGCGGCACCTGTTGATGTGTCTCAAAGCCCCACTGAACATGTATTAGCACATGTATTTAGGGTCACAATCGATCCGTTTTTTGGTCGGATGGGTGTGTTTAGACTCTACCAAGGCACAATTAACCTTGGCATGAGGTTGTTTGTCGGCCGAGAAAGAAAACCTTTTAAAGTGAGTCATTTGGCAAAGTTGCAAGGTGATAAGTTGCTTGATGTTAGTCAAGCTATTCCGGGGGATATCTGCGTAATCACAAAAATTGATGAACTTGAGGTTGGTACAGTATTACATGATAGTCATGACGAAGATGAATTCCATCTTCCAGAAATAAAACTACCACAGCCCATATTTGGTTTGGCTATTTCACCTAAGCGGCGTGGCGATGAACAAAAAATTTCTGAGGTGTTGAATAAGCTAGTGGCCGAAGATCCGAGTTTACAGGTCAACCGCAGCGAAGAGCGAGGGCAAACTATCTTGCAAGGCCAAGGCGATCTTCATTTGCAAATCGCATTAGAAAAAGCGCAAAACTTGTTTAACGTCGACATGGAAACAGACATGCCTGCAGTGGCATACCGCGAAACCATTTTGGCAGAGGCAACGGCGCGTTACCGCCATAAAAAGCAATCAGGTGGCTCAGGTCAATTTGGTGAAGTTGAGCTAAAAGTTGAGCCGTTACCACGTGGTCAAGGGTTTGAGTTTGTAAGTAAAGTGGTAGGCGGAGCCGTGCCGAGCCAGTATATACCCGCTGTTGAAAAAGGAGTACGCGAAGCGATGGTTGCAGGTGCTTTAGGCGGGTTCCCAATGCAAGATATAAAAGTGACAGTACTTGATGGTAAGCACCATAGTGTTGATTCTAAAGAAATTGCGTTTGTCATGGCGGGCAAGAAAGCCTTTATGGATGCAGTTGCATTGGCTGATCCGGTTATTTTGGAACCGATTGTTGATATGCAGATCTTAGTTGATCAAAGTCAGGTGGGTGAAATTACAGGTGATATCAGTACCTGTAGAGGCATTATCTGCGGTACCCAAGCTAAAACTTCAGGCGTTGTTGAGGTCAATGTTGAAGCGCCACTCGCAAACGTGGGTGACTACTCAACGAGATTGAAATCAATGACTGGTGGAGACGGTATGTTTTCAATGAACTTCAGCCGTTATGGCGTGATCCCTGATAAAGCATATAAAGCGCTGGGGTTAAATTCATAGCTTGCTCAACTCAATGATGGTAGGGCTGCGTTGTAATTACTGCAGCCCTCTGTTTTTTTTGCCTAAAAGAGGCCACAATGAGCTTATAAATCATCATTATTGAGTCCTACTTGTCCTTACCTAAACCACTTTCCCCCAGCGTTAAATTGTTTTTTTGTCCGTTACTGCCATCGTTAATGAACCGTGACACAGCGGCAACGCTTCGAGGCTGGTTACCGCAAAATGAAATCGATAAGGTTGAGCGCTATATTCAGCAAGCAGGCAAGGATCAAGGGTTAATGGTACGTGGATATCTACGCGCATTATTGTCAAAACATGGTTCATTAGAGCCGGAACAATGGCAATTTGAATATGGAGAAAAAGGTAAACCTCGGTTAACGCAAGCTCAGTTCGAACGCACTGGTATCGATTTCAACCTTAGCCATAGTGGCGATTGGTTATTGCTTGCGATTGTGCAGCAGCCTCTGCAAAACGTGACTCCAGCGTCAATATTGCTAGGAGTTGATATTGAGCGCTGTCGTAGTAGTACCAATATTTATTCCATATTAAACCATTATTTTTCTAAGCCCGAAATTGCGGCATTATTGGCATTACCTAGCGAGTTACAACGAGAGCGATTTTTTGATTTATGGGCGTTAAAGGAGTCTTACATTAAAGCTAAAGGTTTAGGCTTAGCCTTGCCGCTCAAATCATTTGGCTTTGACTTGAGTGCGCTTCAGTGTAGTACTTTACCGCTGCAATGTAGTGCGGCTCTGGCAGCTGTATCGCCGCCGCTCACGGTGAGTACATTAATGACATTTAAGCAAGAGGTGCGATTACAGATCCATACTCAAGATAAAACAGATGCGGCTGACACTATATTTAGCGATGAAAGTCGCTGGCATTGCGCCTTAGGGCACTTAAATGATGACTACCGTTTTGCTGTGAGTCTTGTTGGAGCAAGCCGTTATGAGTCGCTACCTAACTATTGCGCGCAGGTTATCTGTTTAAGCGACATAGTATTACCGACAAGGTAATAGAGGCAAAAAAAATGGCAACCTAAATAGGCTGCCATAAAATATTTGCAAATAGAGTCAACAGTTGGTGCGCTAGCGTAACGGTTAACTCTAATGACCCACCTCAACAGGAGAGTCTAAGGGAATGATGATGAACAGTGAAACTAAACATTAAGCGAACTGATGAAATCCACTTAACCAGAATCGGTTCATATAGTCAGAGTGTGAAAATTGCAGTTAGTTCCTCGCCTGATGCATTTATTTGTTCTTTTTATCTAACTTTTTCGAAATTTACTTAGGTATCAATAATTTAACTATCAGTAACTTAGCTGCTAATAGTTATTGGTGATATTTGTTGTTCGAGGTGATGGCAAGCGTGCGGGTTAATCGATGGCAAAAAAAATGGCAACCTAAATAGGCTGCCATAAAATATTTTGCAAAAGAGTCAACAGTTGGTGCGCTAGCGTAACGGTTAACTTTAATGACCCACCTCAACAGGAGAGTCTAAGGGAATGATGATGAACAGTGAAACTAAACATTAAGCGAACTGATGAGATCCACTTAACCAGAATCGGTTCATATAGTCAGAGTGTGAAAATTGCAGTTAGTTCCTCGCTTGATGCATTTATTTGTTCTTTTTATTTAACTTTTTCGAAATTTACTTAGGCATCAATAGTTTAACCATAAGTAATTTAGCTGCCAATAGTCATTGGTGATATTTGTTGTTCGAGGTAATGGTAAGTGTGCGGGTTAATCGATGGCAAAAAAATGGCAACCTAAATAGGCTGCCATAAAATATTTGCAAAAGAGTCAGCAGTTGGTGCGCTAGCGTAACGGTTAACTCTAATGACCCACCTCAACAGGAGAGTCTAAGGGAATGATGATGAACAATGAAACTAAACATTAAGCGAACTGATGAGATCCACTTAACCAGAATCGGTTCATATAATCAGAGTGTGAAAATTGCAGTTAGTTCCTTGCCTGATGCATTTATTTGTTCTTTTTATTTAACTTTCTCGAAATTTACTTAGGTATCAATAATTTAATTGTCAATAATTTAGCTGCCAATAGTTATTGGTGATATTTGTTGTTCGAGGTAATGGCAAGCGTGCGGGTTAATCGATGGCAAAAAAAATGGCAACCTAAATAGGCTGCCATAAAATATTTTGCAAAAGAGTCAACAGTTGGTGCGCTAGCGTAACGGTTAACTCTAATGACCCACCTCAACAGGAGGGCCTAAGGGAATGATGATGAACAATGAAACTAAACATTAAGCGAACTGATGAGATCCACTTAACCAGAATCGGTTCATATAGTCAGAGTGTGAAAATTGCAGTTAGTTCCTCGCCTGATGCATTTATTTGTTTTTTTATTTAACCGCTATAAATTAACTTGCAGATCAATGGTTTAGCTATTTGTGATTTAGCTGTCAATAATTTAGATGCCAAAAGTTATTGGTGATATTTGTTGTTCGAGGTAATAGTAAGCGTGCGGGTTAATCGATGGCAAAAAAAATGGCAACCTAAATAGGCTGCCATAAAATATTTGCAAAAGAGTCAACAGTTGGTGCGCTAGCGTAACGGTTAACTCTAATGACCCACCTCAACAGGAGGGCCTAAGGGAATGATGATGAACAATGAAACTAAACATTAAGCGAACTGATGAGATCCACTTAACCAGAATCGGTTCATATAATCAGAGTGTGAAAATTGCAGTTAGTTCCTTGCCTGATGCATTTATTTGTTCTTTTTATTTAACTTGCTCGAAATTTACTTAGGTATCAATGATTTAACTATCAGTAATTTAGCTGCCAATAGTTATTGGTGATATTTGTTGTTCGAGGTAATGGCAAGCGTGCGGGTTAACCGATGGCAAAAAAAAGGCAACCTAAGCGGTTGCCGTATTGATCTAGTTTGAGATCAATGGGGCTGCGCTAGAAGCCCAAGGGAGAATGATGAACAATAAAACCTCATGTTCAAATTATTAGAGGTTATTATGCTATAAAAGTTCAAAAAATAAGCGGTAAAATCTAGCTTTGACTCAAATAATATTTTAGTTGTTATAAAACACGGTATTAACAGTTGGCTTAAAGAAGGTCGGCGATTGTTTTTTCAAGCTCCAATGGCTTAGTTGTTGGAGCGTAGCGTTTTAGAACTTGTCCCTGTTTATTGATCAGAAATTTTGTGAAGTTCCATTTTATCGCCTCTGAGCCTAACAGCCCTTTGGCTTCCGTTTTTAGGTGGCGATACAGTGGCGCTGCATTGTCGCCATTGACCTCGATTTTTTCAAATAGTGGGAAGGTGACACCAAAGTTGAGTTCGCAAAATGAACTTATTTCTTCATTATTGCCTTTTTCTTGAGCGCCAAACTGGTTGCAGGGGAACCCTAAAATTTCTAGTCCTTGTGAGTGATATTTTTTGTAAAGTTGTTCGAGCTCTTGATATTGAGGAGTAAAACCACATTTACTCGCGGTGTTGACAACTAAAATGACTTTTCCTTGGTAGTCAGCAAGAGAAACTTGCTCTCCTTGGATATTGGTAACGGATAATTCGTAGATTGCAGATGCCATGTTGTGCTCCTTTATTTTTTACTATACTACAACTAAATAACTATTGCTGACAACATACTTGTGCGCAACTTAAGTGTGTAGGCCATTATTTGAAGTATGCGTTGAAGTTTCAAGTTTAGCTTGGGCGAAAGACAGCGAGTCCGTTAAATCAGCTGCTCATTGTAAACCTAAAATCAGACCGAAATATGTTGTATTAAAAATGATGCTGAAGTTGTGTTCATGTTTGTGTTTGTTGGTGCTGGGTTGGTGTTAGGTAGTGCTTTGTTGAAATGCGAACTTGAAACTGCGGTTTAGATAAACAGTTTGCTTGATTTTGTGTATGCTCTGCGCAAATTTACAAAGACGTATCAGGACAACAAATGAACATTAAAGTTTTAGCGGGTGCGATGTCACTTTGCTTGGTAACTGTTTCAGCACAGGCAACTGATTTTGAATTAGGGTTAAATGATGAGACTATTTCACTTAACCTGCAGGCGGATATAAACAAAGACGTAAATGCATCTGCTGAATACTTCTACTCAGACAAAGGCGGCCAGATGCTATCTGGTGCTATGCATATTGCCCATGATGCTGGAATACACCACATTGAAATTGGGGGGAGATTCTCACAATTTTGGGCAAGCAGAAGCCCTAATGGTAATGTTGTAAGCTTAGGTGCTCGTTACGAGGTGCATTTAGGTTCTAACATTTCGGTACATGGTGCCGGTTATTATTCTCCGTCAGTGTTGTCGTTTGGGCACATTGATGGAGCTTGGGATGTTGACGGTAAAGTACAGTATCAACTTAATCCTGCTATTGCTATGTTTGCTGGCTATAGAAAAATTCGTTTAAAGTATGACTACGTTGCAGATACTACTTTCGACTCAAGTTTTTATGTGGGTTTTAAAGCGACTTTTTAATTGTTAGCGCTATTAAAGCAATCAATAGTGGTAAAAATGCTATTGGTTGCTCCTCCTCTTTTGTCTTCCCTCTTTATTTTTCAGCTTGATTGCTGCACTTCGTTTAAAAATTGCTGATAAACCAATAATTATTGTAGACTCGTCACGTTAAGTTGAAATTTGTGATTGGTGTCACAATTAATCGTGTTATTAAATGGATTTATAGCGCATGCATTGCAACAAAATACTCATAATCTGTCTGGTGCTGCTGGCTTTTAGTTGTCATCACAGTGTTCACGCTAATGTGGTTTTAGATCAGCAGTTTCTTTTTGAAGCCGTTGAAGGTGAAGCTGTCCCGCAAGAATTTAGCGCAATTATGCCATGGGTAAAAGCACACTCATTGCAGAGTAAAGTTGCGCTGTCCGGTGGGGATTACTGGATGGTAAGCGCTTTGTCGGTTAACACTGACGATGAACCGTGGAGCGTAAATATTAAAAATGCCATTATTGAATCAGTTGATTATTGGATCATTGGGGAAGATGGATCTAGGCAGCATTTTCACAGTGGTTATTACGCGCCTTATGAATCGCTGTTTGATTATTCGCGTAAAGTTAAGCTCCAATCAAACATGCATTATTGGTTTGTTACGCGCATCAAAAGTCGGTATTACTCGTCTCAGCCCAAAGTGGAAGTGCTGCCGCATAAGCAGCACCAATTACAATCAGATTTAAATGCCATGCTGATAATACTGTGTTTAGGTGGTTTGGCTTCTATCGCGCTCTATAATTTGCTGATCTACATTTCAGTACAAGATAAAGCCTTCTTATATTACGGTTGTTATGTTCTAACTTATTTTATGGGTTGGGCGTTAACTTTTCATATTCCGGCACATTTATTTGATATGCATGGTTTACCGTTGCACCATTTATTTTTTATTGGTTTACCCATATTTAATATAATGTTTTATAAACACTTCCTACAGCTTCCTGAATTATCACCTAAATTGTGGCGGTTAAGCCTGTACCTATTATGGGCTTGTGTTATTGCGTTACCGACTAGTATTTTTTTACTTTCTTATACGGCGATAATTGCGTCAGTATTAATTATGCTTTGGATTGCGTTAGCGATCACGTGCGGTAATGTTTGTTTACTGAAAGGCTTCTACCCTGCACGATATTTTATCTTTGCATTTACTTGTTTGTTGTTGCCGGCGGTGCTGATCCTACCGGGTAATATGGGGCTAACTCCTGACTTTTTTGATCATGCAGAATTGGCGACCCTGATAGGGGGGACGGTTGATGCGTTACTGTTGTCATTGGCGCTTGCACATAAAATTCGCATGTTGTCTGATGAAAAAGAGCGTTACATTGAAACTCTTGATATTGCATGGAAAGCGGCTCGTTTAGATAGCTTAACCAAGGCTGCTAATCGTTTTGCTTTTGATGAGTATATGCGTCAAGAACATCCGATTGGACCTGGCGCGAGTATTGAGCAATATTTGGTGTTGATTACTATTGATGGCTTATCATTAGTGAATAAAAGGTTAGGGCTAGGAGAGGGCGATAAACTTATCAGCTTTGTTGCTGAACAACTGGATAATAGAATTAAAAATCGCAACCACGAGGCTATTTTTCGAGTGGCGGTGAACGACTTTGTATTATTTGTCGATAAAGACAATATTGCTGATATTCAGTCGGAGGCGGCTCTCATTCAAGCGCAATTAAATGAGCAAGGTTTTAGTGATGCAAGTTTACATTTTGGCAGTTGCCTTAATGTTGACGTGTTAAATAATCATGAATGGCTGCGTAATGCTGATCAAAACTTATATGCCAATAAGAGCATTAAACGCCGTGAACAATATGCGCAACGATTAAGTCGTGTTATTGAATTGGAAGTTTAATCTGTTCACTTGCCAAATCATCGAGTTTGGGGGAAATACGCCGCGTGTTGCACGGCGTATTTGTACGATTAATGCGTAGTTAAAAGCATCGTCATTGTTGAGTTTGTCTGGGTTAGGCTTTTCGTCGCATTTTAGCCACGAACATGCCGTCGCTGTTTGCATCTTGCGGCCACACCGTTAGTTGCTTAGTAGTTTGTCCGGTAAAAGGGTGTTGTAATGGCAGCAATGCAAAGTGTGGATGCTGCGCAAGGAATGCATTCACAACGTGCTCGTTTTCTACTGGAGATAAAGAACACGTTGCGTATACGAGCTGGCCATCTAATTTTACGGCCTTGGCACTGCGGGTTAGAATATCTAACTGTAGCGCGTGTTTATCGTTGACGACGTTGGTGTCATCTAACCAACGCATATCAGGGTTTCGGCGCCATGTACCTGTGCAACTGCATGGTGCATCAACTAGTACTCCATCAAAATGGTTGGCTGTAACGGGGAGTGTTTCATCTTTCCAGGCTGCCACTGAAATCCCTTTAAAACCAGCACGTTTAGCGCGCTTCAAAAGTTCTTCTAAGGGCTTTTTACGGATGTCAGACGCGGTAATCGTGCCTGTGCCATTATTATCTTGGTTGAACATTAGCGAGCGCAGCTGTAGGGATTTTCCTCCTGCGCCGCTGCATGTGTCCCACCAATTATCACTCGCTTGTGGGTTACAAACTTGGCCAATAACTTGCGAACCCAGATCTTGAATTTCTAAACTTCCCTGCAAGTACGGCTTTATCGCATTAAGGTTAATGCTTTTATGTCCAAGGTTGACACTATCAGTAAAAAATTCACTGCCAGTGGCGGTAATATCATCACGTTGAAGTTCACTGAGCAATTGCGCCGTTGATTGCTTTTGTGCGCGGCCCCAAATAGGTGGGCGAGAGCTCATCGCTTCGATAAGGGCTAGTTCATTTTCGGGACTAACGTCGGTAACATCCCAAAACCACTGTGGCAGTAGGTCTTTAGTATCAAATGATACTTCAGCAAAATTTTGTTGCACAAAATGACACTTATCAGTCACAGTGACAAGAGGCTGCGTACTCGGCTGTACGTTGAATTTATCTGACTGATTAGCAAAGCTTTGCCAAGCTTCACTAAATTGACTCCAGCTGTGACCTTCTAATTCGGCAACGGTGGCAAGGACGGCAAACCAACTTTCATCTTGCTCAGTACTGGTATGTACTTTTTTAAGCCAGCCCCACCAGCGAAAAAGTGCAAATAGACTCTCTCTGATCACACGACGATCTTTAGAGCCATGTTTTTTATGGGCTCTAAAATATTCGCCTACGATACGATCAGCAGGCATCTTTTGCTGGAAAACGCTGGTAAATAGCTGATGTATTGTATTGCTGTAACTAAATGCACGTTTTTGAGCGCTAGTTTGCGCTTGGAATGCATTAGTTGAAGGTGTAGATGATTCGACCATGTAAAATTGCCTGACGCAGAAGCCCTAAAGGGCTCAAATAAAAAGTGGCGCAATTGTAGCAGAGTCTTTGCTTAAGCGCCTTAGTGATCCGCGAGAGGTCATAGTGGTAGGGGTTATTGAACCGTGATGACAACGGGTAATGGTATCGCGATGTTGGATGATAAAAGGAGCTAACGGTAACCGTTAAAGCTCGGGTACCGTGCTTGGTTTAGTAATCTATATCAAGTGCAAAGCACAGATAGCGCATTAACTGTTGGCATTGTTCAAATTCGTTAGCGCAAAAGTCAGCAAATTGTGCTGAACATACTTGTTCGATGCTAATGGTTTTAATGGCGATAAAGTCTTTTCTTTTTAGCTCTTCCAACATGGGATGGCTTTTATCAAACCCTTTTGGCGGCCTAATTAGTTGAGTGCCTTCCATTTTAAAACCACTTTCGTTGAGGGCTTTTAAGGCTTTTTTGTAGCTATTAGGGTTTTCATCAATACAGTTGCGAATCGCACTGAGTGCTTTTGAGTCAGGGTGCCAGATCCCAGCCCCGATAAAACAGCCGTCGTTCGCTATGTGTAAGTATAAGCCAGGTGCGTGTACGTCTTTACCTTGAAAATGCCTAAACTGAATGCCCACATTGGTTTTATAAGGGGTTTTGTCTTTGGTGAAACGGCTATCTCGCTGCGGGCGCATCATACTACCACCCACTTTTTTAGCGATCGCATTTAACCGAGGCGATAAGGCCAAAATGTTTGGCTGCATTGTTTCTATAAATTGCAGTGCAGGAGTTCGCACTAGATCTTCATATCGTGTTTGATTGGCTTTAAACCATTCTCGTTCATTGTTGACCGATAATTCATTTAAAAAATCAAAACTGGCATGAGTAAACATCGCTAGGCTCTCATTGATACTTTATTGCTGCTCAACATAGCAAAATAGCAGCATTAATCATATCTCAAATTGTGGCTCTAAACGTGATTTTGCGATGCTGGGCTCATGAGTTGCATACATAAATCCCAGCTTAAGTTGGGTGTTTAGTCATCTCATTATCGTTGTTCTGCTGACTCACTATCGACATGGTTCATTGAGTTGCAAGCTCTGTTATCATGGGGGGAATCGCGGTAATTTTATGCCGAATAAGTGCTAAGTATGAGAGGATTTATGAAAATTTGGGTTGATGCAGATGCCTGCCCAGGTGTAACAAAAGAGACGCTTTTTCGCGCTGCAGACCGCGCAGAAATTGACACTGTTTTGATCGCAAACCATGCGGTAAGAGTGCCGCCATCGCGTTTTATTAAAATGGTCACGGTAGCATCGGGTTTTGATGTTGCCGATGATGAAATTGTTAAGCGCCTGAGTGCTGGTGACTTGGTTATTACTGCTGACATTCCATTAGCTGCAGAAGCAATAGATAAAGGTGCGTTAGCCTTAAACCCTCGAGGCGAGCTTTACACTGAGCACAATATTAAGTCGATTTTAAATATGCGAGACTTTATGGATACCATGCGCGCCAGTGGTGTACAAACTGGTGGCCCTGCAGCCATGAGCCAAAGTGATAGGCAAGAGTTTGCTAATCAGTTAGACCGTATTATTACAAAATTTAAGCGTCAGAAATAACCAATTTAGCCTTTGAGTTTACTCAATTATTTAGGCGCTATGGCTTCATTAGCGCCTAAATAAAGCAAACTGAATAAGCTAAGTGGTTTATTGACGTCAGGCTACTGTAAGCTTGGTTTTGCTGTAAGTCATTGGTTTACTGTCAATCCGCTTGAAAGTTTGCGTACTCTTTTTGTTTTATATTACGGTTATTTGCAGTACCTATGTTTAAACCTGCCTCCTCCAACTGCATGGCGCAGCATTTAACTTCGCCAGCTCGCTGCCATTGCTGTCACTATGTAGATAGAGCGATGACTCAATAATAATTAATCGTCGGTTAACCTTAAGCTCATTGGCTGATTGTTTTACTTTAGCCTGCTGAGATGGGACAAATATCAAAAAATGACTATTATTGTAGTGCTTAAGTTAACTAAGTGACTGCTTTTATGTTCCATGTTGGTTAATATGTTGCTGTTGTGATGCTGCACGATAAAGTTGCATTGATGGTCTGTCGCGGGCAAAAAATATTTGTATGCGGTTGATATCTCATTTTATATTGCGCAGTTGAGTAAAAGACAAGTTAGCTTTATTGCAGCAGATTTCAGTTTGGTTGAATAAAGTACTCGTTAGGTTGTTACCGATTGGGCATATCGTTCATTAGGTGATGAGCATTATCATTGACGTATATTACAGCGGGTAAGTAGTACCAAACATGTTTTAGTTACTGATTTTACAGTTAACTCGGTTCGGCTTTTGTCGAGGTTTTGGGGATGGCTCACGGCCAGTTGCTAAATTGGCATGGGTAGAGTCAAACCTAAGAGTTGATTTTTATCTGATTTTTAATGCTTTACAAATTATATTAATAAGTTAAGGGAGTGTATACATGGATAACTTGCAAGGTCTGATGGATCAAGCACCTGAATTAATTGTCACCTACGGGATGAAAATTCTATTCGCAATTATTATTTTTGTGATTGGTAAGTTTCTATCTGGTGTGGCTAAAAGCCTGACAACTAAGATTTTAAACAAACGTAAAGTTGACGAAACCGTGGTTTCGTTTGTGGCTAATATTGCTTGGGCATTAGTATTTGTATTCACAATTGTCGCGACACTAGGCCAGATTGGTGTACAAACAGCATCGCTTGTTGCTGTTATTGGTGCCGCGGGTTTAGCGGTTGGTCTCGCGTTACAGGGTTCATTGTCAAACTTTGCCGCTGGCGTTTTGATGGTGTTATTTCGCCCTTGCCGTGTTGGTGACTATGTTGAAGCTGCAGGAATTGCGGGTACAGTAAGTGAAATTACTATTTTCTCTACTAAGTTATTAACACCTGATAACAAAGTAATTATTGCACCCAACTCTGCCATGATGGATGGCACAATCATTAATTACTCTACAATGGATACCCGCCGATTGGATTTGGTCATTGGCGTTTCTTATGATGCTAACCTGGCTGAAGCTAAAAAAGTATTAACGTCTATTTTAGATAATAACCAATACGTGCTTAAGGATCCTGCTTACACTGTTGCAGTTTCTGAACTTGCTGACTCTTCTGTTAACTTTGTGGTTCGTCCGTGGGTAAATGGTGGCGATTACTGGCCTGCACACTTTGAAATACTTGAGCAAATTAAAATAGCGCTAGACGAAGCGGGGATCGGGATCCCATATCCACAAATGGATCTTTATGTAAAAGAAACGCCAGCAAGCTAAGTTTGCGGGTTGTTCATTAGAAAAGGTCAGCGTTTGCTGGCCTTTTTTATGACTCAAAAATATATTGGATCAGAAGCGATTTCGCAGTAGCGCCTTACCAAGCAAAAGTTGTGATGCCATCGCAGCATGATAATTGTGATACACGCGGGGTTTCTCTATAGCGCGAGCTATAGACGCTAGTACAACCTTCGCTGCCACAGTACTATTGAGCCTCTGGCAAGACCGGCTATATAACAATTATGATGGGGTAAGTAATGATAGATTTTCGCAGTGACACTGTGACCAAACCAACCGCTGCTATGCGTGCTGCAATTGGGGCTGCTGACGTTGGTGATGATGTGTATGGTGATGACCCAACGGTGAACTATCTCGAAGATATGGCTGCCGACATGTTTGGTTTTGATGCTGCCTTATTTACTTCATCAGGCACCCAAGCGAATTTACTCGCGTTAATGAGCCATTGTGAGCGTGGCGATGAGTACCTTTGTGGCCAACAAGCACATAACTATCGGTTTGAAGGCGGTGGTGCTGCGGTACTTGGTAGTATTCAGCCACAACCTTTAAATAACCAAACAGACGGTAGTATTTTATTAGCTGACATTGAAGCGGCAATTAAGCCCGACGATGTTCACTTTGCTCGGACTCGGTTATTGAGCTTAGAAAATACCATTGGTGGTAAAGTGTTACCGCAAAGCTATCTTGCTGATGCCCAAGCTTTAGCATTTGAAAGAGGACTTAAAATTCACCTCGATGGTGCTCGTGTAGCAAATGCTGCGGTTGCGCAAAATATTCCGATTGCTGATATTACTCAATACTTTGACTCGGTCTCTATTTGTTTATCTAAAGGGTTATGTGCCCCGGTAGGGTCAATTTTATTGGCAGATGAACGTTTAATTAAAAAAGCGCGACGCTGGCGTAAAGTGCTAGGTGGCGGTATGCGTCAAGCCGGTATATTAGCGGCTGCAGCTCAGTTAGCGTTAACAGAACAAGTGGAGCGGTTAGCTGAGGACCACGATAATGCAGCTTATCTAGCCTCACAACTTTCGACAATTGACTGTTTTACTGTTGATATGTCTTTAGTGCAAACCAATATGGTATTTGCCGAAGTTGTTGGTGAGTTAGATATTACCCAAGTAGCCGCACAGCTTAAGCAAAAAGGGATTTTGCTCAGTGCAAGTAAAACACTTAGGTTAGTGACCCATGCGGATATCACTCGGGCGGATATCGATTGCTTTATTCGCGAACTTAAAATTATCTTAGCGCGTTAACTTAGCCGTATTGTCACCATTTTTTATGTACTGATACAAAAATTTATTAAGCTGTGGTTGTTGTGCCGAGTATGACCGCTGCCCATATTTAACGCCCTCAACTGTGAGGGCTTTTTTATGGCAGCAAGCCAGAGTTAGCGCTAGAGATGTACTATTTCGATGCAAGAAAAGCCTGTTAGCGGTGCAAGGTATGCTTAGTCATTCGCCTTTAATGTGTTAGTCATTGAATAAAAACAACATTATTTTTTGGCTTACTATTTGCTACTACTTAGTGAGTATCATTGAGTTAATTCAAAGGGCAGCATGATGAAATTTTATAGTCGACGTTTTATTAAACCTGAGCATTTAAACCCGGCCAACTCACTCTTTGGTGGTCAACTGTTGAGTTGGATTGATGAAGAGGCAGCTATCTTTGCCGGATGCCAAATGAAAAGCCCGCGCAATGTGACTAAGTTAATATCAGAGGTTAACTTTATGACACCAGCCAGACAGGGTGATGTTATTGAATTTGGATTAGCTTTGGTTAGCGTCGGTTCAAGTTCAATTACGATAGCTTGTCAGGTGCGTAACAAGGTCACGTTAGCACCGATAGTGAGTATCGACAAAATGGTGTTTGTACACGTTAATGAGCAGGGGGAGCCTGCCCCGCATGGCATACGAGTTAATGCCGCCTAAAGCTGATTTGATAAAGCTTTGCTAAAAGGTATTGATTGCCAGCATTAGCCGGCAATCATGGTTTGTGCGTTGGAGTTAATGCAGTTTTAGGTGCGGATGAATAATTCGACTGATCCCTTTAGCCAGCATCAGTAAAGTGCCTTTTATAGGACCGTGAATTTCAATTAAATGCCTGCGATAAAGAGAGGTATAAACAAAGCGCGCAATTTTACCTTCTACCATAACGCCGCCGCCAATAAATGACATTAGATTACCGACAGTATGGAACTTAGATAAGTTAACTAGCGCCCCTAAATCTTTATACACATACTTATTTGATGCGGGTTTTCCGGCAAGTAATAACTTAATGTTATCTGCTGTCATCAGTGCCATTTGACGTGCTGATTGACCGCGAGGAGGAACCCAGCTGCCATCTTCTTGTGGGCATGCCGCGCAATCACCAATTGCAAAAATAGATGGGTCGCGGGTGGTTTGCATATTTTGCTGTACCATCACTTGATTAATGTGGTTACTTTCAAGCCCACCAATTTCTTTTAGAAAATCAGGTGCTTTAACACCGGTCGACCAGATCACCATATCTGATGGAATAAATTCACCTTCAGAAGTGTGTAACCCCTCTGTTGTGACCTGGTTGATACGGGTATTCGTCATCACGTTGACGCCGATTGCAGTGAGCTCTTTGGCGACAGAGGCTGATATTTCAGGTTTTTCAACCTTAGGTAAAATACGCTCATCGGCTTCAATTAAAGTAATTTCCAATAAACGACTATCGATTTTGTAGCCAAAGCCACTTAGCTGATCAACCGCATGGTGCATCTCGGCTGACATTTCAACACCAGTGGCTCCAGCGCCGACAACCGCAATTTTAATTTTGTCATCTAATTGGTGGTGACTTGCATAGCGCATGAATTTATTGAGCAAGATGGTTCGGATCTCCATTGCTTGCTCTGTACTGTCTAAAAAGACACTGTTCTCGCGTACGCCATCAATATTAAAGTCGTTGGCGATACTTCCTATCGCTATCACTAAATAATCGTAATCGATACGACGTGCGGATAATAGTTCTTCACCTAATGCATCGGTAATAGGGGCTAAAATAACCTGCTTGGCTTCTCTATCAATACCAACCATTGCACCTTGTTGAAAATGGTAACCATGAGCTGCAGCGTGACTTCTATAGCTAATGGCATCAATACCAATATCTAATGCACCTGTTGCAACCTCATGCAGTAAAGGCTTCCAAACATGGCTTTCAGCACAGTCAATGAGGGTGACTATGGCTTTATTTTTTCGGCCTAACTGATGACCCAGTTTGGTCGCAATTTCCATCCCGCCAGCACCGCCACCGACGATGACAATATTTGCCATTTTATCCATGAGTTTACTATCCTTTATTAGGTAAATGAGTAGGTGTAATACAGATTTAAATATGGACGGCTAACTCTAAGCGATTGTATATAATGGCTTTGCGTTTAGCTTTGATTATTCTGTAAAGAGGAAAACAATCTGATTATACGTTATTGATTGTAGCAGTGAGATGTAAAAACGGCAATTTGGGGCATATGTTGCGTTATAAGCCGTTAAACCACATTTTTGCTTTTATATTACTGTTTTTTAACTAGTTAAATTTTATTGTTAGCTTTTATGTACTTAGTAAAGGCATAAATGATATTAAGAAGTGTGAAGCTGGTCTGGTAAATTTTGTAGATTTGAATCTGAACGTTGATTTTGACATTAATTGGCGGCATGTTCAAAAAATAGAACATGCCGCTAATGACTATAGTTTGCTTAAGCGTGACTTATAATCATCAATGACATGTTCCATTATTTCTTGTACGGAAGTGTCTTTGGTTTTGCTGTCCATAAATACTTTAAATGTCGCAAGAACATGAATGTCATCTCTGAGCCGATCATTTTTAATTGAAAAATATGCTTGCTCTTGTTCGGCCTCCCGCACCACGCAGTCTTCATGCTCAAATAACCGGGTTCCTGAGTGACCGTGCCATTTGGTAATTCTATCGAGTGCGATTTCACATGAGCGGTTAATCTCAATATGGTTTAACCAACTTGTTGGGTGAGAGGGGTCCTTAACGTGAGGGCATCGGACTGTATAGTTATAAACGTGAGAAATTGCTGTCATAAATTACCTACCTGTTCGCTGTAACGGATGCCACCTTTGGCATTGTTTTTACTATGGCTCACCCTTTAGGCCTGCCTGTGCGTACTGTATGCGTCTAACATTAACAATTAAATTCTAATGAATCGTCATTTCAATAATGGCTTATCTGTCAAGCTGTTATATAAAATCATTCAAAATAGTTAGTTTATTTGTATCACTATTAAGAGACTATTGGAACTAGAACTATAGCTATTTATTTTGTCTAGTTAAACTTATTTGCTCTGAGTATTTTTTACCATGACAAACGCTTTGATAAACTTGTCCTAGCTCCCATTTTTTTGCTACAAGTCATTACTAGAGCGAGTATGGCTAATAAAGACTCAGATAATGAACTTAGACGATTTAATTAATGCTTTTTATTGTCAGCAAGTTCAGATTTAGGCTGTTGATAACGCACCTAACTCAGCCCAATAGTTGTACATCAGCGATATCGGCACCAAGGGCTAATCAAGTTTGTAATGGGTTAATTGCCGCGTAGGCATGACTTCAATATTTCGGTTTAATCACTTTTGGGTCATCGTGAATTTAATGTCAATGGCGTGGACAATCCATTGACTTTGAGTGGGATAATGAATGCAGCTCTGGTTATCGGTGGTGAGTTCATCTTGATAGCGAGCGGCCGGAGAGTACGATATTGAGCCCAGTTGCCGTTACACCTGCAAGCGTATGTTGAAGTATATAGAGGTCAACATTATACAGTGACAGCATTACGGTTTAAGCATGAGGCGCTAAAGCCATGGTCATGTATGAGACACTGTTGTTATTTTAATAATTTATTATTCAATTCAGGTCGTTCTATCGCGCATTAAGGTCACATTATAGGTAGCTGTAATGTAAAGCTGAGGCGGTATTGCATAGGCAATGCATTCACTGTGCAGAGTATAAAAGGCGATAAAACCGATGTAAGGGATATTTAGCGGATAACACGCATTAAAAAGCCCACTCAAAGAGTGGGCTCGATGTTTGTTTTAACTTTTGCAGGGAAAAAACTAACGTCTTAATTATAGCGTTTCTTTGAAAATTTGCATCAATATAATATATCGAAATGCGCTAGCTGTTTCGTCGTAATGATTGTAAATGGTTCGATTGCGAGATTTTGCTCTGAATTGTTGATTTAAAAAATGATATTGTGCTTTTTCATCTTTTGATAATTACAGTATACCTTAAGATCGGCCAGAACATTACGAGTTCTGTAAGTAAAGCCAAAGTCGAAATGGCTTTACTTGTCATAGACGATGCACTGCTTAAATGCAGCTCATTTTAGAGTGCATTAGTGAATATTTGACAGATCTCGGCATGAGTGGCTTGTTTTGGGTTTGTAAATCCACAAGCATCTTTTAAGGCATTGTCTGCCAGAGTGGGAATGTCTGTTGCTTTTACGCCAAGTGCTGTGAGGTTTTCAGGTATTTTAACCGCAACCGACAAGGCTTTGATCGCCTCAATAGCGGCGGTAGCACCCTCGGTATCATTCATGGCGGTAATATCAACGCCCATTGCCTTAGCAACATCTTTTAAGCGTTCAGGTACCACTTGGGCGTTATAGGCTTGAACATGTGGTAATAACAGCGCATTACACACACCATGGGGCAGATCATAAAAACCACCTAGTTGATGCGCCATCGCATGCACATAGCCTAAACTTGCATTATTAAAGGCCATGCCCGCTAAGAATTGGGCATAAGCCATTTGCTCGCGCGCTGCGATACTTTCACCATTATCAACCGCTTCAACTAAATTGGCTTGAATGAGTTCGATTGCCTTAATGGCACAGGCGTCTGTAATCGGGTTGGCAGCAATTGACACATAAGCTTCAATGGCGTGGGTTAACGCATCCATACCGGTTGCAGCAGTTAATCCAGCGGGTTTGAGCAGCATGAGCTCAGGATCATTGACCGATAGGATCGGCGTGGTATTTTTATCAACAATGGCCATTTTAATGTGACGTGTTTCATCGGTGATAATACAAAAACGTGTCATTTCACTAGCGGTACCGGCGGTGGTGTTGATAGCAACAAGTGGCAGCTGTGGTTTAGTTGAAACATCGAGCCCTTCATAATCTTTAATACTGCCGCCGTTGGTGGCCACTAGTGCTATGCCTTTAGCGCAGTCATGGGGCGAGCCACCACCAAGAGAGATAACAAAGTCGCAATGGTTAGCCTGTAGTAATTCAAGGCCGGCCTCAACATTACTCACTGTTGGGTTTGGCTGTACACCATCAAACACTACTGCTTTAATGTCATTTTTGGCTAGTTTGTCAGTTACCTGAGCAACAAGGCCTATTTCAACTAATGGTTTATCTGTGACCACAAGGGCATTTTTAAAGCCTAAGGCTTTGATATCACCGATGGCGTCGGTTACTGCATCTTGACCTAAAATATTAACTGATGGGATAAAAAATTTAGCAGCCATAAAGTTCACCTATACACGAAATGTTGAAAGTTGATAAATCTATTGGTAATTAAATTACCAGTGATGGTGGGTTTAAGGTGTGATCTGGCGCTTGTAAATTCACATATGAGATTTTTATGATAATAAATTAGATATGCATAACTAATTGTGTAATTTTATGACGTAAAGCAGGTAAGTCACGAAAGTGAGAATTTTGAGTTGAAAAATGCAGGATCACCCAATCGGTTCCTGCACTCTTGCTAACATATTGTACTTACGACCTTTTAATGCATTTTTGAGCAAAGTTTTACAATAATAGGCTGGTATCAATCTCGTGGTACTTGTTAGCCGAATCAATGAGTGATTTAGCGGTTAAACCCGGAACACCATAAACTTGGGTTTCTACGCCATACTTTTGATGGATTTTTAACATCAACAGGTCAAAATCGCCATCACCAGAGAGCAAAACTACAGCGTCGACTTCGCTGGCTGCTTCCATAATATCGATGGTGATCCCCACATCCCAATCACCTTTAGCAGAACCGTCACTGCGCTGAATAAAAGGTTTGAGTTTTACCTCAAAGCCAATGTGCTTTAGTGCGTCTTGGAACTTGAGTTGGCCGTCATCACCACGATGGATGGCGTATGCGCTAGCGTGGGTTATTTCACCTTCATAGCCGAGGTGTTGCCATAGCTTGCGGTAGTTAAATTGGCGACCATAAGCTTGCCGACAGGTGTAATAGATATTTTGCACATCAACAAACAAAGCAATTTTTTTCACAAAGAGTCCAAGTAGGAAAGTAGCTTTGTAACAATACATTAGGTAGGCAAAGTAGTGAAGTGCAGCGCAAAATTAAACTGATTGAGAACTAAATTGACGGCGGTTTTCGTCGAGAAGGAAAGTGTATTATAAACGGGATCAAATTAGATTAAGCATAACAAGGTAATGAGTGCCACTAAACCCAAACGTCAATGTGGGTGTTACGGCTATTAGTACTGTGATTTCTGCGCTCATAAACGTTTAAATAACTATTATCAGCTTTGTCATCAGTGCCAATAGCTCGGCGCTCTATAACAAACTTACCATTTATTTTTACGGTTTCAATAATCCTTGGGGGCATTTTAGATTTAATCATCAGCACCACCTCCTTGTGATATTTAACATCAACTTAATAATTAACTTTTGACGACATAAATAATTATAGTCGCGTTTTATCAAATGGCATGCTAGGGGAAGGTGGTTTTGCAAATATACGAGGTGGTATTGGCTAAGTCGCTTTTTTTATTGAATAAAAAAGGACGCATTAACGGCGTCCTTTTTAGAGGGAGTGTTATTGACGTATTAGTTTATGCTGTTAGATATCATCATGCTGTTGGTTGATAACAGTGCTTGATGCATAGCGCTTTTATCAGCAATTGAAACAATTGAGCCGTTAGTGTCGCTTTGCTCTGGCACTAGAATTGAGTCTTCTGCTGCAGTTTGTACATTTAACGATTGTGCCATCATATACTCTAGCGCTTGTGATGGAGAATCGGAGGCTGTAAGGCCAATCTCGATTCTGTCGCTTGTATCAGGATCCAAGGTTACAACGGTGCTGTTCATTAATACTTGCTGTGCATTTGGTACGGCATAAATTGATTGATAGAAGTTACGCCCACCTACAGTCGTGGTTGAACGCACTTGAGTACGCTGTAGGTCAAATTCATTGGTACTAAAGCTGGCGGTATCGATACAATAATCGGCTGATGTCTCAGAGCTACAGCTATTTAACACTGTTACATCGTTAAAGTCGTATAAGGTCGGAAGAGTGTTGTCGATAATACTATTAGCACCATCAAGGGCGATGTAAGAATGGTATTGCCAGTTATAGTTGCTCTCTAGGCCTGTAAAATAAGCTGACCAGTGTTGCATTTCACTACTGCCATCGACCAGTGCCACCTCTTCATTAGTCGCAAATAACTGCTGCCATAAATACGTATTGCTGTTGGCAACCATGTAAATTGCACTTTCCTCGGCAATAGTTAGATTGCTTGCTGTTGTCCAAGTTTGGGTGATGAGATTTTCGTTGGTCAATGGTCGAGAAACGATGACATCAGAGCTATTGGTATCGTAAATATAATCTGAGTCGATTAAACCATAATGAGTGATGGTTGTTGGTTGGTCTTCAGCATCATTGGCAAAGGCGGTAACGAGTACTGATTTGCTAGCTGGCAGCTCAGCTTGAACAGGAATATTTGCAGAAATGCTATGGCCATCTACATTAGTGCCATAACTTGATTGGTAGTAGTTAATACCCGTTTCTTGTAACACAGAGACTGCGGCAGTGCTTGAGAGCTCTACAGCTTGATATTGATCGCCTTTGTAGCAGCTCGCTCCCGTTTGAGGCTGACGCACGTTCAAAACAAGATCAGACAATAACTCTTTTTGCACGGTAAACATGTAAACATCAGCATTGCCGCCAATACCACCGTCAACTTCTTCTAAAGAAACATAGCCGCCATCTGGCACATTAGCACTGTCGATAGACACGATGCCGGTTGTAGGAACATCGTCAGCTGTAATGGTGTATTCACTGATAACGCTACCATCACGTTCATGGAATAAAACATTAAACCCAGCAAGGGCAATTGAGGCTGTAACGACTTTAGAAGGGTCGCTCGTTGCATTGTCATAAATGACGCAATCTTTAGCAACATCAGCGGCATCTTCAACATGTAAGTTGACTATCTGCCAGTTATACTTTGGCTCTGTTGCTGGCGTTGATGAGCTGTCACTGCTACCACAAGCCGATAAACCTAATGCGATGGCTATAGCTAAAGAAAGTTGCTTTTTCACTTGTTATACCTCAAAAATTCATAAATGCCTCGTTACTACTGCTTAAGCAATTATCTGGCCAAGTTTCAGGTTATTTTGATCTTTAATTTCTAATAGATAAATAACTTTAAATCATGGTGTTATAACTACTCACTGCTGTAAATAGTGTTGCAGGTGGGCGGTGGTTGTTGAGTGGGTGTTTGTTGTTTGTTGCGCTTGGGGTTGGGTGTTTACATGTTTTTGTTTATGTATTGGCGTCACTTTTGGCCGTTTTGCTACGATATCGGATTAAGGTCGATTTATTGACGTTCTAGGTTCAAGGTGGATTAATTCATTCTGACAATATAATGTCATTTAAAATTCGTGCTAACAGATGTGAGTAAAACCGAGGCAAACAAAAAGGGACGACTAATCGTCCCTTTTTGTTGTCATTAACGGCTGCCTACTTAGTTTGCTGCGCCGCGATTGCTTGGTTTAGCTGCGCCTCAACGTAACCTGGCGAGTGAGTGCCCGCAGAGATCAACCGGTACATTGCCGGGATCACTAATAGTGTTACAAAGGTGGCAAAAGCCATACCGTAAAATACGACGGTACCAACCGCAATTCGACTTTCTGAGCCAGCACCGGTTGACATGATTAATGGGATCGCACCAATCAAAGTGGTAAAAGCCGTCATTAGAATAGGGCGTAAACGTCTTGCTGACGCATCGATAATTGCTTGCTCAATACCCAAACCTCTATCTCTAAGTTGGTTGGCAAATTCGACAATCAAAATACCGTTCTTTGTAACCATGCCTATCAGCATAATCATGCCTATCTGGCTATAAATGTTCAGCCCTTGCCCAGTTAAATATAACCCTAAGAAGCCACCAAACACTCCCATAGGTACAGTAAACATGACAACTAAAGGGTTAATAAAGCTTTCGAATTGGGCTGCTAGGACTAAATAAGCCACCAGTAGAGCTAATGCAAATACTAGAAAAACGCTACTTTGGTTTTCTTTGAAGTCCTTGGATTCACCATTATATGCAATCGAAATATCACTGGGCAGCATCTCAATGGCTTTTTGATCTAAAAAGTCTAATGCCTCACCCAAAGTATAACCATTACCGATATTGGCTTTAATGGTGACAGACTTTTGCTTGTTGTTGTGGTTAAGCCGCTGGGCAGACGCAACCTCTTCAATGTGGGTGACTGTGTCGAGACTGATAAGCTCACCTTTGTCTGAGCGCATGTAGATCTGGCTTAAGTCGGCAACATTATTAAAGCTGTTTTCGTCACCGCGCAGATATACATCATACTCTTCACCTCGTTCAACAAAAGTGGTTTCGCTGCGCCCGCCTAGCATAACCTCAAGGGTTTCTGAGACTTCTGCTACGCTAATCCCCAGTTCTGCTGCGCGCTCACGGTCAACGGTGACCACTAGTTCCGGTGAAGTTTCTTTGTAATCAATTTCTGGGCTTTCAATTATTGGGCTATTGAGCGATTCTTCTTCAAGTACGGTAGCCCATTTTAATAGCTCTTTGTAGTCAGAGCCTCCAAGAACAAATTGAATAGGTTCACTTGAGCCACCTCTAAAGCCAGGTAGAATGGGGCGAACCATCACATCAGGAATGCCTTTAAGTGCATTGCCAACAAGGCCAAGAGCCTGCTGGGCAGTGGTACTACGTTCGCTCCAATCTTCTAGTTGCATGATAACTAAGCCAGTTTGGTCACCTGCTCGGCCACCAAATGCAGGGGCCTGAATGCTGAAAGATTTCACCACACCTTGGCCCAATAGCGGCAATAACTTCGCTTCAGCAATTTCCATATTCGTTGCCATACGGTTATAGCTGGTGCCATCTGCTCCTTTAATAAAGACATAGAGTAAGCCTCTATCCTCTTTCGGGGCGAGTTGTGAAGGCACTTGCTGCATTAAGTAACCACTGCCGAGCACACAAGCAATAATGACGATAGGCGCGGCAAACCTCAATGACACTGCCTTGGTGACTATTTTACGGTAGAGCAGCTCTAGGCGCTCGAAGATAGACTCAATCCACCCGTTGAAACGGTTAGGTTTTACATTTACCTTTAACAGTTTACTGGCTAGAACCGGCGTTAAAGTTAAGGCTACAATCGACGAGAAAATAACTGAAACGGCTAACATCACCGAAAACTCAGTGAATAGTAAGCCAATCATGCCTTCCATGAAGGAGATGGGGAGGAACACCATCACCAACACCGCAGTAGTGGCGACAACGGCAAAACCAACTTCTCGGGTGCCTTTATAGGCAGCAAGCAGTGGTGGTTCGCCCTTTTCAATATGATGAAAAATATTTTCAACCACGACAATGGCGTCATCAACGACTAATCCAATTGATAAAATTAGCGCCATTAAAGTCAGTAGGTTAATAGAAAACCCAAAGGTACTAGCGGCAATAAACGCTGATATTAATGATACCGGAACGGTGACGGCTGGGATCAAGGTAGCACGGGCCTGACCGATAAAAATATACAGTACTAGAATTACTAATAAAGCAGTAATCGCTAACGTGTTAAACACTTCATCAATTGAGCGGTCGATAAACACTGTTGAATCGTAGTCAACAACTAACTCTGTGCCTTCAGGTAAGAATTGTTGAATAAGAGCGACTTCTTTATGAATTTTTTGTGCCACTTCTAACGGGTTGGCATCTGACTGTGCTACCACACCTAAACTGATATTCGCGACGCCATTACTTTTAAAGGTTGAGCTTTCATTCTCAGCGCCAATAAATACTTTGGCTACATCTTTTAAATATATAGGAGTGCCGTCAGTTGATCTGCGCACGACTAGGTAGTCAAAATCTTCGGGTGTCTGGTAGAGCCTAGCTGTTCTTACCGCCATCACCGTGGTGTCGTTACGTACTTCTCCGCCAGGGGTTTCGACATTTTCTTGATTTAGTACGCTAATGATATCGCTAGTTGTAACTTGTCGACCGGCCATCAGTTCGGGTTGTAACTGCACGTACATGACTTTATATAAGCCACCAGAAATATCGATACTACTCACACCAGTGATAAGACTAAAGCGGTCTTCTAATACCCGTTCGGCGTAATCCGTGAGTTGTGTTCTGTCCATGGTCGAAGAGATCAGATTAACGTCAACTGAAGATTCTCCAGTACCATTGTCTTTTGACACTACGGGGTCATTTGCCTCGTCGGGAAGCCGGCGTTGAGCACGGGCAACAGCATCACGCACATCACTGACACCCTCGGTTAGATCCCAGCCTAACATGAAGGTCACAGTGATACGGCTGGAGCCGTTACGTGTGACAGATTCAATTTTATCAATGCCGCTAATACCGGTAATTTCACTTTCTAGCGTGGTTGTTATTTGGCTTTCCATGATAGTCGCCGAGGCGCCTTCATAGGTTGTCCTGACCGTAACAACTGGGCTTTCAACGTCAGGCATTTCGCGTACTGCGAGTTTGCTAAAAGAGACTGCGCCAAAGACACATAGCAGTAAACTTAATACTATTGCAACGACAGGCCGTTTGACAGAGACATCAGAAATCCACATTTATAGATTTCCTTTTGCTTGTTGCGCGCTATTAACCGCTGTTTGAGAAGCTGTTATATCATCAATTTTCAAGCCGTCGCGCATATTAACAAGCCCTTGTACTACGACTCTGTCGCCAATATTTATGCCATCAGAAACTAATACTTGGTTATCAATACGAGCGCCTAGGGTAACCTTGGTTCGCTTGGCAATTTGGTCTTCTCCTACGATATACACAAAACGGTTGGTACCTGAATATTCAAGAGCTTGCACAGGGATCACTGGCTCAGATACAGAAGGGAAAACCAGTGTGGCAGACATCATCATGCCTGGTTTGAGCTGTTGCTGTGGGTTAGCAAATTTAACCCTAACGCGTAAACTGAGTGTGTCGTGATTGATTCTAGGGTCAATGGCAGTCACTTCACCTGTAAATGAAGTGTCGGGCCAGGCGCGGCTAGTTGCGTTAACGCTCATTCCAGTGCTTAGCATTGATAAGTAATTTTCTGGTACTTGTAGGTCTAAACGCATGTAGGATAGGTCATCAAGTGTGAGCAGTTCAGTGCCTGCTGTGACCATTTTACCTTGGCTATAGTCGATTAAGCCCGCAGTGCCTGAAAAAGGTGCTGTAAGGAAATGGTAGTCAAGCTCAGCTTGCGCCGCCGACAGCTTAGCGACAGCCATATCAACACTGGCTTGCTGGGCATCTATTTCTGTTTGGGTAATGGCGCTGCGATCAATTAGCTTTAAAAACTCAGCCAGTTTGCGCTTTTCATCGGCAAGGTAGGACGTTGCCTCTGCCACTGCGGCCTGTGCTTTGGCATCATCAAGGTGAATTAACACTTGGCCTTTTGTGACCGCTTGGGTTGATTTAACATCAATTGAATCTATCTTGCCTGCAATTTGCGGTGCGATTAGCACTGACTTTTCAGCATCAAGATTGCCAACAAGTGACAATGATTGGGCTAGTTCATGTTGCTCTACTACATAGGTAACAACTGGAACTGTGCGAACAGCTTTTCCGCTAGGGCCAGGTTTGTTGGCGTAAGATACGCTGCTAACCGCCAGTGCACAGGTGGCAGCGATTAATAAGGGAAGAAGAATGCGAAACGATTTCATGGGGCTCTACTTAATGCGACCAAAGTTGACACATATTAGAAAAAAAATGAGGCGAATAGGGTAAAGCAGTGTAAATAAAATGAAACCAGCATAGTAAATTTCCCGATTTTGTGACGTCGGTAGTGTGTTGGTAGCGTTTTACCTTGCTTAGTATCCTTTAGGTTTTAAATGTTGGAAGTGGTGTTACATTGGTTAGTGCGGTTCGTCATTGTTTACATTTGCAAAAAGTAATGCACTAATTTCATGGTTTTACTTAATAAATGATGCACAATCATTAGAGTTGTTTTTGTTGCCCGTTATATAAACCACGGGTAAGAGTTTTATTTTCAATCAACAAGAGCTCACCAGATTGACCATTTTTGATGCTTGAATCAATAGCAATGACCTTGTTGTTGAATAAACCGCGTACCTGTTTTTGCGACGTATGGCCTATGACAATATGATTAACGTTGAAATAGTTAAGAATGGGATCTAATTGAGCTTCGGTAAATGCGTCATCAAAATAGCCTCTGTACCATGTGGGGCCATTACCAAAAAATAGGAAATTAAGTAAGTCGTTAGCTTTAAGCTCAGCTTTGGGAGTGTCGATATGTTGGCGATAAAGAGTATTCGCTTTGGCTAAAGTTAGCTTTCGTGTTATCCATTCATTGCTTATCCCGCCATGCATATAGAGAACATCATTGATTTTTATAATGGTATTTTTACTACGAAGCCATTGACCTATTTCTGAATCAATACCGTAGAGTTTATCGTAGCGACGGTTAATGAGCGTTGTCGATATGTCATAACGCTGATGCACATAACGCAGATCGCCACTCAATACCATTTGTTCATGATTACCCATTAGAAGGTGCACCATACCGCCTGTTTCTCTGGCTTGTTGGTCAAGTTTATACATAAACCAAAGTACTTCATTGACTTGGTGGCCACGGTCAAAAATGTCCCCAGTCATCACCATATGACCATCACTAAAAGACCAATTCCCCTCAGCGTCAATGATCTGGTGTTGCTTTAGCAATGTGAGTAGCACATCAAATTGGCCATGCACATCACTTAATGCTACAACTTTTTTTACCCCTGTATAAGTATCGGGCATGCGCTGCTTTATCACGGTAGATAATTTAGGTTGAGGCAGCTGTCCGCAGTGTTGAGGCTGTTTGAGTTGCTGGTTTATGACTAAGGTAGTTTTGAGTTGATTATTACAGATCCAGTAAGCTGTGGCCTGACTTGATGGGTCAATGAATACATAAGGGCCATCTGTTTCAGTCACAGCTTTAGCAAGTAAGCGTGGGCTCACTGACAATAAGCTCATCATTAACACTGTGCTTAGTATCATCAGGCGTATAAGGCTCATTATCACTTCCCTTAATCAATATTCAGTATGGTTTAATTGCTGTAGCGGTTACAAAATCAAGGTAAGGCAAGCCACTTATACTGCTCTGCATTATTTAGGTTGTAATGAATCAGAGCCAATAAAAAACTCGCTTAATGATTAAGCGAGTTTTTTATTGTTGAGCTGAACACCAGTATCGTTACACTGGATTACTTATTAAGCGGCTCATTGGTAAATTCAATATCCTGCTTTTTAGAAGGAGGTGTGATCCCAATGAAATACTCATAGCCTTTTTTAGCTTCTTCTGGAGCTTTAGGAGTCTCGCTTTGTTCTTTAACCGGAGTTGGAACCGTTGTGCTATCTGCAAGCAAGGTAAATTTAGCTTTTGGTGCTTTAGGCTTAATACTGCCCTTTGGTGTTTCTATTGGTGATAGGCGTTCGACACCGTTAGGTTTTTTAGCAACTTTGCTTTCAGTTGTAGTTTTAAAGTTGTAATTAAATACACCATTACCTTCAATTTTTTCTACGCTTGATTTTTCACTGTTATGGTATGAGGCCAAAATACCATGTTTGCCAAGTGGCATTTCATGGAACAGCTTGGTACCAGTACCAATTTTTTTACCATTTACATACCAGTCAGCAGGTACGTTACTAACTAAAGTAACCATCGCTGAGCGTAAGCCAAGCCTTTCATTGAGCATGGTATCTATTTTGCTGTTATAAGATGGCTTAAAGTTCATTGCCACTTTATAGCGTAAATCGCCAGCCATGTTCATGTTAGCGTCTATCACTTCGTAAGAAAGTAAAACGCTTTTATCATTCAAGAAAGGCGACTCATTTCGCGTGGTGGTCAGAATTGAGTTCTTTGACTCTTTCAAACAATCGGAGATTGATTGATATTTAGAACACTTAGTCGAACCGTCGATATTAACCGGGAAATTACTGCTCGATTTAGACAAATCAGCGATTAAACGATTAATAATGTCTGTTTTTAACTCGAATAATTGTTGGCTTTTATCAATCCTTAACTTATTGACTGATTCATACTCTTCTTGAATCAATAGGTTCTGGCGTTCTAGCGCGGCAGTATCGATTTTTTCTTTGAGTGTTAAATCCGCTGTTTCATTGACGTTGGTTTCGATTTTTTCATAAAAACCGCCCATCTCAACTTTAGCCAAAATTTTGTCTGGTAATTGCGAGATTAACTTTTGGTAGTCAACTTTGTTTGCTTCAATTTTCTCTTTAATTTCTTGAATATCGTAATAGCGCTTATTCAAAGTAGAAAACTTATCATTTACAGCGATCAGTTGAGAGTCGATATCATACTTGTTTTCAATCTGTCTGAAAGCGGCCTGCTCTTCTTGGTTGATAACTTTTAGCGAAGCAAATGCATTGCTCGACAGCAAACACATCAGTACAAGGGAAATAGAACCGTATCTCACAGCAAACTCCATTTTAAATTATCCACTGAATCAACTCCTAAATCTCTAAATACGACTAATCGAGAAGAATTTATTTTCATATAAGGTTTTAGCATGTTACTCAAGTTAATTTCGCTTTACAAATAGATTGTGCAGAGAAATCACAATAATATGACTGACGTCGAAAAAGGTTGTATGCGTTTTACCGCAGATAGAAAAACAGAGGCTAAAGCCCCTGTTTTACCACTGCTAAATATAGCGCTATTTACTCATGCGCTTGTATTTCAATCGATGTGGTTCAACAACATCTGTACCTAGTGTCTCTTTTAACCATGTCGAGTATTCAGTGTAGTTACCTTCATAGAAGTTAACTTTACCCTCGTCGCGGTAATCAAGAATGTGGGTTGCGATACGGTCTAAGAACCAACGGTCATGTGAGATCACCATGGCACAGCCAGGGAACTCCAACAATGCTTCTTCAAGCGCGCGTAGCGTTTCAACATCCAAGTCATTGGTTGGCTCATCGAGGAGTAATACATTGCCACCCGCTTGAATTAGCTTGGCTAAATGTACTCGGTTACGTTCACCACCAGATAATGTGCCGATAATTTTTTGCTGATCGCCACCACGGAAATTAAAGCGGCCGACATAAGCCCTGCTTGGAATTTCACTGTTGTTGATCCGCATAATGTCTTGGCCACCAGAGATCTCCTGCCAAACAGTGTTTTTGTCATTCATTGCATCACGGAACTGGTCCACAGAGGCTATTTTGACCGATTCACCGATTTCTACGCTACCGCTATCTGGTTGTTCTTGACCGGAAATCATTTTGAACAAGGTTGACTTACCCGCGCCGTTCGCGCCGATAATACCGACTATTGCGCCTTTAGGGACTGCAAAAGTTAAATCGTCGATGAGAACACGATCACCGTAAGATTTAGTCAGGTTGTTAACCTCAATGACTTTATCGCCTAAACGAGGTCCAGGTGGAATGAACAACTCATTAGTTTCGTTACGTTTTTGGTAGTCGTTGGTATTGAGCTCTTCAAAGCGAGCCATACGGGCCTTACCTTTAGACTGACGACCTTTAGACCCTTGGCGTACCCATTCAAGCTCTTTAGCAATGGTTTTTTGACGAGCACTTTGGGCTGCTGATTCTTGCTGTAAACGCGCGTCTTTTTGCTCTAACCATGATGAGTAGTTACCTTCCCAAGGGATCCCTTCGCCACGGTCAAGTTCTAAAATCCAGCCTGCGGCGTTGTCGAGGAAATATCTATCATGGGTAATGGCAACTACGGTTCCAGTGTAATCTTGAAGGAAGCGTTCTAACCAAGCTACTGACTCCGCATCCAAGTGGTTGGTAGGCTCATCGAGTAACAGCATATCGGGTTTTTCAAGCAACAACCGGCAAATGGCGACACGACGACGTTCACCACCTGAGAGCACTTCAATTTTTTCATCCCAATCAGGTAAACGTAATGCGTTAGCTGCACGCTCTAAAACAACATCGAGGTTATGGGCATCTTGTGACTGGATGATCGCTTCAAGTTGGCCTTGCTCTTTGGCAAGCGCATCAAAATCTGCGTCAGGTTCGGCGTAAAGTGCATAAACCTCATCAAGTCTAACCAATGCATTTTTAGCGTCAGATACGGCTTCTTCTATTGCCTCACGGACGGTTTGAGTCGGATCCAGTTTTGGCTCTTGGGGTAAGTAACCAATTTTTAGATCCTGCATGGGTCTTGCTTCGCCCTCAATTTCAGTATCGAGGCCAGCCATAATGCGTAGCAGAGTTGATTTACCAGAACCGTTAAGCCCTAACACACCGATTTTAGCGCCTGGGAAAAAGCTTAAGGAAATATCTTTAAGGATTTGCTTTTTAGGGGGAACAATCTTGCCCACTCTAAGCATGCTGTATACGAACTGAGCCATTTTAATTCTCTGTTACCGGGAGTGGCAGTAATTCTACTCGATTCACCGCGTAACTTAAATCTGATCTTTAGCTAAAGGCGCAGTGCAATCTAACCAAAGCTCGTTTGAGTTTCAACAATAGCTGTTCTTTCGTTAACATATGTGTAACATTTATGCTGGTTTGTAGTAATGCTGATTTGTCTTTGTAGTGCGCAAAATTGAGGTCGTACATATAGCGGCTAAATGAATAAATTTAAGGGAATAAATGAATATTCAACAGTGTGTAGTCTTAGGTTGTGCGGCTCTGGTACTTGAAACGCCCGCATGGGCTGGCACAGCATTACCGCCGTCAGATCTGGTTGAGCAGATGAGCTCCAACGATGTCATTCCTAAATCTAGTGTCACCGTAAGTCCTCATACTGTCTTGACACCAGCACTTACTTCGCCAGAACTTATCGATAAAAATTGGTGGGGAGCGTTAGCAGAGACCACCGTTTTATTAACCATCGGCGGTGGATTGTACAAAGCGACTGAAGACAGCATGAAAGATGACTTTGATTATGAAATAGAAGGTAATGCAGGCCAGTACTTTATTGACCGTCTGGTCACCACCGATTCATGGAAGCTTGATGATAACCAGGTGGGTATGAACTGGGGACACGCATATGCCGGTGCACTTTATCACCAAGGGTTTCGTAATTATAACTTTAACTACTATGAGTCAATGTTGGGTAATTTTGCAGCTTCAACTGTCTGGGAGGTTTTTGCTGAGTATAAAGAAGTGGTTAGTATTAACGATCAAATCGTGACTACTTTTGGTGGTTCGGTATTAGGCGAGAGTTTTTTTCAGTTATCACAGATGCTTGACGCTAAAGAAGGTTGGGTACCAGTAAGCTTTGCTGCTGTATTTAATCCATCAAAAACACTGAGAGGTTGGTTTGGGAATAATCAGCCTAACCGTTTTGACCGCCTGCAAGCCCAAGATAAGTTCGATATATATACTGGTGTAATGTATTCGAGTCGCGAGGCCGAAAGCACGGCTGTCACAACCGTTTTATTGGGTGTTGAAGCCAGCATTGATAGTGTGCAAGGCCAATATGATGCCTTGTCGGCAACGCCAAGCTTAATTGAACTTGATATGGAGGTGGGGATTTCTAATGCCGGTATTGAAGATTGGCAATTAGCTTCTTACGTGTTTTTGGGCGGTTACACTAATGAGGTTAAAGCCACTGTTGGTTTGCGAGAGTCTTGGGGTCACAGTTGGTTTATTGGTCCTGCTATGGGGGTTCAATATAGCAGTTTAGGGCAAGAAGATGAAAACGAAGATTTTTATGCTGCTATCAATGTGATTGGCTTATCGATAGGAGCACAGTGGGCTAATGCCGATGTTAGCTTTAAGCTCCGTGGTGATATTTTTGGTGACTTTAGTATGGTTAAACCCTTTGCAACTGAAGGCTATCGCGCTGCCGGTGGACACTTTTGGGGGACAAAGTCAGTGCTTTGGGAGGGCGGATATGCATACGGTTTAGGGCATACTGCAACATTCAAAGCAGAAGCCCGTTACCAAGAGCTGTTATTCGGGGTTAAGCTAACCTCACAGCGTTGGGACTCTATTGATGATCATGAATTAAACCGCAGTAACGACTGGAACCCCAATAAAAGTGATTTAGATTTTAAAGATACCCGTGACCGTTACACCATTTACCTTGGCATTCCGTTAACACCTACATTTGGTTTGAGCATGCATTATGAACGTGTTGAACGCCGCGGCACGATAAACGGCATTGATAATACCGCCATTGTGCACCGTAGTGACGATAGTGAAAATCGTACTAGCCTACGTTTTGACTATAAATACTGAACATCAAAATACTGAACATCGCGACTTGGGTCAAAATACGGGGGCAATTTGTTTAATCAGTTGGGTTTTAGCCGCTTTAAACTGGCTTTAGCTGATTTATCTTTAGAAAATAGTGTTCTGTTTTATGGTCAAATACAGCGAGATCGATGATCGTGTGCCGATTTTATCGGGTGAACACCCTACAGCTTTAGCTGGTTTATGTGCCCAAGTTGCAATGCAGGCTAACCGTTCAAGTATTATTTGGAAAGGCGCCGTTTATTAAGCCCCGCGCAAGCTGCACACATAATGGCTTTATTAACCCATGTGACGGTATTACTTGTATCAACCTTTTTAATGCATGGTGAAATGATGTATTTGGACTCGTGCCATGACGCATTAATTGCTGGATTTGAACTGCTGCATCTTTGAGCGATGTTTACGACAAAACGCAAGTTATTTCATGCTGCTAATGCTGGGATTGTGTTCAATTGCGCTGTATCATACGGCAAAACCCTACAATAAAAATTTACAGCTGGAGTAAATAATGCTGAAAAAAGACATGAATATCGCGGATTACGATCCACAATTGTTTGCAGCGATTGAAGATGAAACTCGCCGTCAAGAAGAGCACATCGAACTTATTGCTTCAGAAAACTACACTAGCCCACGCGTACTAGAAGCACAAGGTTCTCAGCTGACGAATAAGTATGCCGAAGGTTACCCCGGTAAGCGTTATTACGGTGGTTGTGAGCATGTAGATATTGTCGAGGAGTTGGCCATCTCTCGCGCTAAAGAATTGTTTGGTGCAACTTACGCTAACGTGCAGCCTCATTCTGGCTCGCAAGCTAACTCGGCAGTGTTTATGGCATTGCTACAAGGTGGCGATAAAGTGCTGGGTATGAGCCTTGCGCATGGTGGACATTTAACTCATGGCTCAAATGTAAGCTTTTCAGGTAAGCTTTACGATGCAGTGCAATACGGCATTGATGAAACTACAGGTAAAATTGATTACGCTGAAGTTGAGCGCCTTGCAGTTGAGCATCAGCCTAAAATGATTATTGCAGGTTTCAGCGCCTATTCTGGCATTATTGATTGGGGCAAGTTCCGTGAAATCGCCGATAAAGTCGGTGCTTACCTATTTGTTGATATGGCGCATGTTGCCGGCCTAGTTGCGGCAGGGATTTACCCTAATCCGTTGCCACATGCACACGTGGTTACCACGACTACGCATAAAACATTAGCGGGGCCGCGTGGTGGCTTGATTTTATCTGCTATCGATGATGAAACTATATACAAAAAGCTCAACTCAGCAGTATTTCCAGGGGGGCAAGGCGGGCCTTTAATGCACGTTATTGCAGCTAAAGCGGTCGCATTTAAAGAAGCACTTGATCCAGAGTTCACCACTTATCAAGAACAAGTGGTAATTAATGCTAAAGCAATGGCGCGAACGTTTATTGAACGTGGCTATGATGTTGTGTCTGGCGGTACCGACAATCACCTATTCTTGCTTGATTTGATTAGCAAAGACATGACCGGTAAAGATGCTGATGCAGCATTGGGTAATGCCAACATTACAGTGAATAAAAACTCGGTGCCCAATGACCCACGCTCACCGTTTGTCACTTCTGGATTACGTATTGGTTCTCCAGCGATAACCCGTCGCGGTTTTGGTGAGCAAGAGTCAATCAATCTGACCAACTGGATGTGCGATATCCTTGATGACATCAGCGATCTTGCGGTCAGCGAGCGAGTTAAGTCACAGGTTATTGAACTATGTGCTAAGTTCCCTGTTTACGGTTAACCTTAAGCGTTAAATCAGGTAAACTTTAATGGCCGCATTTATGCGGCCATTTTGTTATTCATTCATCATGGCTTATTTTTAACCATTTAAGTCAAAACGTTATTTTTACGACACTGGAGGCCCAATGCATTGTCCATTTTGCAGCGCAACAGACACTAAAGTAATTGACTCTCGACTTGTCGCCGATGGCCACCAAGTTCGCCGCCGCCGTGAGTGTGTGCAATGCCATGAGCGTTACACCACTTTTGAGGGGGCCGAATTGGTGATGCCACGTGTTGTAAAACAAGATGGCAGTCGTCAACCATTTGATGAAGAAAAACTACGTGGTGGAATGCTCAGAGCTGTAGAGAAAAGACCGGTATCGATGGACCAAATCGAGCAGTCTTTAACAAAAATCAAATCGATGTTGCGGGCAACCGGTGAGCGTGAAGTTAAATCTGAAATGATTGGTAACCTAATGATGGACCAATTAGTTAACTTAGATAAAGTCGCTTACATTCGCTTTGCATCGGTTTACCGTGCGTTTGAAGACGTGTCAGAATTTGGCGAAGCCATCGCAGACCTACAGAAATAGCACCACTTATTTATACCTAATTGATTTTCGGATATTGCTAAATTATGTGGTCAACTGAAGATAGTCAAATGATGAGCCTTGCTATTGAATTAGCAAAAAAAGGCCTTTACACCACCAGACCCAACCCTTGTGTTGGTTGCGTGATAGTAAAAGACAGTGTGATTGTGGGTGAAGGCTATCATATTCGTGCTGGCGGCCCGCATGCCGAAGTTTACGCGCTAAACATGGCTTCGGATGATGCCCGCGGTGCAACCGCTTATGTGACCTTAGAACCTTGTAGTCACTATGGTCGCACTCCGCCTTGTGCCAAAGCGTTAATTGAGCATGGTATTAGTCGAGTTGTTATCGCTGTGACTGATCCGAATCCACAAGTGTCAGGTCGTGGAATTTCAATGTTGCAAGCGGCAGGTATTCAAGTTGACGTGGGTTTATTAACCGATGCTGCTAAACAAATTAACTTAGGTTTTTTGAGTAAAATGGAGTCAGGTTTACCACGAGTGACGGTGAAGTTGGCTGCCAGTCTTGATGGTAAAACCGCATTAGCCAATGGTGAGTCAAAATGGATCACTGGGCCTGAAGCTCGCCGAGATGTACAGCGCTTACGTGCACGCCATTGCGCTCTTGTCACTGGCGTTGAAACCATTCTAGCGGACGACCCAAGCTTAAATGTACGCCATAGTGAACTCGGTAGCTTAGCAAGTGAAATCGCCCCAGCTGAAATACACCAACCATTGCGTGTTGTATTAGACAGCAAAGCAAGGTTGGGGGCTAAACTTAATTTATTTAACGTTCCTAGCCCTATATTGCTCGTTAGCACATGTGACTATCCAGAAAGTGTCAAGTCAGCCTGGCCATCCCATGTTAATCATCAAATTTTACCCGCAAAAAATGCACGCATAGACCTTGATGCGTTGTTAAAGTTGCTCGGGCAGACATGTAATTCTGTACTAGTTGAAGCAGGAGCAACACTTGCTGGCGCCTTTGTTGCAGAGCAACGCGTAGATGAAATTGTATTATACCAAGCGATGAAGTTGCTGGGCGATAAAGGGCGAGCTCTACTCGCGTTGCCGCAATTTGAGAGCATGGCACAAATCCCCAATATTAATTTAATAGATGAACGTAAAGTGGGTAGAGACACTCGCTTAACGTTAAAAATGAGTAATTAATTTTATGTTTACCGGAATTATCGAGTCAGTAGGGCATTTGCGAAAAGTTGAACGTCGCGGTGACGATATTAGATTAACTGTCGGCAGTGGTAAGCTCGATTTATCTGACGTTAAGCTGGGCGACAGTATAGCAACTAACGGCGTATGTTTGACCGTCGTTGAGTTACATGCCGATGGATTCGTGGCCGATGTTTCTGCTGAAACGGTCACATTAACAGGGTTTTCGCATTACTCAGTGGGTAAAGCTGTTAACCTAGAAAAAGCCGTTACGCCAACAACGCGTTTAGGCGGACATATGGTCAGTGGGCATGTGGACGGTATTGCCCATGTTGATGACAAGCAAGTGCGTGGACAGGCGATTGAGTTTTGGTTGTCTCCTCCGGCAGAACTTGGCAGGTACATTGCTCATAAAGGTTCAATCACCATTGATGGTGTGAGTTTGACGGTCAATGAAGTGCAAGGGCACAAGTTTAGATTAACCATTGTGCCGCACACCGCAGGGGAAACTACACTGATTGATTTAAAATCGGGTGACAGCGTTAATATTGAAGTTGATCTTATCGCACGGCACTTAGAAAGATTAATGAGCTATTCAGCCGATGTTGAAGAGCAACCTAAGTCTAATGTTACAATGGAATTGTTAGCTCGATCTGGTTTTTTGCGTTAATCACTAGCTTAAGGTAATTAAAAATATAGTATTTATTACCATAAGCTTAATAATACAATCATATAAATGATGCACTGCCTAGCCTATTGCAGGCTCATAGAACAGCCATTTAGCTGACGCAGTGTTACAAATAAAGGTCCGAACATGGCGCTACATAGTATAGAAGAGATCATTGAAGATATTCGTCTTGGTAAGATGGTTATTTTGATGGACGATGAAGATAGAGAAAATGAAGGCGATCTCATCATGGCTGCTGACATGGTAACGCCTGAAGCGATTAATTTTATGGCGACTTTTGGTCGTGGTTTGATTTGCCAAACGTTGACAAAAGCGCGATGCGAGCAGTTAAACTTGCCGTTAATGGTGACCAATAATAACGCGCCATTTTCAACCAACTTTACTATGTCTATTGAAGCTGCTGAAGGTGTCACTACTGGTATTTCAGCGCAAGACCGCGCAGTTACCGTTAAAGCCGCTGTTGGTAAAGACGCAAAGCCTTCGGACATCGTGCAGCCGGGTCATATTTTTCCATTAATGGCACAAGAAGGCGGAGTACTTATTCGCGCCGGTCATACTGAAGCCGGTTGTGATATCGCCAGACTAGCAGGTTTTGAAGCATCGGCTGTGATTGTTGAAATCTTAAATGATGACGGCACCATGGCTCGTCGACCAGACCTTGAAGTTTTTGCTGAAAAGCATGGCTTAAAAATGGGTACCATCGCAGACTTAATCGAATACCGAAATACCAAAGAAACCACCGTCGTTCGTGAAGCGCAATGTAAATTGCCAACCCGCTTTGGTGAGTTCGACATGGTAACGTTCCGTGACACAATCGATAACCAATTACACTATGCATTGGTTAAGGGCGAAATTACCGAGAACACATTGGTTCGAGTACATTTACAAAATACCTTTAACGACTTATTGCACTCAGAGCGAGATCAGCAACGTAGCTGGCCACTAGAAAATGCCATGCAACGAATTGGCGAGCAAGACGGCGTACTTGTACTTCTTGGTCATCAAGAACATAGCAGTGATATATTAGCTAAAGTAAAAGCATTTGAAGCCGAAGATAACGGCAGTGCGCCTATTGCGGCTAAATGGAATGGAACTTCTCGCCAAGTGGGCGTCGGTTCGCAAATTTTAGCAAATATCGGTGTCACCTCTATGCGTTTATTGAGTTCACCAAAGCGTTATCATTCTCTATCAGGCTTTGGTCTGGAAGTGACTGAATATATAGCAGAATAAAAAAACACCTTGGGATTAATAATATTTCAAGGAGTAATTTCACACTTTTCTTATAAATTGCATGGAGATCAGCGTTAGTTGCTGTGGTATCATACCGCCTCTTCCGCCCCCCATGCTGGGTAATCAAGCTAATTTAGGTAGGATGAATGAACGTAGTTGAAGGTAATATCGAATCGAAAAACGCAAAGATTGCTATTGTGGTTTCACGCTTTAACAGCTTTGTAGTTGATAGTTTGCTTGACGGTGCGCTTGACACTCTAAAGCGTTTTGGTCAGGTTGCAGATGAAAACATCACTGTAATCAAAGTACCAGGCGCAGTTGAACTACCTCTTGCTGCACGTCGTGTTGCGGCAAGCGGAAAATTTGATGGAATCGTTTCACTTGGTGCGGTTATCCGTGGTGGTACACCGCACTTTGATTTAGTTGCTGGCGAATGTAACAAAGGTTTAGCTCAAGTTGCTCTTGAGTTTGACATTCCTGTTTCATTCGGCGTTTTAACCACAGATACCATCGAACAAGCTATTGAACGTTCAGGTACTAAAGCAGGAAACAAAGGCGGCGAAGCTGCATTGGGTCTGCTTGAAATGGTGAACGTTCTGCAAGCACTTGAAGAACACCTGTAATTTAGGACAATTTAATGAAGCCTTCAGAGCGCCGAAAGGCACGTCGTTTAGCAGTTCAGGCCATCTATTCATGGCAGCTAAGTGGCAACAATATTGCTGATGTTGAGCATGAGTTTCTTACTGAACAAAGTGTTGACGGTGTCGACATAACTTACTTTCGTGAGTTATTAGGCGGTGTTGCAACAAAGAAAAGCCAAATTGATGAGCTTATCACTCCCTTTTTGACGCGTCCTATGGATGAAGTTGATCCTGTTGAAAAAGCGATTGTTCGCTTAGCAACATATGAACTAACATTCCGTAAGGATGTACCTTATAAGGTAGCGATTAATGAAGCTATCGAACTTGCAAAAGCATTCGGCGCTGAAGATGGACATAAGTTCGTTAACGGTATCCTGGATAAGTTAGTCGCAAGAACTAAATAGTAAAAACGGCATCTTCGGATGCCGTTTTTGTATCTGAAAAGGGAACGCGAGTTGCACGCTTTTCTGCCGTTGATGTATCTCTACGCGGTGAATGCAGCTGTTTATTAGGCCTATGCGACAGGAACTAATAACCTCTCTTTTGAATTTCTCCTAATTAGTGATTGGTATTGTGAAAGAATTTCAATTAATCGAAAGCTTTTTTACTGGGCGAGCCCAGTCTAGAAAAGACGTAGCAGTCGGGATCGGTGACGATTGCGCCATCGTAGAACCAGCTGAAAGCAAGTCTATTGCTATATCGTGCGACACGTTAGTCGAGAATGTGCACTTCTACCCGGATATGCCAGCCAAGGATTTAGGATATAAGTCTCTTGCGGTAAACTTATCTGATCTAGCCGCAATGGGGGCTGAACCTGCATGGATGACGTTAGCGATAACATTACCCGAGGTTGATGAACATTGGCTGGCCGAATACAGTGCTGGACTGTTTGAAATAGCTGAATACTACGGTGTAGCGCTTGTGGGAGGAGATACCACTCGTGGGCCACGTTCTATCAGTGTTACCATTAATGGGCAACTGCCTAAGCACTCTGGCTTAACCCGTAGCGGTGCAAGAAATGGTGACTGGATTTACGTTACTGGTACTCTAGGCGACTCAGCTCTAGGCTTAGATTTACTGCGTAACAAAGCCAGTTGCAGCGAGAGTGATAGTACTTACCTAATTAATCGTCATTATCGACCAACACCGCGAGTATTAGCTGGGCAAGCATTACGTACTCGAGCATCGAGTGCTATCGATATTTCAGACGGATTAGTTTCAGATATTCAACATATATTAAAAGCATCAAACGTTGGTGCGACGGTCAACGTTGACCAACTGCCATTGTCTAAGTCGCTTACAAATAGTGTCTCTACTGAAATGGCCTACAGTTATGCACTGACTGGAGGCGAAGATTATGAATTGCTGTTTACCGTCCCAGAAGCGCAAAAAGGTGCCCTTGAAATCGCACTGGCTGAAACCGGTGTCAAGTTTACTCAAATTGGACAGATCTGTATGGGTGGCAAACTGAAGTTGATGTTAGACAAAAAAACATTTGACCCTATAAACCTTGGATTCGAGCACTTCAGTTAATGAACATATTGTCACAAGATAAATCTCTTTCAAAACTATCCCTTAAGAACCCGATTCATTTTTTAGCATTAGGCTTTGGTAGTGGGCTTGCAGCTAAAGCCCCTGGCACGTTTGGTACCCTAGCGGCGATACCGGTATTTTTGCTTATGGCACCATTGAGCTTGTCTTGGTACATAGGTCTTACTGTATTGGCTGTGTTGGCGGGTTTTTACATTTGCGATAAAGCTGCGAAAGATATGGGCGAACATGACCATGGCGCTATTGTTTGGGATGAAATTGCAGGCTTATTAATCACCATGATTGCTGCCCCCGCAGGGTGGCAATGGTTGTTAGCTGGTTTTGTGTTATTTCGTTTTTTCGATATATTAAAACCATGGCCGATTCGATGGTTAGATGCAAAAGTGCATGGCGGCTTTGGCATTATGATCGATGATGTTTTGGCAGGAATATTTGCCTTTGTTTGTTTACAAGCTGGCGCCTATTACTTGGTTTAACAATTATCTGCTTTAAATAAAGAAGGGAGCGATTATTCGCTCCCTTTTGCTTTTCGTTAGCTTCGCAGTAGCTCTTTGGCGTTGGCGATAGTATTGCTGGTGATAGTATCACCACCGAGTAGCCTCGCTAACTCTTCAACCCGCTGTGCTTTGTTTAAGGGCGTCATTGACGTTTCAGTCTTACCAGCTTTACTGCTCTTATTTACAAACATGTGTTGATGACCATTGCCTGCAACTTGAGGTAAATGGGTTACACAAAATACCTGTGTTGATTCACCTAACGTGCGCAGCATTCTACCGACTACAGCTGCGGTCGGCCCCGATATACCAACATCCACTTCATCAAAGATCAACGTCGGTGTGGCAACTTTTTTGGCTGTGATCACCTGTATACCAAGTCCTATACGTGACAATTCACCACCGGATGCGACTTTGGCAATGGGTTGTAAAGGTTGCCCTGGGTTCGTGGTCACTAAAAAATCAATGGCATCACAACCATGAGGCGATATAACATCTTGATTAAAGGTCACAGAGATACTGAATTTGCCTTTTGGCATACTGAGCTGATGTATCGATTGAGTGACCTTTTTATCCAGTTCTTTAGCGTAACGTATACGGCTTTGGCTTAGCTTGCTTGCATGATTTAAATATGCCTGCTGGCTTTTCTGGAGTAGTTCGCGCATCTCTTCGAGCTTGTCATCATCAGAGTCTAGTTCATTGAGTTCTGCCAGTAGACTTTGATGGTGAGCATATAATTCATTTGCGTTAACGTGATGCTTGCGTGCCAGTTGAAGCGCTTTAGATAGTCGCTGCTCTAGTTGCTCAAGGTATTCAGGATCAAGCTCTAGCCCTTGTAAGTACCGGTCTAATTCGCTGCTGCTTTCTTGTACTTGAATTAATGCTTCATTTAACATCAAAACTACGCTGCTAAGTTCAGTGTCGTAACTTTCTAGGTCTTGTCCTTGGCTAATTGAGGTGTTTAGTAACGACTCGACATTGGCTTGATCGTTGTCTTGCAAAATATCTAACTGGCTACGGCACAGCTCAATTAATGCCGTACTATTAGCTAGTTTTTTATGTTCAGCTTCGATTGTTTCAAATTCACCTTTAGTTATGGCAAATTCGTTCAGCTCTTCAACTTGGTACTGCAGTAATTGTTTGCGAGCAAGTCGTTCATGCTGGTCGAGCTCTAATTGCTTTAGCTGTTTTTCAATGGTTTTACAGCGATGGTAGCTAGACTCTACAGTATCAAGCAGCATTTTATGGTTGGCATAACTATCAAGCAAGGTTAGTTGGTGCTCATGTTTTAACATAGCATGATGAGCATGCTGCCCATGTATGCCGATCAGAAGATGACCCAGCGCTTTAACCTGTGCTAGTGGAATAGGGTTACCATTGACGTACGCGCGCGAGCGGCCATCAATACTAATGGTACGGCGTAATATACATTCGTCATCATGGTCTAGATCATTATCTTCTAACCAGCGTTTAGCAAGGGGGATGTCTAAAAGCGAAAACCGGGCACTGACTTCTGCTTTATTAGCGCCAGGTCTAATAGTGTGAGCGTCAGCTCGATTACCCAAGCATAAGCCTAATGCGTCTATTGCTATAGATTTACCCGCTCCGGTTTCACCTGTAATGCTGGTCATGCCGGCTTTAAAATCGAGCTCTAAAAAACGCACAATAGCAAAGTTGTTAATGCTTAGTTGGCAAAGCATAATGATGTCCTATCCAAACACTGTATTTATAAACAGTATATACTGTTTGCCGATACAGTAAATACTTTGCTGAAATAATAATCGATATAGTTTTACGCCGCGAGCCCTTGATCAAAGTATAAGAGGACTTTCGAGCTAATCCTGTGGGCGTATTTTTCTAATTAACCAGAGATGCTTCTAATATTGGCAAAATTATAAAGGTGATGACGGTACCAAATAAAATGCCTTGTGCGCTGGTGATAACTTGTGTGTCGTAGCGTTGAGCTAACAAATATACGCTAGCGGCAGTAGGTAATGCGGCTAATATAACGCCCATAGCAATGAGCTGGGGTTGTACGTTCACCGATTGCATAATCAAATATGCGAACAGTGGTTGGATGATCAGTTTGACTAGATTTATAGCGCTAATCTCTGCCAATTGTGTCGCGCTGATAAGTTTGGTTGAGGTTTGATATTGCCCTGATTTGGCCAGTACCATGCCAATAGCAAAAAGTGCACATGGACTTGATGTCATACCTAGCTGACTGATGATGAGCGTAATACTGTCTGGTAGTATGATTGATAATGCAGATAAAGTAATGCCAAGTAGGCTGCCCATAACAATGGGGTTCTTTATTAAGGAAGTCACAATAATTGCAATGGCTGAACTTTGTTTATTGTTGTTTGTCATTTCTAATGAAACTAATGCAATGGCAAACATCAATACAGATAGCAAGCTTGCCATAGCGGCTGCGCCAAGGGCTGTTTGATTGCCAGGAAATAACATCGCCATCAGTGGGATCCCAATAAATGCCGTGTTTCCAAAAGTCGCATTTAGGGCCCGCAGTGAAGCAACTGCATTGTCAGATGGGTTAAGCCGCCGTGATATTAAAAACGTTAGGGCATAGCTGGCTAACATCGCGCCGCTGAACCCGGCAATATAACCCCAATGCATGATGTCAGCGATAGGGGTTTGTGCGAGCGAAATAAGCATGATGGCAGGGAATGCAATATAGTAAACATATTGGTTTAAAACGAGATCGGTTTCTGCAGGCAGTAACTTTGATTTTTGAACGACTGTCCCAATCAACATAATGCCAAAAACAGCTAAAAGCGGTGTAAATACAGCGGACATATTGATCTCAAATAACGGTTATACGAAGCCGGGTGAATGTAGCATGGCTTCAAAACATATCATATTTCGCTTATTTTAAAGACTATTTTTAAGTGATTGAAAGGCTTAACCAGCAATTTTTTTAGAAGTTTATTTAGAAAGTAATTCGGTGTAGTCCGCTACTGTTGTATGTGTGTGAGTACAGATTCTACCAAACGGTTGTTTTATTAAGCTAGGTAGTTTGTCAGGTGAGTTGTAATGAAGAGCTATGTGATTGCATATAGTAAAAACCGCCTAGTGAGGCGGCTTTTATTAACAAGTATCGGATTTATGCAGCGCTAATACCGATGTTTGATATGCCTACCGCGACAATTTCGCGTCGTAACTCTTTAACAAAGTCTGCTTTAAGGTATGGGTTTTCTTCAATGGCTTGTAGCAGCGCTGATTGCATCTCTTTTTCTTCAACCATGACTTCATGCTGGAAAATGTAGTCATCTAACTCGGATTCGTTATCAAATTCTTGCTCGCAAGTTGCTTCGATATAATTTGCTACTGTCGCTGATGAAAGCTTACTGATGTTGGTAATGTCTTCCTCAACTTTACTTTCTAGTGCGCTGAGTAATGAAGTTAGCGCGACGGCTGCATCCATTGCTGGATAAACACCATACATGTCAAAGTTGGCAGGCTCTGGCGTGTTTTCTTCAATACGTTCCATTTGGAGTTCAATATTCAACTTTAACTTGTTGTCGTACATTGACTGCCAAAGTAAGTTGAGAAGTGTATCGAGCACTTTTGGATTGCCAAACTCACACACTTCAGAAAAAAGCTGATAATTGGGCAGCATGCGCTGACATAGTGCAATTGCAAATAGTTTTTTTTGCGGTAGCGTTAGTCTTTTGAGGCGTTGAAAAAAACCCGGTTTATTTGTCATCTTTTACATCCACTGATAGCTGGGTGATCACTTGATTAGCGGCAGATTCTACCTTAGTTAACTCGTCAAGTAACTCAAGGATTTCAGGTTCTATATCTTCCACTGCAATACCTTTCTTTAACCCTGACTCAATTTGTTGGCAAAGTTGCTGCGTTGTCGGTACGCCGCAGTAACAGCTTGCACCGTGCAATTTGTGTATATGGGTCAACATGCTGGGCTGATCAAAGCGAGTTAGTGCGCTATTAACCTCTGCTACCGTCTCTGGTAATGACTTCAGTAGCATCTTTAACATGTCGAGTGCAAGATCAGGTTTATTGTTGGCTTGGGTTAAGCATAGCTCCCAGTTAAGGGTGCGTTGGTCAAAATGGGTAAACTTAGGTTTATTTTTCCATTTTTTGATAACAGCTTTAAGTGCTGCCTCATCAATAGGTTTAGGTAGGTAGCCGTCCATACCACTGGCAGATATTCGCTCACGCTCTTCGGCAATAGCGTGGGCGGTCACTGCGATAATGGGAGTGTTTCGGTTCGCCGAGTTTTGTCTAATAAGTTTTGTTGCGCTAAGGCCATCAGTGCCTGGCATTTGAATGTCCATGAAAATTAGGTCAAAGCTACGTTGTTTTGCAATTTGCACGGCGGCGTCGCCATTGTCGACTACGTGTACTTGGCTAACTAGCTCTTTGAGTAGAGTATCAATGAGCTTTAAGTTCGCAGGGTTGTCATCTACAGCTAGTACCTTGAGGTTTTCCTTGGCTGCCGGGCTAGGTGAAGGCTCAAGTAAAGGGCTTGGTTTATATGCAGCTGCACTGACCGATGACTGTGGGTCAATCAAGCTGTCAGAAAGGCGCTTTTCACCGATCGGCATGGTCAATTGCTTATCAAAGTATGGGCGGGCGATTGTTAGCGCTCGTTCACTATCAACGCTGTTACTGACTAGCATAAGGTAATTGACTTTAGATTTAGTCAGCTTAAGTAACGCCAACGAATCGTCTGCGCAGCACATGGCTTTAAAGCTTAAGAGGCCATAGTCAAAGAGGTTGCTAGTGTTAGAGACTAGTTCATCAAGCTCGGCAATAGTGGTGACATGGGTAACTTCTAACCCCCATCTTACTAGCATGCGATCAATGGCTTGTCGCGATAAAACACTAGGTTCAAACAGTAAAATACTTTTATGCTTCAGTGTGCCAATTGGCAAAGTATCGCTAATTGGGTACTGGCTTAGATTCAGCGGTAAAGAAAACCAGAAGGTTGAACCTTGCTGCGGCTCAGAGCTGCAACCTATCTGGCCTCCCATTCGGTTGACTAGGCGCTTGGTGATCACTAATCCAAGCCCGGTACCACCAAAGCGGCGAGAGATGGATGAGTCTGCTTGGCCAAAAGCTTGGAATAAAGTGGCGAGCTTATCGGCATCAATACCTATTCCGGTATCAATAACTTCGGTGCGAATATACACCTTTCCATTAGTGAGTTCTTCAAGCTGTAATTTGAGCTGCACGCTACCGCTATCGGTAAATTTAATCGCATTGCCAAGTAAATTAGTTAAAATTTGGCTAAAACGCATGGCATCGCCGGTGACATCTTCAGGAATACGTGGGTCTACATCAATCACCAGTTCGATGTCTTTTTCATTGGCGCTGCTCGACAACATCGTAATGGTTTCTTCTAACACCTCTCGCAGAGAAAATGGCATGTTTTCTAACACCATTTTTCCGGCTTCTAGTTTAGAGAAATCTAGGATGTCGTTAATAATACTAAGCAAGTTGACTGCGCTACGTTCAATGGTTCGAATATATTCTTGCTGGCTTGAATGTAGAGGTGTTTTCAATAATTGTTTAGCAAAACCGATGACCCCATTTAGTGGGGTGCGTAATTCGTGCGACATGTTGGCTAAGAATTCAGACTTAATGCGACTGGCCTCAAGCGCGCGTTTTTTTGCCATGTCTAATTCAACGTTTTGGATTTCAATTTGCTCTAAGGTTTCGCGTAAGTCTGACGTCGCTTGATCAATATTTTGTTGCATCTCTTCATGGTACTCAGACAGTGAGCCAGCCATGGCGTTAATACCACGTTTGAGCAAGTCAAGTTCACCAATGAGGTTGCCGGTTAAGCGAGTGTCGAGCTTTCCTTCACGAATTTTTGCTACAACCCTTACCATTTCTGTAATCGGTTGAGTGACATTTTTAACCAATCGAAAGGTAAAGAATAAATTCAGCTGCACCCCAATTAACACTATGATAAATGCGGCCACAGCGGCACGGTGCTGCTCGAGTAAGGCATTTTCTTTATTGATTAATATCGCGATATAACCGAGTTTTATCGGTGTAACAGTGACAACCTTGTCGTTTTCATCAAACTCATCAAAAGGTTCTGTCGCATTATTTTGAAAAATTGGGCTACGTAATATCATGCTGTCGCCAATGTGCTCAAGCTTAGTTCTAAGCATCGACTCTAATGGTTTGTCATAACGCATGACTTCATGATTTTTATAATGATGTGAGGTGACTACCACGCGATTATTGACATCAAAGATGGCAATAAACTGGACTAAAGAGGCTTTATTCAATTGGGCTGAGGTAATTAAACGCTTGGTGGTTTCAAAATCCTTACTCTCTAAGCCCACTTCGGCGGCAATCGCAAGGGGCTCAATGATATTACTTGCTTGGTCAATGAGCGTTTGTTCAAGTTCATAAAATCTATTTATGGTAAAATAGCTTCCCAATAAAATACCCACTAAAATAGTTGGGGCTAACGCCAATACTAGTACCCAAGAACGCAAGCTGTATTTGGTCATATTGTTGGCTTCTTTCATGAGTTAACGCGTTACCAATAAATATAGTGTAAGTATTCGATAGACTGCCAGTAACAGCTTGTGTTGGCCAGTATTTTTATCTATTTCGAGAGTAAAATGGCACAATTTTTTAAAGCAAAACCAAATAGTTCTAAACAATTATCATCTAAATTGTCTTTAACTGTGAATAGGCTCGATCATCTAGGTGCAGGTATTGCTGAGCATCAAGGCAAAGTGGTATTTATTAACGGCGCGTTACCGGGTGAAACGGTGCAAGTGCAGTTAACCGAGCAGAAAAAGAAATTTTCAAAAGCAAAGCTGCTAAAGGTAGAAAACCCATCAAGCCAACGTGTTGCGCCTATATGCCCACATTACGCTAAATGTGGTGGTTGTGATTTACAGCATCTCGACATTAACGCGCAGCGCCAACATAAAGCTAAAGCCTTAAATGAACTGGTGGCTAAGTTTGCTCAAACCCAGGCGAGTGAAGTCGCCGATGCAATTAGTGACTCACCATGGCATTACCGCCGTCGTGCGCGGTTAGCAACTTGGTTCGATAAAAAAACTAAACATATTAGCTTAGGCTTTAGAGCAAATAGCAGTAGTGATGTGGTTGAAATTCAGTCCTGTGCTGTATTAGCTGAACCATTATCAGCATTAATCCCAGATCTTGCGTATGTGCTCAACCAACTTAGTGGTAAAAAATCGTTAGGGCATGTTGAGCTAACACAGGCCGATAATGGGGTTTTTGTGGTACTGAGAGTGACAAAAGCATTGTCTGATAAAGATCGCGACCGGTTAGCTGAGTTTGGTAAAAATCATTTGTTAAGCGTTGTATTGCAAGATGATGATGCGCAAAGCGAATACTTAAGTGGTGTTGGTGAGCAACCTCATTATGGATTTAGTGGCCACGATGCTCAGTTGAGCTTTTCGGCGGGAAACTTTATTCAAGTTAATGGGGCAGTAAACCAAGCAATGGTTCAGCAAGCGGTAGACTGGCTTTCACCTCAAGCTAATGAGCGAGTGCTGGACCTTTTTTGCGGTATTGGTAACTTTAGTTTGCCATTAGCACAAAGTGGCGCTGAAGTAATTGGAGTTGAAGGTGTGCCGGCTATGGTTGAACAGGCCACGATTAACGCTGCACAAAGCGGTTTAGATAAAGTGTCATTTTTCCATGCTGATTTGAGCGCTGACTTATCGCAACAGCCTTGGTTAGGCAAGGTCGACAAAATGTTGATTGACCCCGCAAGAGCTGGCGCGTATGAAAGTATGATGTCACTGAAAAAACTCAAACCTAAAGCGCTGGTTTACGTGTCATGTAATCCTGCCAGTTTAGCCCGTGATAGTGAGCTAATTTTAAAACAAGGCTACAGACTTACAAAGATTGCGCTGGTGGATATGTTTCCACAAACACATCACTTAGAGTCAATGGCGTTATTTGAGTTAACTAAATAGATAACTCAAATGTCGATTGTGCGAGTTTGTTCATTGACAATATATCTTGAATGTTCAAGATAGAAGACGTGATTTTAAACGGTTTGGATTGCGTTTTGGTTAAATCCACCACGGGATGTAAAGGAATAATAAACGATGGTATCAGTTCGCGAAGCACATTTTAGCGACCCTCACTTTCAACTTGATGAGTGGGTGACGCGTTATATTAGTGAATCGAGCGAAGCCGAAACGCTTTTGGCCTTAATCGAGCAGGTAGAACTGTTAATTGGGCAAAAGAAGGAAGAGAACGTCTCTGTGCTTAAACGCGCGCGTGAGATGATAGAGATCCTGGCACCATTGAATATGGATATAGAAACCTTACAGGCCGCAATTTTGTTTGTGGTATTTGATGCTAAATTAATTAGCCTCGAAGATATCCAAGAACGCTTCGGTAGCAAATTAGAAATCTTAGTGTCGAGTGTTGAAACCATGAATGCCATCGGGGCGTTGAAGGTGGGTGAACATACTCGCAATGGCGAACCTCAAATCGATAATATACGTAAAATGTTATTGGCGATGGTTGAAGATGTACGTGCAGTGGTCATTAAACTGGCAGAGCGTATTTGTTTGCTACGTGAAATTAAAAGCGCCGATGAAGACGTAAAAGTGTTAATTGCGCGAGAAATTGCCGATATCTATGCACCGTTAGCTAACCGTCTCGGAATTGGGCAGCTAAAATGGGAGCTTGAAGATATCTCTTTTCGCTACCTGCACCCACAAACTTACAAAGACATTGCTAAACAATTAGATGGCAAGCGTATTGATAGAGAAACCTTTATCGATAACTTTGTCAGTCAGTTGCAAGCTCGCTTAGATAAAGATGATATTCGTGCCAAGGTTTATGGTCGACCAAAGCATATCTACAGTATTTGGAAGAAAATGAATGGCAAACACCTCAAATTTGATGAGTTGTTTGACGTAAGAGCGGTCAGAATTGTCACTGACAGACTGCAAGATTGCTATGGTGCTCTGGGGGTTGTCCATACCCTTTGGCATCACATTCCACGAGAGTTTGACGACTATGTCGCCAACCCTAAACCTAACGGTTATCAGTCAATTCATACCATTGTTGTTGGCCCTGAAGGCAAAACTGTCGAGATCCAAATTCGTACCGAACAGATGCATGAAGATGCAGAGCTTGGCGTGGCTGCCCATTGGAAATATAAAGAGGGAACCACGGGCGGCAAGCAAAGCGGTTATGAAGAGAAAATTAACTGGTTGCGTAAAATTTTACAGTGGCAAGAAGATGTAGCCGAGAGCGGCAACTTAGTAGAAGAGGTTCGCAGCCAAGTATTTGAAGACCGCGTTTATGTGTTCACTCCTAGTGGCGAGGTTGTTGATCTGCCGCAAGGCTCAACAGTATTGGATTTTGCGTATTATATTCACTCTCACGTGGGTCATAAATGTATTGGTGCCAAAGTCGACGGCCGTATCGTGCAGTTTACTTACCAGGTAGAAACGGGGCAGCGTATTGAAATTATCACCTCGAATAATCCAAACCCCAAAAGAGACTGGCTCAACCCTAATTTAGGTTACATTAAAACCTCGCGAGCCCGCTCAAAAATTCAACATTGGTTTAAGCAGCAAGACCGAGATAAAAATATTATTGCCGGACGTGAAATGCTTGAAACCGAACTGGCTCGCGGTAATTTAAAAATAAAAGACGCGCAATCGGCAGTAGAACGCTTCAATATGGTGAGTATGGATGACTTACTCGCTGGGATCGGCGGCGGTGACGTTCGGTTAAATCAGGTTGTTAATCACGTGCAAAGTAAGCTGCGCACGAATGAATTGTCAGATGAAGAAGTTCTAGAAGACCTTGTTAAAAAGAGTCACAGTAAACCAGTTAAAAAAGGCGCAGGGCAAGTAGAAGTAAACGGTGTGGGCAATTTAATGAGCCATATTGCTAAATGTTGCCAACCAGTGCCAGGTGATGAAATATTCGGTTTTATTACCAAAGGTCGGGGTATTTCGGTCCATAGGGCTGATTGTGATCAGGTAAAAGAGCTGATCCGAGTGCATCCAGAGCGCTCAGTCGACGTGGTTTGGGGAGAGAATTACTCAGGCGGATATAAAATTAGGTTGCGAGTGATTGCAAATGACCGCTCTGGGTTACTGAGAGACTTAACATCGGTGTTGGCCGCTGAAAAATCTAATGTATTGTCAATGAGTTCATCATCAGATGTTAAAACACAAACTGCCACAATTGAGCTAGAGTTGGAATTATACAACCTTGATGGCTTAGCAAGGGTGGTCGCAAAGTTGTCGCAGGTAGACGGCGTTAGCGAAGCTCGTCGAGTGTAAGTTGATTGTCACTAGGAAAGCATTATGACGCCATCGACAGGTAACATGCAGCCGTTGCTCACTATTATGCAGAGGCTGCGAGACCCAAAATCAGGTTGTGACTGGGATAAAGCACAAACGTTTCAATCCATAGTTCCTTTTACGCTAGAAGAAGCTTATGAAGTGGCTGACACGATTGAACGCCTTGCACTTGATGAGTTACCAGATGAACTAGGGGATCTGTTATTTCAAGTCGTGTTTTATTGCCAATTAGCAAAAGAGCAGGGCATGTTTGACTTTGATACTGTAGTAGAGCGTATTTGCACTAAGTTAACTCGGCGACACCCACATGTTTTTACTGAACTGAAAAACAGCAGTACCGCTACAATCAAACAAAACTGGGAAAACATCAAAGCTCAAGAGCGCATAAGCCGAGAGCAGCACTCAGTATTAGATGACATCCCACTCAGCTTACCTGCACTGTCGCGTTCGATGAAAATCCAAAAAAGAGTTGCACGAGTAGGTTTCGACTGGGATGAATTACCTCCTGTTGTTGCTAAAATTAATGAAGAGATTGATGAAGTGCTTTTTGAAGTCTCACAGCAAAAAATTGACCAAGATAAAGTGACGGATGAAATGGGAGATTTGTTATTTGCCGTAGTTAATTTTGCCCGCCATTTAGGGGTTGAGCCCGAACAAGCCTTAAGGCAGGCAAATCAAAAGTTTGAACGACGTTTTCGCGGGGTTGAAGACTGTGTGCAACAAGATGGTAGGACGTTTGATGAGCACTCTTTAACCGAGTTAGATGGGTACTGGGATCGGGTAAAACGGGGTGAGAAAAATAAATAAACTTAATTTAAAGCTAATTCTAGTTTGTCGAAACGGCGTTGCTTTGGTATAATATTGCCCCGTCCTAGTGCTTTCTTACAAGCACGTATTTGCAACTCATAAATCTCAGGTTCAGCATGACTACAAGGTATATCTTCGTTACTGGTGGCGTTGTTTCATCACTAGGTAAAGGCATTGCTGCAGCATCGTTAGCTGCAATTTTAGAGGCCCGTGGCCTAAATGTAACTATTATGAAGCTGGATCCATACATTAACGTTGATCCAGGTACCATGAGCCCAACACAGCACGGTGAAGTGTTTGTGACAGAAGACGGAGCTGAAACCGATCTTGATTTAGGTCATTACGAGCGCTTTATTCGTACCAAAATGAATCGTCGTAATAACTTTACCACTGGCCGTATTTACGAAGAAGTTTTGCGTAAAGAACGTCGTGGCGATTATTTGGGCGCGACCATTCAGGTTATCCCACATATCACTAACGCAATTAAAGAAAAAGTAATTGCTGGCGGCGAAGGTCATGATGTGGCCATTGTTGAAATTGGCGGTACGGTAGGTGATATTGAATCACTGCCTTTCTTAGAGTCTATTCGTCAGTTAGGTGTTGAACTTGGCCGCGAAAGAACACTCTTTATGCATCTTACATTAGTGCCTTTCTTAGGTGCTGCTGGCGAAGTTAAAACCAAACCAACACAGCATTCAGTTAAAGAATTGCGCTCAATTGGTATTGCGCCTGACGTGTTAGTATGTCGTGGTGACCGTGCTGTTCCTGCTAATGAAAAAGCGAAAATTTCATTATTCTGTAACGTAGAAGAGCGCGCTGTTATTTCACTTAAAGATGTTGATAGCATTTATAAAATACCTGCTTTGCTTAAAGCCCAAGGTCTTGACCAATTAGTAACTAAGCGTTTCGGCATCGAATGTCCAGAAGCTGACCTGCACGAATGGGAAAATGTGATTTACCAAGAAGCCAACCCAACAAGTGAAGTCACTATTGGTATGGTTGGTAAGTACATTGAACTACCTGATGCATACAAATCAGTGAACGAAGCGTTAAAGCATGCGGGTCTGTTTAATCGTGTTTCTGTTAACATCAAATACATTGACTCGCAAAACGTAGAAGCGAAAGGCGATGAAGTACTAGATGGTCTTGATGGTATTTTGATTCCTGGTGGGTTTGGTGAGCGTGGCGTAGAAGGTAAAATCATGGCGGCTAAGTACGCCCGTGAAAACAACCTTCCATACTTTGGTATCTGTTTAGGTATGCAAGTTGCGTTAATTGAGTTTGCCCGTAATGTTGCAGGTCTTGAAGCTGCACATTCAACCGAATTCAATAAAGAAACGCCGCACCCTGTAGTTGGTTTGATTACTGAGTGGATTAACAAAGAAGGCCAAGTCGAAGAGCGTCATGAAGAGTCTGACTTAGGCGGTACAATGCGCTTAGGAGCTCAACTTTGTCACCTTGAAGAAGGGACGAAAGCTGCTGCTGCTTATAAAGCGGTTAGCTGTGTTGAGCGTCATCGTCATCGTTATGAAGTAAACAACAATTATAAAGATTGTCTCGAAAAAGCCGGGCTTATTTTCAGTGGCCTTTCTTCAGACCGTCAATTAGTCGAAATGATTGAACTACCAAACCATCCTTGGTTTGTCGCCGGTCAGTTCCACCCTGAGTTCACATCGACTCCTCGTGATGGTCAGCCATTATTCGAAGGTTTCGTTGCTGCAGCCTCCGCGTATCAGAAACGTGACTTAGGCTAAACAGAATATATACCGCTCCCCTTATCAGGGAGCGGTTTTTTTTTGTCAGATGAGTTTAGGCTTTCAGGATTTCTTTTTTATATAAATTTTCTCTTTCAAACTTAAATCGAGGGCATTATGGCTAAGATTATTAATATTATCGGTCGCGAAATCATGGATTCTCGCGGTAACCCAACTGTTGAAGCTGAAGTTCATTTAGAAGGCGGATTCATGGGGATGGCTGCAGCACCATCAGGTGCATCTACGGGTAGTCGTGAAGCTCTTGAGTTGCGTGATGGCGATAAATCTCGCTACATGGGTAAAGGTGTTTTAGCTGCAGTGGCAAACATTAATGGTCTTATTAAAGAAGCGTTATTAGGCCAAGATGCAACAGCACAAACAACGATTGATCAAATTATGATTGACGTTGATGGTACAGAGAATAAAGATAAACTAGGCGCTAATGCGATTCTTGCTGTTTCTTTGGCTGCGGCTAAAGCAGCTGCCGCATTTAAAGGAATGCCTTTATATGCGCACATTGCGGAATTGAACGGAACTGCTGGTCAGTACTCAATGCCTGTTCCTATGATGAATATCTTGAACGGTGGTGAACACGCTGATAACAACGTTGATATTCAAGAATTTATGGTTCAACCTGTTGGTGCTAAGACTTTCCGTGAAGCATTACGAATGGGAGCTGAAATCTTCCACAACCTAAAAAGTGTACTTAAAGCAAAAGGCTTGAGCACTTCTGTTGGTGATGAAGGCGGGTTTGCACCAGATTTAGCCTCTAACGCTGATGCACTGGCTGTTATTAAAGTTGCAGTTGAAAACGCAGGTTACACGCTAGGAAAAGATGTAACACTCGCACTTGATTGTGCCGCATCTGAATTTTATAAAAATGGCCAATATGATTTAGCCGGTGAAGGAAAAGTATTCACTGCAAATGGTTTTTCTGATTTTCTTAAGACGCTTACCGAGCAGTACCCTATTGCATCAATTGAAGATGGCTTAGACGAATCAGATTGGGATGGCTGGGCTTACCAAACGCAAATTATGGGTGATAAGATCCAATTAGTTGGTGACGATTTATTCGTAACCAATACTAAAATCTTAAAGCGTGGTATTGACAACAACATCGCAAACTCAATTCTGATTAAGTTCAACCAAATCGGTTCACTTACTGAAACATTAGCGGCAATTCGCATGGCCAAAGAAGCTGGCTATACTGTTGTTATTTCTCATCGTAGCGGTGAAACTGAAGATTCAACAATTGCTGATCTTGCTGTTGCAACTTCAGCTGGTCAAATCAAAACGGGTTCACTATGTCGTAGTGACCGTGTTGCTAAGTACAATCAATTACTACGTATTGAAGAGCAACTTGGCGAAAAGGCACCTTATAACGGTTTAAGCGAGATTAAAGGTCAAGCATAATTTGTTATAAACGGTAAAAGGCCACCACTTGGTGGCCTTTTTTGTTGTAGTATCTAATTATTCTTTCCAAATTTTTCTATTTAGCATAATGAAACGCCTTCTTCTTGCCCTCATAGCACTACTTGTCGTACTTCAATATCGCCTTTGGTTCGGTGATAAGAGTTTTGCCGACTCGATTCACCTTCAAGAACAAATTAAGCAACAACAAGATAGTAATGCTCATTTAGTGGCTAGAAACCAAGTCTTAAGAGAAGAGATAAATGACCTTCGTAGCGGTACAGAAGCGCTTGAAGAGCGTGCTCGAAATGAGCTTGGGATGGTCAAAGAAGGGGAGACTTTTTTTCGTGTTGTTGGTGGTAACCGCCTTTCAAAACATGATAATTAATGCCTAATTATAAGCTTCTAAGTGGAATTTCTTAATGAGTCAATCGACTAAACAGGTCATTGCCGTGGTACCGGCTGCTGGAATAGGTAGCCGCATGGGGGCTGAACGGCCAAAACAATATTTACAACTTAATGAGCAATGCATTCTCGGACATACTTTAGACTGCTTATTGACTCATCCACAAATATCAACAGTGATTGTTGCGTTAAACCCAAGTGATGAATATTTTGCTCAGCTGCCACAGGCGTCAAACGCTAAATTAGTCACTGTAATTGGCGGGGGAGAGCGAGCTGATTCTGTACTGGCAGCACTTAAACTTGCTGATGAACACAGTTGGGTACTAGTGCATGATGCCGCAAGGCCATGCTTAAGCCACCACGATATCGACAAGCTCATTGCGTCAGATTCAATGTTCCCTCAAGGGGCGATATTGGGATCGCCAGTACGGGATACCATGAAACGTACTGAGGTCAACGGCGAAATTAGTGACACGGTTTGCCGGGAACAACTTTGGCATGCGCTCACACCACAATACTTTCCTGTTAGGGAGTTGAAAAACAATTTGTCTGCTGCCTTAGTTGAAGGCGCATTGATTACCGATGAAGCTTCTGCAATGCAATGGGCAGGTATCAAGCCTGGTATTGTCAGAGGTCGTGCTGACAATATTAAAGTTACCCACCCAGATGACCTACAGTTAGCGTCACTATTTTTAGATAATTTAAATCGTCAAGTTTAGCGGTCAGCAAGTTTTAGGTTTGCTACGAGGAATAAAAATGAAAATTAGAATTGGTCATGGATTTGATGTACATAAATTTGGCGGTGAAGCTCCACTAATCCTCGGTGGTGTCGAAGTGCCTTATCAGAATGGGCTTATTGCTCATTCCGACGGTGATGTTGTTCTACACGCTATTTCGGACGCTGTTTTAGGCGCTATGGCTTTAGGTGACATTGGCAAGCATTTCCCTGATACAGATGCTGAATTTAAAGGCGCTGATAGCCGAGTTCTTTTGAGGCACTGTTATAAGTTGGCGTTAGATAAAGGTTTTGCTCTGTCAAATCTGGATGTCACCATCATTGCACAAGCACCAAAAATGGCGCCACACATTGAACAGATCCGAAGTACTTTAGCTACAGACTTACAAGCTGACATTGATGATATTAATGTTAAAGCAACCACGACGGAAAAGCTTGGCTTTACCGGCAGAAAAGAAGGTATTGCAGTGGAAGCTGTTGTACTAATGACCAAGATTTAAAGAGAGTTGACCAAAATGAGCGAGCTTCATTATTTATACGGTAAGCCAAGTGCTAAAGCAGATCTTCGCACACATAATAGTGACTTTCTAGTACAAGAAATACTGCCGTTTACTCCAACTGGAGAGGGCGAACACCATCTATTACATATCAGAAAAGATGGCCTCAACACCGTAGAAGTTGCCAAAATGCTGTCGAGCTTTGCTCATGTTCACCCTAAAGAGGTGACATACGCGGGGCAAAAAGATAAACATGCTGTAACGGAACAGTGGTTTGGGGTACGGATCCCAGGTAAAGAAACTCCTGACTGGCAACAGCTTAATAGTGAGAAAATTACGTTACTGTCAGCGTCGCGACATGGGAAAAAGCTTCGAATAGGGGCACTCGCTGGTAACCGATTTACTTTGGTGTTGCGTAATGTCTCAGAGGTAGAAGATGTCGTCGCTCGATTGGAGCAAATATCGTTACATGGTGTGCCGAATTACTATGGTGAGCAACGCTTTGGACATGATGGAAAAAATATAATTTTTGGTCGGCAGATGTTCACTGGGCGAAAAGTAAAAGATAGAAATAAACGGAGTATGTATTTATCTGCAGTTCGCTCAAATTTGTTCAACATTGTGAGTTCTGCAAGATTGGCGGCGCATGGAGCGGCAACCCTGAACGGCGATTGTGTAATGTTGGCAGGCAGTAAAAGTTACTTCACTGCTACACAGTGGGATGACACTTTGTTGGAAAGGCTCGCGCAGAAAGATATTCAACTGTCAGCACCTTTGTGGGGACGCGGTGCTGCATTAGCTCAAGACGATGCTGCCTTGGTAGAATCAGCGGCATTAGCTGAATTAGCTATCGACAGAGAAGGGTTAGAGCAAGCTGGCCTAAACCAAGAAAGGCGAACACTACTACTTGAGCCACAACATTTACAATATCAGGTTGAAGAAGATACCATTACAGTTAAATTTGCATTACCATCAGGCTCTTATGCTACGTCAGTGTTACGTGAACTAGTTGACTACCAAGATGTGCAAGAGTTAGCAAGAAAGCAAATGTTGGCCGCACAACAGGAACACAATGCCAAGCCATGAGAATATTAATTAGTAATGACGACGGTGTGAATGCTGAAGGGATTGTGGCGTTAACCAATTCGCTTCAGCAAATTGCGGAAACGATGACGGTAGGGCCAGATCGAAACTGTTCAGGTGCGAGTAACTCCTTAACCTTGACGAACCCGCTGCGACTCAATAAGTTAGACAACGGTTTTGTATCAGTGAGCGGTACGCCAACAGATTGTGTTCATTTAGCAATTAGAGAGCTTTACACTGATGAGCCAGACATGGTGGTCTCAGGTATCAATGCTGGGGCTAATATGGGAGATGATACGCTGTACTCTGGCACTGTTGCTGCAGCAATGGAGGGGCGTTTCCTTGGTTTGCCTGCTATTGCCATCTCATTGGCTGGCTCAAAACTAGAACATTACAACACAGCCGCCCATTTTGCGGTTAAGGTCATTAAAGGGTTACAACAGCAACCGATTGCACAAGACCAGATTCTAAATATTAATGTGCCTGACCTTCCTATCGAAGATGTTAAGGGTATTAGAATAACTCGGCTAGGTGCTAGGCATCGGGCTGAAGGCATGATTAGAACACAAGATCCTTCAGGAAAAGAGATATTTTGGTTAGGGCCGCCGGGCGATAAACAAGATGCAAGTGAAGGAACTGACTTTCATGCGGTCGAGAATGGCTATGTATCGATTACTCCATTGACAGTAGATTTAACCGCGTTTGAGCAGATTGAATCGATGTCTACTTGGTTAGCCAACATTGACTAACTAAGCACCGTGATGGTCTTGGTAAGTAAACAGCCTAGACAGACAACTTAAAATTAATACCTTTGGAACCGATATTTATGAACCGGCTAGCCTCAACATCGGCTTTGAACCTTGCAAGAAGCTTACATGACGCTGGAATAAACGATAGAGCGGTACTAGAGGCTGTGGCTCATACGCCAAGAGAACAGTTTCTAGATGCTGCATTAGGGCATAAAGCTTACGAAAATACAGCTTTACCTATTGGGCAGGGGCAAACGATTTCACAGCCTTATATGGTTGCTAGAATGACTGAGATCTTACTGCAAAGTAAACCTAATAAAGTACTTGAAGTTGGAACTGGCTCTGGGTATCAAGCAGCCATTTTGGCGCAGTTGGTCCCACAGTTATGTACGGTAGAGCGGATTAAAAGTTTGCAGATCCAGGCAAGGCAACGTTTAAAAAGGCTAGCTATACATAACGTAGCTTTTAAATATGGAGATGGCTGGCAAGGTTGGCAGAGTAAAGGCCCTTATGACGCAATTATGGTTACTGCTGCTGCATCAAGTATTCCTACAGCTTTAACTGAGCAACTAGCTGACGGTGGTGTGCTTGTTATCCCTGTAGGTGAAACATCGCAGCAGCTAGTTAAAGTTACACGTATTGGAACAAGATATGTGTCAGAGGCCATTGAAACCGTGCGTTTTGTTCCGTTAATTAATGGTGAACTTGCTTAAGCACCAGGCTTAGGCAGAGCATTCGAGTCACTATGATAGATAACCTCAGAGGTAACCAATTCAAATGAGAATGTTTTGTTGCCTTTTTGCTGTCGTATTTTGTTGCTTAATTGTTGGTTGTAGCTTTAAAGCTGAGCGACCTGCCCCCGTAGAGTCATTAAGCTCAGCAATAAAGCCGACTCATGGTAAAGGTTCAATTACAGCGACTCGCTATAAAGTCAAAGCCGGCGATACGTTATATTCGATCTCTTGGGGAGCTAATAAAGATTATGCGTTAATTGCGCGATTAAATAATCTAAAAAAGCCTTATACCATCTACCCTGGACAAGTTTTGAGTTTATACTCTACACATGAAGTTACAAATAAGAAAACTGCCAATAAAACGTCAAAATACATACCTAGAAAGGTATATTCCGATGCGCAAACTGCTGATAATAAAGATTTAAACTCAGCGGTAAACACCCAAAATACTGCTTCAACGGCGTCAAAAAAACAGCTTGATCATGTAACAATGCCTGCGTATTCTGTGACACAAGGTCAACAAATCAATAACTCGGTTAGCCACTCAAAAGATATTATGCTACCCAAAAATGTCAACCAGTGGAGTTGGCCAGTTAATGGTAAAGTGATTGGTGTATTCTCAGCCAAAGAGCAGGGAAACAAAGGGATAAAGATTGATGGTAGACGTGGCGATGCAATCAAAGCCGCAGCAAGTGGTAGAGTTGTATACGCAGGTAGTGCATTAAGAGGTTATGGTAACTTAGTTATTATTAAGCATAGTGACGATTACTTAAGTGCATATGCTCACGCAGACAAGATCTTAGTCAAAGAAAAGCAAGTGGTTAATGTTGGACAAACCATTGCGAAAATGGGTAACACTGGTTCGAATCGAGTAATGTTACATTTTGAAATTCGTTATCATGGAAAATCAGTAAACCCAATTAAATTTTTGCCTAAAAAATAATTGATTAGGCAGCCATTTTGGCATATCGGAGGATAGTAAAGTGCAGTAGTTAAATGAGAGTAATCCGGGAGATTTATTATGGGAACAACTAACAGCGCCGCATTGGCAATAGAATCAAACAACGTTTCTGATGATACGAAACTTGAGCAAATTACAAAGGCAGCGAAAACCGCAGAGTTAGATCAACAAGTACAAGACGATTTACAAAAAAACCTAGATGCAACTCAGCTGTATCTTGGTGAAATCGGATTTTCCCCCCTTCTCAGCGCAGAAGAAGAAGTGTTTTTTTCACGCAAGTCACTTAGAGGCTGTGGAAAATCACGTAACCGCATGATTGAAAGTAACCTTAGACTCGTCGTAAAAATTGCACGCAGATATAACAACCGTGGTTTAGCACTGCTTGATCTTATTGAAGAAGGTAATTTGGGCCTAATTCGAGCGGTTGAAAAATTTGATCCAGAGCGCGGATTCAGGTTTTCAACCTACGCAACTTGGTGGATAAGACAAACAATCGAACGCGCAATCATGAATCAGACTCGAACAATCAGATTGCCAATCCACGTCGTTAAAGAGCTAAATGTGTATTTACGCACAGCAAGAGAGTTAGCGCACAAACTAGACCATGAGCCTACAGCAGAAGAGATCGCTGAAACGTTAGACTTACCAAGCAGTGATGTGAGTCGTATGCTGAAGTTGAATGAACGAATTACCTCTGTAGATACCCCACTTGGTGGTGAAAGCGACAAAGCATTGTTAGATGTGCTCGCTGATGACGACAATGTTGGTCCGGATTATAAAGTTCAAGACGAAGATATGTCTAAGTCTGTAGTGAAGTGGTTAGGTGAACTTAATACAAAACAAAGAGAAGTGCTAGCGCGCAGATTTGGTTTATTAGGTTATGAGCCGTCAACACTTGAAAACGTGGGTAAAGAAATAGGGTTGACGCGAGAGCGTGTCCGTCAAATTCAAGTTGAAGCGCTAAAACGCCTCAAAGATTTACTTGGTGCACAAGGTTTATCTGTAGAAGCAATTTTTAAAGTTTGAACCAAGAATAAAAAAGTAAAGGCGCCTAGGGGCGCCTTTTTAGTGTCTGCAGTTAATATTTATGACTGCTTTATAATGATATTTTTTTTAAATGATATAGGTAATCAAGTGCTTGCTTAGGTGATAATTCATCTGGGTTGAGCTTTTCAACTGCTTCCGTAACGGGCGATGCTGGTGCGGTTTGGAAGTTAATTGTTTGTTGTGTTAGAGCTTCGCCATTAAGTGATTTTTCATTGGCTTGATCGCGGCTCTCTAACAGGTGTAGCTTTTGCTTTGCAGCGTTAATAACACTGTTAGGCACACCTGCGAGTGCAGCAACTTGCAATCCATAACTTCGACTCGCAGGGCCTTCTTGTACAGCGTGCATAAACACGATGCTATCACCATGTTCCATGGCGTCTAGGTGGACATTCTTAACATTATCCATGAGTTCTGGAAGTTGTGTTAACTCAAAATAATGAGTGGCAAACAAAGTCATTGCATTTAATTTTCTCGCTAAATATTCAGCTGCTGACCATGCTAATGACAAGCCATCATAAGTTGATGTACCACGGCCAATTTCATCCATCAACACTAAACTACTTGGGGTTGCATTATGAAGAATATTTGCAGTTTCAGTCATTTCAACCATAAAGGTAGAACGGCCTGATGCAAGATCATCTGAAGCGCCAATACGAGTGAAAATCCTATCTACTGGACCTATGACTGCGTGTTCTGCTGGAACATAACAACCAATGTGTGCCATTAACGTAATTAATGCTATTTGGCGCATGTAAGTCGATTTACCTCCCATGTTTGGACCGGTAACAATCAGCATTTTACGGCTTTCGTTCAGTGTTACTGGATTGGCAATAAATGGACTTTCGCTGACTTGCTCTACAACGGGGTGACGGCCAGCTTCAATGTGTATTCCTGAGTTGTGGGAGAGTTCTGGACAGGCATAGTTAAGAGTTTCTGCTCGCTCTGCAAAGTTGCATAGTACATCTAATTCTGCTGCAGCTTGAGCAAACTCTTGGAGCTCATGTAATTTCGGAAGAATTAGATCAAACAGCTGTTCCCATAACTGCTTTTCGAGTGCTAGTGCTTTACCTTGGCTTGAAAGAACCTTTTCTTCATGCTCTTTTAACTCTGCAATAATATAACGTTCAGTGTTTTTAAGCGTTTGGCGACGTTGGTAGCTTAATGGAACAAGATCAGATTCGCGACGACTGACTTCAATGTAGTAGCCATGAACGCGGTTGTAGCCGACTTTTAATGTAGAAATGCCAGTCTGTTCCTTTTCGCGAGCCTCTAATTGAGCCAAGTAATCTGTCGCGCCAGCACTTAATACACGCCATTCATCAAGTTCTGCATTATAACCCTCACGAATAACTCCTCCATCACGGATCAGCATCGGAGGATTATCCACAATGGCATTGGATAGTAAGGCTAGCTCTTCAGGGAACTCACCAATAACATGCGATAAATATTGAAGATGTTTAGCCGTGGTTGTTTTGAGCGTTTGTTGTAGTTGTGGCAATAATGCTAAGGCTTGGCGCAATCTCGCGAAATCCCTAGGGCGGGCACTACGTAATGCAATACGAGCAGCGATACGCTCTACGTCACCAATCGCTTTTAGGTCTTCAGCTAAAGTTTGGTATTGTTCCGTTGTAATTAACTCTGCTATTGATGTTTGTCTTGCCGTAATTGTACCGTGATTTCGCAGTGGTTGATGTAACCAGCGCTGAAGCATACGACTACCCATAGCTGTGACTGTATTATCTAACACTGATGCAAGGGTGTTAGTGTGCCCACCTTGTAAGTTTACCGTTAGCTCTAAATTCCGACGAGTCGCAGCATCAAGAACGATACTGTCAACTTGGTTAAATCGAACAATTGAATTTATATGCGGTAATGCTATTCGCTGCGTATCTTTGACATACTGCATTAAGCAGCCTGCAGCTTGCAAAGAAAGTCGAGCGTCTTCCACACCAAAGCCACGAAGATCTTTAGTGCCAAACTGATTCAACAATAAGCGGTGGCAGGTGTCAAAATCAAATTCCCATTCTGGGCGACGCCGTGTGCCATTCATACTTGCAATAAGACTCATCTGTGCGAAGTCTTCACTGTAAAGTAATTCTGCCGGATTTGTTCTTTGCAGTTCAGCCTCTAGCGCTTCTGTATCGGCAAGTTCAGTGATGACAAACCGACCCGATGCGATGTCGAGCGTGGCATAACCATAACCCTTCTTACCTTGATACAAAGCGGCAAGCAAATTATCTTGCCTTTCTTGAAGTAGCGCTTCATCGGTCAGCGTGCCCGGTGTAATGATTCGAACAACTTTGCGCTCTACAGGTCCCTTTGAGGTTGCTGGATCGCCAACTTGCTCACAAAGTGCAACGGATACTCGAAGTTGTACTAACTTAGCTAAATACCCTTCAACCGCGTGGTAAGGAAGACCTGCCATAGGGATTGGATCCCCACCACTTTTGCCCCTCGCAGTTAATGCTATCCCTAATAACTCAGAAGCCAGCTTGGCATCTTCATAGAAAAGTTCGTAAAAGTCGCCCATACGATAAAACAACAACATGTCTGGATGTTGTGCCTTTAGAGTCAAATATTGACGCATCATTGGGGTGTGTTTTTCTAAGTTTTTCGGATCAATTGCAGTCATCGATTAGCTTTGCCTGTACTTTGCTGCGGCGCATAGTGAGCCTTTACATTTATGGATGGCAATATTAGCAATTTTTTGCTCGAAGTAGTGTGGGTATTTGAAAATAAATACCCTAGTTGGCGCAGAGATTGTATCGGTATATATCTATGCTTATGATTTATAGTTGTTTTTAAAAAAAGTATTGCACAGTACTTGATACTGTATGATTGTACAGTATACTAGGTTCATATTAAGGCTCTAAAGTGAATGTTAGCGTAATATCCTAACTATATTTCAGAACTCACATTGTTTATTACAGTGATTCAAAGGACATAAGAATGAAGAAGACTGATCCAAATAAAGAGAAAGCGTTAAATGCCGTTTTAGGCCAAATTGAAAAACAATTTGGTAAAGGTTCAATCATGAAATTGGGCGAAGATCGTTCAATGGATGTCGAAACTATCTCAACGGGTTCTCTATCTTTGGACGTTGCATTAGGCGCAGGTGGCCTTCCAATGGGGCGTATTTGTGAAATTTATGGCCCAGAATCATCAGGTAAAACAACACTAACTCTAGAAGTGATTGCTGCGGCACAAAAACAAGGTAAAACTTGTGCCTTTATCGATGCAGAGCATGCTTTAGACCCTATATACGCACAAAATTTAGGCGTTGATATTGAAAATCTACTTTGTTCACAACCAGATACAGGTGAGCAAGCGTTAGAAATCTGTGATGCTTTGACTCGCTCTGGTGCTGTTGATGTTATTGTAGTTGACTCGGTAGCGGCGTTAACACCAAAAGCTGAGATTGAAGGGGAGATCGGTGACTCACATATGGGTCTTGCTGCTCGTATGATGAGCCAAGCTATGCGTAAGCTTGCTGGTAACCTTAAGCAATCAAATACTTTGCTTATCTTTATTAACCAAATTCGTATGAAAATTGGTGTCATGTTTGGTAATCCTGAAACGACTACAGGCGGTAATGCGCTAAAATTTTACGCTTCAGTTCGTCTAGATATTCGCCGCACTGGTGCAATTAAAGATCGTGACGAAGTTATTGGTAATGAAACGCGCGTAAAAGTGGTTAAAAACAAAATTGCTGCGCCGTTTAAGCAGGCTGAATTTCAAATTCTTTATGGCAAGGGGATTAACAGTACCGGTGAGCTTGTTGATTTAGGCGTTGTTCACAAATTAATCGAAAAATCAGGTGCTTGGTATGCTTATAAAGGCAGTAAGATAGGCCAAGGCCGTGCTAACGCTGGTAAGTATTTAGTTGAAAACCCTGAAGTGTCAGATGAGATTGAAACAGCTTTACGCTCAATGTTATTAAGCAAAGGTGAAAAGGTTACACCTGATGCTGCTGATACCGCCGGCGATAATATTGATTTAGAGACCGGCGAAGTCTTTTAGGCTAACCGGTGACGAATACTGATTTTAACTAGGGTTAAAGTTAGTATTCGTCATATTTGTAACTTTTTTCAATTGCTAAACCCCCATCCAGCTTAGCTATTAACCTACTGTTATGTAAGACCTCCTTGTTTATTTGCAGCATGAATTCCTGATTTATCCGATCCGCAGTTAGTTTTGGCTACAAATGCCATTTCAAAATTGATTTAACAGATATTTTTAAGCATTCTTTGTACTTTAATTGTGATGATTAAAGGAAGTGATGTTGTAAATTATGCTTCTTGTCGCTTTGCTCGGTAGCGGTAAAACCACCCAAACAATGCACACCTTAGGGTTAAGTGGGTTTCTGCTGCGTGTTGTGTATGTTTGTATATGTGGTGCTTAGTCTGTTTACTGCTGGACACTGACCGTGTCGATTGAGCTATGTGTTGGAGCACTTCAAGGTTATTTTGCAACTGGATTGTTGATATAGAAGTCAAGATATACAGATTATTTTAGTAGACCATAGAGATTTGTCGCTACAGGGCTGGTTGTTGGTCATGACACTGCTTATAATGCATTTCATAAAATTTTTTCATTAAGCTCTTTACGGGCTAGTTGCACAATCTAATTCAGGACGGTTTCATGTATCAAACCACTGCAGCACTGCGTAGTGCTTTTTTGGAATATTTCCGCACCAACGGCCATCAGGTAGTTGATAGTAGCTCTCTAGTACCGAGCAATGATCCAACATTGCTATTCACGAATGCGGGTATGAACCAGTTTAAAGACGTATTTCTTGGAGAAGATAAACGCAATTATACTCGTGCCACCTCATCTCAACGATGCGTGCGAGCGGGTGGTAAGCATAATGATTTAGATAACGTCGGCTACACTGCGCGTCACCATACTTTCTTTGAAATGATGGGCAATTTTAGCTTTGGTGATTACTTCAAAGAAGAAGCAATTTTCTTTGCTTGGAATTTTTTAACAAAAGAGCTCAAACTGCCAGAAGAGCGTTTGTGCGTTACCATTTATGAAACCGATGATGAAGCGTTTGATATCTGGACTAAGAAAGTCGGTGTTGCTGCAGAGAATGTTATTCGCATTGGTGACAATAAAGGAGCTGCTTACGCTTCTGATAACTTCTGGCAGATGGGTGATACAGGGCCATGTGGACCATGTTCTGAAATTTTCTACGACCATGGTGAACATATTTGGGGCGGTCGCCCTGGTACACCAGAAGAAGATGGTGACAGATTTATTGAGATCTGGAACATCGTGTTTATGCAGTATAACCGTCAATCAAACGGCGACATGAATCCTCTGCCTAAACCTTCAGTTGATACTGGTATGGGGATTGAGCGTATTGCGGCTATTATGCAGGGCGTACACTCAAACTATGAAATTGATATTTTTCAAGCGTTGATTAAAAAGACGGCTGAGATCCTTAACGTGACAGATTTAGAAAATAAATCATTGCGCGTTATTGCAGACCATATCCGTTCATGTGCATTTTTAATTGCAGACGGCGTTATGCCGTCAAACGAAGGTCGTGGTTATGTTCTACGTCGTATTATTCGACGTGCAGTTCGCCATGGTAATAAATTAGGTGCCACGAGCAGCTTCTTCTTTAAATTGTTACCAACATTGATTGAGGTAATGGGAGATGCAGCTAAGGGTATTATTGCCACTCAGGCTATTGTTGAGAAATCACTAAAAGCTGAAGAAGAACAGTTTGCGCGTACTCTTGAACGTGGACTAGGGCTGCTTGATAACGCATTATCAAACCTTAAAGGTAACGTGCTAGACGGAGAAACGGCTTTCAAACTATATGACACTTATGGTTTTCCAGTCGATTTAACCGCTGATGTGTGCCGTGAGCGTGATATTACTGTTGATGAAGATGGTTTTAAGGCGGCAATGGCAGAGCAACGCAGTCGTGCACAAGCCGCGGGTCAGTTTGAGACTGACTATAATGAAGGTCTTAAAATCGATCAGGAAACGAGTTTTGTAGGTTATACCGACCTCAATAATCAGGCTAAAGTTACTGCTATATACAAAGCAGGTGAATCAGTTGATTTACTTAGCACTGGCGAAGACGCTGTAATCGTATTAGACAATACTGCTTTTTATGGTGAATCTGGTGGCCAATGTGGTGACCAAGGTTTATTACTTGGTGATGGTGTTGAATATATCGTTACCGATACTCAAAAATACGGCCAAGCTATTGGGCATATCGGTAAGGTTGAAAAAGGGGTAATTAAAGTCGGCCAGGTTGTTTCTACTAACGTAGATAAAAAGCTGCGTCACCGTACTGAGTTGAACCACTCCGTGACTCACCTTTTACACGCTGCTTTACGCCAAGTTTTGGGAACGCATGTAACGCAAAAAGGCTCATTAGTGAATCCAGAGCGACTACGTTTTGATTTCGCACATTTTGAAGGTGTTAAAGCGTCAGAAATTAAAGCGGTTGAAGACTTGGTTAACACGCAAATCCGTCGTAATCACGCGTTAACGTCAGAGTCTATGGATATTGAGCAAGCCAAAGAAAAAGGCGCTATGGCGTTATTTGGTGAAAAATATGACTCTGAAGTTCGCGTTGTCACCATGGGGGATTTTTCAATTGAGCTCTGTGGTGGTACGCACGTCGGTCGTACCGGTGATATTGGTTTGTTTAAAATCACTTCGGAAGGCGGGATCGCAGCCGGTGTAAGGCGCATTGAAGCGGTCAGTGGTGCAGCTGCTATGGCTTATGTAGCCAATCAGCAAGCTCAACTTGAAGAAGCCGCAGCGTTACTAAAAGGGGACAGTGCATCAGTTGTTGTTAAGCTAAAAGCGCAACTTGATAAAGCCAAGCTACTTGAAAAAGAATTGGCACAACTCAAAGATAAACTCGCTGCTGCAACCAGTGCTGATTTAGCAGGCGAAGCCGTCGACGTTAACGGTATTAAAGTGTTAGTTAAGCAGCTTGAAGGGGTTGATGCTGGAGCGCTTCGTGGATTACAAGATGAGCTCAAGCAAAAGCTACAATCAGGTATTGTAGTGCTTGGTATTGCTGGTGATGCCAAAGTGAATCTGATAGCTGGGGTAACTAAAGATCTGACAGGTAAAGTTAAAGCTGGTGAATTGGTTGCTTCTATTGCTGTACAAGTTGGCGGAAAGGGTGGTGGACGACCAGACATGGCTCAGGCTGGTGGTAGTCAACCTGAAAATCTTAAAGGGGCACTTGAAAGTGTAATTCCTTGGTTAGAAGCTAAACTTAGTTAAACACGATTGTGTTAGATAACTATAAAAAACGCTCATTATGAGCGTTTTTTGCTTTCTAGTGTCTATTTATACACATTTGCGGCCCAGTGTTACGGTTTGTTAAGCAACCGAATGTTATTCATATCACTCTTTGCATTAAAACTAGTAGATATAACAGTTAACTTTGTTATGGTTGAATATGATAATAAAAAGTTGGTAGCTAGCAACATTGAATTAAACTGATTGTAATGAGAAATCTTTTTCTGTCAGGTTTGGCTTGATGTTTGATAACAGCTTTTGGTGCAGGTTTTTCTTAATGTGGCTTATAGTTTTTTATAGGTTCAACTGCGGTAAGGGCAGTAAAGGTACAATTAATTATCGGATTTCAAACTGAAGACTGTTAATTTGTACTAAGCTAACTCTATAATAAGTATATAACGGAATTATGCCGTATTAAGTAGGTTTAGGAACTAAAGGAGTAAGATAATGCTGATATTGACTCGTCGTGTTGGTGAGACACTGATGATTGGTGATGAAGTTACTGTCACTGTATTAGGCGTTAAGGGTAACCAAGTCCGGATTGGTGTAAACGCACCTAAAGAAGTCTCTGTTCATCGTGAAGAGATTTACCAACGCATCCAGTCTGAAAAAGCTGGTACGCCGTCAGAAGGCGGAAACTTCTGATTATAGTTGTGTGTAAATGAGAATTTCAGAAGCTAGTTATTTAACTGGCTTTTTTATTTTTTAGCGTTTGAAACTCATATTTATGCTGTTCTTAGTCGGATATACAGCCAACATGCTTAAAAACAGTTCAAACGGAATTAGTTTCTTAAAAATGGTTTGACTTATTTTCGGCAAACAGTAATATGTGCGCCAAGAAACGGAGAGGTGGCCGAGTGGCCGAAGGCGCTCCCCTGCTAAGGGAGTATGGGCTTTAACTCCCATCGAGGGTTCGAATCCCTCCCTCTCCGCCATTTCTTACAGTAAACAACGATGCGGATGTAGCTCAGCTGGATAGAGTACCTGGCTACGAACCAGGCGGTCGGAGGTTCGAATCCTCCCATCCGCACCATTTTTTACTGTTATTTAAATTTTTAGTGAGCGGATGTAGCTCAGCTGGATAGAGTACCTGGCTACGAACCAGGCGGTCGGAGGTTCGAATCCTCCCATCCGCACCATTAATTATTTAAATTATATAAAAGTTATACCTTAATATGCGGATGTAGCTCAGCTGGATAGAGTACCTGGCTACGAACCAGGCGGTCGGAGGTTCGAATCCTCCCATCCGCACCATTAAGTTGTTTTATTGTTTTACCTTTATATGCGGATGTAGCTCAGCTGGATAGAGTACCTGGCTACGAACCAGGCGGTCGGAGGTTCGAATCCTCCCATCCGCACCATAAAGTTGTTTTAAATGTTTGACCTTAATATATGCGGATGTAGCTCAGCTGGATAGAGTACCTGGCTACGAACCAGGCGGTCGGAGGTTCGAATCCTCCCATCCGCACCATTAAGTTGCTTTAAATGATTTACCTTTATATATGCGGATGTAGCTCAGCTGGATAGAGTACCTGGCTACGAACCAGGCGGTCGGAGGTTCGAATCCTCCCATCCGCACCATATAAAGTTTACAAATTTCGCGTTTTTAGTTAATCATATAAAAATGGTGACTAATCAAATGGTTGGAGTTATAATACCAACCGAACGCACCAAGTTTTGCGGAGAGGTGGCCGAGTGGCCGAAGGCGCTCCCCTGCTAAGGGAGTATGGGCTTTAACTCCCATCGAGGGTTCGAATCCCTCCCTCTCCGCCATTATTCAACAAAAAAACCGCTTTTAAAGCGGTTTTTTTGTATCTAAATTTCGCCTCAATAACTTAACTGTAAAAGGCGTTATCACTTGGTCATTTTCAGCATTCAGTTCACAGCATTGAGCCTTTCTATACTTATCCATACTTAGGAGATTCGCCTAGGGTTTTGAAAGTTGTCATTAGCCGTAAATTGATCGGTGTTTATGGTAATTTGCTTAGCTATTGTGATTTATTTCTATGCTGCCTTATTCATTTTTCCGTTGTTACTGTTTTTTGCCATTCAAATATCACCGCTGTTTAATTGACCCCATACTGTTGTTATTTACCAGTCCTCATTTATATCAATTGCAAAAGCCGCCCATGTAAGAGTCACACCTTATCATCGCTGTTGCTGTAAAATTGTCTTTACCTGTCAGACTTCAATATCAGATTTGTGCCATTAGGTTGAATTATCGTGCTTTAACACGCTCAGTTAAGTAATGCTTGAATGTCGAGGTTGACCTTATGAAGTTCAACAATGCGTAACAGTTGCTGTAATGGTTAGGTGCGTGTTTGCTTTAGCTTGTTTTAGTTAAGCAAGTTTGAAAAGTTAATAGAATATTTTCCACCCTCCTCATGTTTCCTTCTCCACCATCCTCACAAAAAGAAATGTTGATTACCGGCATAATCGTTTGATGTTAATCGCTATGTGCTATGTGCTATGTGCTCCGCCAATAAATGAAAAAATTGCGATGATTTGTGCATGTTGACTATAAGTTTATTGGCTATTAGCACGCTTTGAGTGAGGTATCTTTATTTTATTGCTGTAAACAAATGTAGATTATTTAAGTGGTATGAAGTGCTTATGCGTTTATTGGTATGACCAATTTACAGAATGCTCGCAATTTTGTTGTATATTGGTTATTGTTTTACCAGTTTGAAGTAACTTAATGCCTATATATATTGATGTAACTAAAGTTCTGGCAATAAATATAGGTGGGAAATTTTTAAGGTATTCATTTTGCGTAAGCTTTAGGGATTTTGTTTAGGGATCTTACTTAAACAAATGGTGCTCAGTGAGAGGGAAAAATGGACGTTATATCTGGACAGTTAACCGACGCGCTAGGGATCATGGGGCTTGGTATGAGTTTGGTGTTTGCATTTTTAAGTATTCTGATTTTTGCAATAAAGTTAATTGCTTGGAAATATGCACCAATGACTCAGAGCATAACTGACACTGCTGTTCAGCAGCCAGTGGTCAATAAGCCCGCTGTGAGCCCATTAATGGCTGCAGTTATTGCCTCTGCAATATACCAACATCGCCGAAAAGTATAATAAAAAGCTAAGGAATCAACTATGAGCAAGCCACTGGCTTTAACCGATGTCGTCTTAAGAGATGCCCACCAATCTATTCTCGCTACGCGATTGCGTACTGAAGATATGCTGCCGATTGCACCATTACTCGACAAAGTCGGTTTTTGGTCGCTTGAATCGTGGGGTGGTGCAACATTCGATTCTTGCATTCGGTATCTGGGTGAAGATCCTTGGGAGCGTATTCGCGAACTAAAAAAGGTGATGCCTAATACTCCGCAGCAGATGTTGCTAAGGGGGCAAAACCTTTTAGGTTACCGCCATTACGCTGATGACTTAGTGCATCGTTTCGTCGAGCGCGCTCATATTAATGGCGTTGATGTATTTCGTATTTTCGATGCAATGAATGATGTCCGCAACCTTGAAACAGCAGTTAAGTCTGTGGTCGAAGTTGGTGGGCATGCTCAAGGAACCTTATCTTACACAACTAGTCCGGTACATACTCTTGATACTTGGATTGATATGGCTAAGCGCCTTGAAGACATGGGTTGTCATTCATTATGTATTAAAGATATGGCGGGGCTACTAAAGCCATTTGATGCATTTGAAATGATAAGCCAAATCAAATCCCAAACTAATTTAATTGTGTCAATGCATTGCCATGCTACAACCGGCCTTAGTACTGCAACATACCAAAAAGCAATAGAAGCAGGTATCGATGTGCTCGATACTGCAATTTCCTCAATGAGCCAAACCTATGGCCACAGTGCGACTGAGACATTAGTTGCAATGGTTGAAGGTACAGACAGAGCGACCGGTTATGATATGGCCCTGCTCGAAGAGATTGCTGCTTACTTTAGGGTTATCCGTAAAAAATATGCTGCATTTGAAGGTGAGCTTAAAGGCATTGATTCGCGCATTCTTCGTGCCCAAGTGCCAGGTGGCATGCTAACGAATATGGAAAGTCAGTTAAAAGAACAAGGCGCTGCAGACAAACTTGATTTAGTACTCGAAGAAATACCACGAGTGCGTAAAGATCTGGGCTTTTTACCGTTAGTAACACCTACTTCACAAATTGTTGGTACTCAATCTGTAATTAATGTACTGACAGGTGAGCGTTATAAGTCGCTCACTAAAGAAACCGAAGGTGTATTAAAAGGTGAGTACGGTTTAACGCCCGCTCCTGTTAATCAGCAATTGCAGCAGCGGGTATTAGCAGGGGCTAAGGCGGTAACTTGTCGTCCTGCCGATCAGCTCGAAGCAGAGCTAGATAGATTACGCCTCGAATTAGCCACCAACGCTAAAGAGGCATCCATTAGCTTGGCAACTGAAGTTGATGATGACGTATTGATCTATGCATTATTTCCTCAAATAGGGCTTAAGTTCCTGAAAAATCGCAATAATACAGATGCGTTTGAGCCTAAGCCTGAAGTCGCTGCTATGGCGCTAGCGCAAGCTAACGAAGCTGAAGTTGCTGCAGTGAATAAGCAAGGGTCTGAAACCTACACGGTAACAGTTCAAGGTCAGCGATTTGTTGTCGAAGTGGCAGAGGGCGGCGACATTAGTGACATCACTCCGGCAGAAAACGTGGTTCCTTTTACTCCGGTGCCAGCAACAGCTCCTGCTGTGGTGGAATCAACTGTGGTGAAGTTTGAGCAAAAGGCGCCGTTGTCGGGCAATATTTTTAAAGTTAATGTGTCGCCGGGTGATGCTGTTAAAGAAGGTGATGTAGTCATTGTTTTAGAAGCGATGAAAATGGAAACAGAAATACGAGCTGAAGCTGATGGCGTGATTTCGCAAGTGTGGGTCAAAGAGGGTGATGCTGTCGCTGTCGGTAACCAATTGTTAGCGTTAGCTTAGGAGCCATCATGGAAGGGTTAATTGCTTTTTGGTCTGAGTCAGGTATTGCTAACTTTACGGCTGGGCAAGTGCTAATGATGGTTGTCGGTTGCTTGCTGATATATTTAGCTATTGCTAAAAAATTCGAGCCTCTACTGCTACTACCAATCGGTTTTGGTGCCATTTTGGCAAACATTCCAAATGGTGGGTTTACTGATGAAGGGGGGCTGCTTTACTTTGCCTACCATGTAGGCATTGAGACGGGGATTTTCCCGCTGCTAATTTTTATGGGGGTTGGCGCATTAACCGATTTTGGGGCGCTTATTGCTAACCCTAAAATGTTATTGCTTGGGGCTGCGGCTCAATTTGGAATTTTTGCTACCTTACTTGGCGCCATCGGTTTAAATCTTGTGCCGGGCTTTGAGTTTTCAATGCAAGATGCGGCAGCGATTGCGATTATTGGCGGAGCGGATGGACCTACGGCTATCTTTTTAGCTTCTAAATTAGCCCCAGATCTTTTGGGGGCTATCGCAGTGGCAGCTTATTCATATATGGCCTTAGTACCACTGATCCAGCCTCCAATAATGAAGCTCTTCACCACGCAAGCTGAGCGGGAAATTAAGATGGAACAGCTGCGCGAAGTCAGTAAGCAGGAGAAAATATTATTTCCGTTGATGGTATTAGGGCTAACCATTTTATTCTTGCCAGCAGCAACGCCATTGGTGGGAATGTTTTGCTTAGGTAATTTAATGCGCGAATCTGGTGTGGTCGATAGGCTATCGAATACCGCGCAAAATGAATTGGTTAACATAGTAACCATTTTTTTAGGGTTAGCAGTCGGTTCCAAGTTGTCGGCTGACAAGTTTTTACAAATTGAAACCCTTGGAATTTTGGTTTTAGGCGCCGTTGCATTTGGCATTGGTACCGCAACTGGCGTGTTGATGGCCAAATTAATGAGCAAATTATCTGGCGGTAAAATTAACCCACTTTTGGGGGCAGCTGGTGTATCTGCAGTACCAATGGCGGCGCGAGTGGTCAACAAAGTTGGATTAGAAGCTAATAATCAGAATTTCTTATTGATGCACGCTATGGGACCTAATGTAGCGGGGGTGCTAGGTAGCGCTGTTGCAGCAGGGGTATTACTGGCTGTATTGGGGTAAGCCTTAGGTATTAGTAAAAAGTATAAAAATCTTTAGTAATTAAATCAATCCCGTACATTTACTGTACGGGATTTTTTTGCCTACAACAAAATTTATGGAATGGCGGACTATACTGAACAACGAAGATGCTAATTAAATCCCCCTGTTAACACCTTTCGCAATGGAGTGCGAATAACATGAAAAATCACTTCCGCAGTATTATCAGCTCACTACAAAAGGAATTAAAGTATGTGGCGATATTTAGTATTTTTGTTAATTTGCTAATGTTGGCGCTCCCCATATACAGTTTACAGCTCTTCGGACGAGTAGTCGCAAGCTCAAGTTTCGACACGCTGATTAATTTGACTTTTATCGTCGTATTCCTTCTGTTGGTTCAAGCTTCTCTGGATTTTGTGCGTAATAAATTGATGCAGCAAAGTGGCCTAAAACTCGAAATGAAACTGAGTTCAATTTTGGTACACGAAGCTATTCAAGAGTCTGCCCGAAAAGGCAGTATCAGCAAGCAAAGCTTACTTGATGTGCGTGAGGTCCGAAGCTTACTGATGACACCATCAACCACCGCAATTTTTGATGCTCCATGGGTCATTGTTTTTTTATTAGTATTATTTAGTCTGCACCCGCTACTGGGAATTACCGCCACTATTGGTGCAATAGCATTGTCTCTCTTGGCTTTTGGTGTAAAGGCTGCAGCTAAACCGCCGCAAGATGCAGCGTCGAAAGCGGTAATTGAAAGTAGTATGCAAATTAACGACATCCTCCGTCATGCTAGCTCTTTGCAAGCAATGGGAATGGCGGCAGATGTGGCTAAACATTGGCAAAAAGGCCATCAACAGCTGTTGGGATTACAGTGGAGCGTGGCTGATAAAGTTAGCATGATGTTGGTGTTAACGCGTTTAACTCGCACTGTGTTACAGGTCGCCATAATCGGAATGGGGGTTGGATTGGTATTAACCCAACAATTGGGTACCGGTGAAATTATTGCTGCCTCCATCATTTTAGGCCGAGCAATGGCACCCATTGAGCAGGCCGTAGGTTGCTGGAAAAACTGGGAGTCTGGCTGGCAAGCTTACCAACGATTAAACGTCGCCTTAAAGAAAACACCTGAAGAGAAAAAAACCTCGCTGCCGTCACCAACCGGTGAGTACTTACTCGAACGAGTAAGCTATATGATTGACCGAAATAACAAACCCATATTAGCCAATATTAACTTTAGGCTGCAAGCCGGGTTATCGTTAGCAATTATTGGCCCGAGTGGTTCAGGTAAGTCCTCATTAGCTAAATTGTTAATGGGGATTATCACACCCACCAGCGGTATGGTTAAGCTTGATGGTGCTTGTCTAAGTCAGTGGAATAATGACGAGCTAGGCCATTATATTGGCTTTGTTTCGCAGGATGTTGAGTTGCTTTCAGGGACTGTGGCACAAAATATCTGTCGCTTCAGTGATGCCGATCCAAAAGATATTGTGGAAGCTGCACGGCTTGCTTGTGTACACGAACTCATCATTGCACTTCCTCAGGGTTATGAAACTCAGCTCGGTGAGAAAGGTAGCCAAATCAGTGGTGGTCAAAAGCAGCGTCTAGCTCTTGCAAGGGCGCTTTTTAGTAAACCTAAAGTATTAATTCTTGATGAACCCAATTCAAATCTTGACCCTGAAGGCGAGGTTGCCCTCGCAATTGTACTGCAGTACTGCAAAGAGCAAGGCATCACCGTCATTATGATTAGCCATCGTGCTGGTTTTTTAAGGCAGATGGATTGGGTGGTGTGTTTACGTGATGGCTATATTGAAAAGGCCGGACCTAAAGAGAAATTCATCACCGATATCCACGAGATCAGTGAACGTACTGAAAACGCAGTTCAATCAATTGATAAACCCGCAGCAAATCAATAAGGAAAGATCATGGATGATATAAGTGATTTTAATACTCGAAAAGTTATCGTTTTTGGTATTGCGATTATTGTTTTTGCCGTTGGAGGTTTTTTATTGTGGGCGGGCTTTACCAAAATCGACGCCGCAGCCATAGCTCCAGGAAAACTAGTTTCTGAAACCCAGCGCAAAAAAGTTCAGCATTTGCATGGTGGGCGAGTTAAACAAATATTGGCATTTGAAGGTCAACATGTTGACCAAGGGCAAACGCTTATTGAGCTAAGTGATGTTCAAGTTGAAGCTGATTTTCAGCGAATTTTGTTAAAAACCGTCCGTGCGCAGGCTCAAATCGATAGGTTAACCCCGTTACTGGCCAGCCAAGGCTTACCCTCCGATAAGCGCGTTGTGTTTTCACCGCTGGTTCTAGAGCACCAACAACGCAACGAAGTTGCGCAGATAATGCTTATGCAGCAGCAGATGTTTGAGCGACAAATATCTGATTTTCACATGGTTAATCAACAATATGTTTTTCAGAAAAACCAGTTAGAACACACTCTAAAAGGGACAGAATTAAGGCTTAAGTCAACTCAGCAGCAACTTGAGCTAGTACAAGAAGAAGTCAGAATGAATGCCAGTTTGCTAGATGAAGGCTTTGTGTCTAAATCTCGTCATTTAGCCATTCAGCGCAGTGAATCAGGTGTTGAAGGGTTACTCGCACAGTTATCGGCAGAAGTGGATGTAACAGTTGCTCGGCTTGGTGAGCTTGAGCAAAGTCATGCGGCTGAGCGGTCAAATAGAGAGTTGCAATGGGCACAGCAATTACAAGAACAGCGCCAATTGAGAGACGAAGGCTTGCAAAGGCTTGCTGCTCAAACAGATAAGAAAGCACACATTAGCATTACCGCAGAACACAGCGGTACTGTCGTTGCGATGGCTATTCACTCTATCGGTGCGGTGATTTCACCTGGGCAAGTTTTAATGGAATTGGTGCCTGAATCTGATGAAATGATCGTCGAAGCTTATGTTCGACCTGAAGACATAGATGTAGTGCACCCAGGGTTGTTAACACAAGTGCGCCTCACCGCATATGACAGTCGTGATGCCATCCCTATGTCAGGTGAAATCATTCATGTCTCTGCCGACCGATTTTTTGCTTCTTCAGCTGGGCAACCAGAAGGGTACCTCGTTAAAGTGAAGCTCAACCTCAATGATAGTAAGCAATCAAACATTAAGTTACACCCAGGAATGTCTGCAGATGTTTATATCGTATTGCAGCCGCGAACGTTGCTGCAATACTTGTTGTCGCCGTTAGGCAGTTCTTTTGAGCACGCCTTTAGAGAAAGTTAATTGGTTTAATTCTACTACCTAATTTAAAGAAGGAATCCTGTCATGGATGATACTAATCAAAATGATACTAATCAAAACGATGTGTTGGTCGGTACTGGAACGGATGACCATATTGAAGGGCTAGCGGGCAATGACATCATTGATGGTCGCTCTGGCGATGACTACCTCGTAGGTGGTGAAGGCGACGATAGTATTTCTGGTCAAGAAGGTAAAGATTTTATTCTTGGTGACCAAGGGCTAGAACAGCAATCAGATACGCCAGTGGTCGAAAATGAAGAAACCACAGCGTGGGGAGTCGAACAAGAAGTGTTTAGTGGTGGCGAGACTATTGAGCCTGTTACCGAGAACACACCTGCGAGTCAGATTGTTAACATTGGTGGCTATGTTGGCGGTGGTGGAAATAACTTTACTTTAAATGTTGCAGTGCCTGATGACAGCCCCGCTTTAGAAGATGGCGCCGATCTAACCATTAATATCCTGACCCCAGATGATCATGGTAATACCGTTATTGTGGCATCGGGGGTGGCAACTCAGTCAGGGGATGGCACCATTCAAATTGATTTTGAACTGACTGATGATCAACTCGATGATACGGGTGATATTGAACTGCAATTTGTTGCATCAGGACTCAATGAAGGTGCCCAAGTTAATATCGACTCAGTCGAACTGATAGCTCACAACACCTATGATGACACTCTTGATGGTGGGGTTGGCGACGATCACTTGATGGGACAACAAGGCGAAGACACCTTATTCGGGGGCGATGGCGACGATATACTCGATGGTGGTATTAATAACGACCAACTGCATGGTGAAGCGGGTGACGACCTATTAATGGGCGGGCAAGGAGACGACTTACTGACCGGTGGCGAGGGCGCTGACACCTTGATGGGTGGCGATGATAACGATGATTTACAAGGTGGGGCTGGTAACGACACATTAATGGGTGAGTTAGGCGATGACACGCTCGATGGCGGTGAGGGCGATGACACCCTTATTGGTGATGATGGTAACGACACGTTACTTGGTGGTGCTGGGCATGATTCGCTTTTAGGCGGTAAAGGTGACGATGATCTCAGTGGCGGATCGGGCAATGATTACCTTCAAAGTGATGAAGGTGACGACATACTATCGGGTGGCGAAGGTGACGATACGCTTATAGCAGGTTCGGGTAATGACCAACTCGAAGGGGGAACTGGCGCAGATGTGTTACTGGCTGGCACCGGAGATGACCAACTAGTTGGTGGTGAAGGCGACGATAAGCTGTTTGGTGAAGAGGGTAGCGATACCTTAAGTGGTGGCGTTGGCAATGATGAACTGCATGCTGGTGGTGGCGATGACGTGCTTACCGGTGGTGAAGGCGATGACGTCTTATTTGGCTACTCAGGTGAAAATATATTAGACGGCGGTACCGGAAACGACACTATTTATGGTGGTAGTGATAATGATCAAATCCTCGCTGGTGAAGGTGATGATCTCGTTTTTGCTGAGTCAGGTGACGATACTATTGATGGTGGAGCAGGTAATGATGCGCTGTTTGGTGGTGACGGTTCCAACACCATTGATGGTGGTAGCGGCCATGATGAACTTTACGCTGGCGACGGCGATGACACGCTCACCGGTGGCACCGGTGACGATAAAATTTACTCTGGTTCTGGTGTCAATACTATTGATGCGGGCGAAGGTAACGATACCGTTTATGCCGGTGTAGATGATGACACCATTGACGGTGGTAGTGGCGATGATGTGATTTTCTCTGATGCCGGTAACGATACAGTTATTGCAGGAGCCGGTAATGACCAAATTTACGCCGGAGCTGGAGATGACACCTTAAGCGGTGGCGAAGGCGATGACACTATTTTTGCTGAAGATGGCGATGACTTAGTATCTGGTGGCGCGGGTAACGATACCCTTTATGGTGGTGGCGGAGCCGATAGGCTTGACGGTGGTGAAGGTAACGACAGTATCAGCGGTGGAGCAGGTGATGACGAGCTCTTGTCTGGCAGCGGCGATAACTTTCTTGACGGTGGCGCTGGTGATGACACCATCACGGCAGAAGACGGCGACGATGTGCTCATTGGTGGCGATGGTGCCGATACCATAGTTGCTGGCGCGGGTGACGACATTGTCGATGCAGGGTTGGGTGATGACACGATTGCTGCAGGAGACGGTGATGATACCGTCTATGCACAAGACGGCGACGACACGCTTGAAGGCGGATTAGGTAATGACTTACTACATGGTGGTGAAGGTATTGACCACCTTGACGGTGGTGAAGGTGATGACACGCTCTATGGCGGTGGCGGAACCGATACGTTAATTGGTGGCGCGGGTAACGATGTTCTCGATGGTGGGGCGGATGACGATGTCCTTACTGGTGGAGAAGGTGACGATACGCTAATTGGTGGTAGCGGGGCTGATGAGCTCAGTGGTGGTGTTGGTGCTGATGTTTTAGTAGGTGATGCCGGTAACGACAGCCTATTTGGTGAAGCGGGTGATGACACCATATATGCCGGTGCTGGTAGTGATGTGCTACTCGGTGGTGAAGGTGACGACAAGCTTTATGGTGGTGATGGTGATGACGAACTCATAGGCGGTGAAGGTTACGATGAGCTATATGGTGGCGCGGGTAACGACACTTTATACGCCGAAAACGAAGCTGGCTTACTCGCTGGTGGTGAAGGCGATGACACTCTAATTGGTGGTACTGCCGATGATCAACTCTATGGTGATGGCGGTGATGACACCATTCTCGCCGCTGAAGGTGATGATTTAGTCTTTGCTGGGGCGGGTGATGACACCGTTGAAACTGGCATTGGCGATGACATGGTATTTGCCGGTGAGGGGACTGACAATATATCGACCGGTGAAGGTAGCGATTCCGTGTTTGGTGAAGATGGTCAGAACACCATTAACACTGGCGCAGGCAATGACGAAATATACGGGGGTGTGGGTGCCGATACCGTATATGCTGGCACGGGAGATGATATTGTTTACGGTGGTGACGGTCATGATGTGTTGCATGGTGAAGAAGGCGATGACTTTATAGATGCCGGAGCCGGTAATGATACGGCTTCAGGTGGGCTTGGCGTCGATGTCATGTTTGGTGGTGACGGTAACGATAAACTATCGGGTGATGAAGGCGATGACCTATTGTTTGGTGGTGAAGGTCGCGACACTCTAGAAGGTGGTGAAGGAAGCGATCAACTCTTTGGTGAAGGTGGTAACGATACACTATCAGGTGGTGCGGGAGCTGACTTGCTCTTTGGTGGCGCAGGTGATGATACTTTAGATGGTGGCGAAGCTGACGACCAGTTATTTGGTGGCGACGGTGACGATACTATTGCTGGTGGTGTTGGTACCGATTTTGTTGATGGAGGCAGTGGTCACGACACGATTACTGGTGGCGAAGGCGATGACGTACTGCTAGGTGGTGACGGCAACGATAATATCGAGGGCGGCGTAGGAGAAGACAAGCTGTTCGCAGGCGCGGGTAATGATCACCTCGAAGGCGGTGAAGGCAATGATGAATTACATGGTGAGTTTGGTGATAACACCTTAGACGGTGGCGCTGGTGACGATGTGATTTATGGTGGTAGTGGTAATGACACTCTTATCGGTGGCGAAGGTAACGATCACCTTGAATCGCACCTAGGTCATAACACGGTTGCGGGTGGAGTCGGTGAAGACACCATCATCACCGGTAGCGGCAACGATAACATCGATGGTGGTGCTGATAACGACAACATTGAAGCTGGCGCTGGTGATAACGTTGTCAGTGGCGGCGCAGGAGACGATATAATCACCACTGGTGGTGGCGATGATACTATTTTTGGTGATGAAGGCACCGATACCATTCATGCTGGTGAAGGGCATAATGAGGTTAGTGGCGGCGACGGTAACGACAGTATCACTTCTGGCAGTGGTAATGACACCCTCTCAGGTGGTGACGGCAATGACAGCATTAATGCGGGTGACGGTGATAACCGCATCAGTGGTGATGAAGGTAACGACACTATCGTTGCTGGCGCTGGGAGTGACATTATTTCAGGTGGCGCGGGTGATGATAGCATTCAAGCTGGTGATGGCCATAATACGGTCACTGGCGGTGAAGGAGACGACACCATCATAGCGGGTGCCGGTAACGACAATTTATCGGGCGGAGCAGGCAACGACACAATAGAGGCTAGCGCAGGAGATAACACTCTTAGCGGTGGTGATGGAGACGATGTGCTTATTGCTGGCGGTGGGCATGATAGCCTCAGCGGTGGTGATGGTGCCGATACCCTCAATGCGGGGAATGGTAACAACCAACTTTATGGTGGTGAAGGTAACGATAAGCTGACGTCGGGTTCTGGTTCTGATCTACTCGAAGGTGGTGCCGGCAACGATACACTCAGTTCTGGCAGCGGAAATGACCAGCTATTTGGTGGTGAGGGCAACGATACGCTCAGTGGTGGCTCAGGCGACGATATGCTGTATGGCGAAGCCGGTAATGACAAACTCTCCGGTGGTGGCGGTAATGACCAGCTATTTGGTGGTGAAGGTGACGATAGACTCAGTGGCAGTGGCGGTGATGATCAGTTGCACGGTGATGTCGGTAATGACCAACTAAGTGGTGGTAGTGGTAGCGACTTACTCTTTGGTGGTGAGGGTGATGATAAATTAGACGGCGGTAGTCAAAACGACGAGCTTTACGGTGGCAGCGGTGATGATACGCTGGCTGGTGGCAGTGGCGATGATGTGTTGTTTGGTGACGCGGGGAGCGACACCATTGATGGTGGTACTGGCTCTGACAAACTGTTTGGTGGCGCAGGTGATGACACCATTGTGTTTGATAGAGAAGATTTCGGTAGTAACGAAGATGGCAGCATGGATAGCGGCGGCTTTAGCTACGATGGTGGCGACGGCTTTGATGTTCTGCAAGTCTCAAGTGTCAACAGCGAAATTATCGATATGACAGGTGCTGGCATTCAAAATATGGAAGCGATTATTGTCGAAGATGGTGTCACAGACATACAACTTGAACTGTCGCTCGATAAAATCTATCAGCAGGCTGATGGCGACGGCGTCGTTGGAAACAACTCTGATGACCCACTTGAAAATAACTTCCTAGTGGTTGGCAGTGACAACATTGATTTAACCGGTGATGGAAACTGGACTCATTCTGGAGAAACGCTAGGCAGCCAAGATATGGATGCTGAACTGCGTGAGAAATATGAAGGAGAAGGTGTTGATATTGACGAGTTGCAAGGTCATATATTCTCAAGTGACGAAGGAGAGGTGATCATTTGGAGCGATGCTGATGCCGGTGGTATTTCGCTTAATGATGAAACATTAACTTAAGTCAGTTAACCGCCTAGCCCAAGGGTTAGGCGGTTAAGTTAAGTCATGTGGAATAGCATTTAAAAGCTACGAAGATTTTGGTCCGCAGTCAGCCAAATTAAAAAGCCTAAGGCAAAAATGATGGTGAAACTAATTCCAATAATATAGATAAACCCTTTCTTACCCTGCTTGAGAGGAACACCGTTGAAATTAAGAAATAGAGCCCAGAAAAGAGAAAGCAGTATTGGGATCATAAATAATTTTGTCATGCTTTACACTCTCAATAAGTCACTTAGGATATGATTTAAAAGTATAAAATAAAAAGGCCGCGATTGCGGCCTTTTTTTGCTATCAGCATTTTAAACCATTAGCTGCTAACAGGTGGTTTTGCTGTACTGTCTAGCGCGTCAAATTGTTGTTGATCTAATTGCCCTTCAGACTGGCCAACCACAACTGCGGTCATCATGTCGCCAGTGACATTGGTTGCGGTGCGGATCATATCGATTATGCGGTCAATTGCCGCAATAAATGCAATGCCTTCAAGGGGCAAACCTACAACACCAAGCGTAACTGTTAGCATCACCATTGCGCTCCCAGGAACGCCAGCAGTACCAACCGAAGCAACTGTTGCTGTCACTGCAATCAGCATGTAGTCAGTCATATCTAGAGGAATACCGTAAATTTGCGCTATAAAAATAGCCGCAATAGCTGGGTATATTCCACCACAGCCGTCCATATTCATGGTGGCTCCTAAGGGCAGTACAAATGAGCTATATCGTTTTGACACCCCCATTGATTCAGTACAACGAGTGCTTGCGGGTAAAGTACCGAAACTTGATGCAGTTGTAAAAGCTACAATTTGAGCCGGAATCGCTTTGCGAAAAAATTGCACTGGGCTAAGTTTGGCTACAAATTTGACCAAACCACCATACACAAAAATGATATGTATTAAGGCTGCAATGTAGATAGCACCAATAAATTTACCGAGCGGTAACAGCATCGACAAACCATACTCACCCACTACCCAAGCCATTAAACCAAACACACCGATAGGCGTGAGTTGTAATACCATGCGTGTAAGTTGAAACATCACTTCAGCACCGGCTTCAATGGTCTTTTTTAACGGTGCCGCCTTTTCTCCCACCTTGTTAATGGCTACACCAATGAGCGCTGCAAAAACAATTATCTGCAGCACTTTGCCTTCGGCTAAAGAGGCGAAAGGGTTCACTGGCACCATGTTCAGCAACACTTGAGCAAAACCAGGAACATGGCGCTCAGACACCTGTGTTGCAATTAACTGCGTTGAGCCGCCCATATCGATAATCGATCCCACAGTTAACCCAATCAAAGAGGCAAGGGTGCCGGTAAACATAAACATACCAAGAGTTTTAAAGCTTAAACGTTTAAGGTTTGTTTCAGAGCCTAAAGAGGTAATACTAACAACAATGGCACAAAAAATGAGCGGTGCGACGAGCATTTTAATCGCACTAATAAACAGATCACCTAACGGTTTTAGTACGGTTGCTGATTCACCAAAAATAACACCGACACCGGCGCCAAGTATAAAGGCGGCTAACACCTTCTGCCAAAAAGGGATGTTGCGAATAGCTTGCCACATGATCAATATTCCAAATAGAGTTTTTGTTGCACTAATGACTCGCGTAGTTTGTAAAGCTGTGCGCGAACAATAGACGGGAGCTTACTCAGTAAGCTGAGACACGTTACATGCTGTAACCTAATAAATGCCATTCTATAGTGCTTATCACTTGCATCACAAACCGATTTGGTTATAACTTATTGTCATATAAGAGGTTGTTTTAATTGTATTAAATATTAACTTATTCGCAACTTAGTAAAGTTCAATTACGACATAATAAAAACTATAATGGATTCAATCCGTAAGTTAGTTAATGACTTCGTAGTCATTTTTTAAGTCGATACCTATTTGTTAGTAAATGTGGGGAAAAAAATTGGCAGTATAAGGCTCAAGATTACTTTTATGAGCTGGTTGTTTGCCCTTGAGTAGGTAATACTACGGCCAACATTAAGGCTTGTAGTATATAAAAAACTATTTCGCCTTGTTGGCGAAGGAGATAATAATTGAAAAAATGGATATTAGCTGTAGCCGTTAGCGCGGCATTATTAGGTTGCGCGGGCCAGCAACAAACAGGTTCGGTATTACCGACCGGAGTCACCTTACTTGAGTCAGTGAGTTTTTCAGGCAATGACGTGGGCATTCCTTACCGTAAGTATCAATTAGCTAACGGTCTCACGGTTATTTTGCATCAAGATCACTCCGATCCATTAGTTCATGTTGATGTCACTTACCATGTTGGTTCAGGCCGAGAGCTTGAGGGGCGTTCAGGTTTTGCGCATTTGTTTGAACATATGATGTTCCAAGGCTCACAACATGTTGCAGACGAGCAACACTTTAAAGTGGTTACCGAAGCTGGTGGCCACCTTAATGGCACCACCAACAACGACAGAACAAATTATTTTGAGACCGTACCTAATAATCAGCTAGAAAAAATGCTGTGGTTAGAGTCCGATCGTATGGGATTTTTCTTACCAGCCTTAACTGCTGAAAAATTTGAAGTACAACGTGAAACCGTTAAAAACGAACGAGCTCAACGGATTGATAACCGTCCGTATGGCCGGATGGGCGAACGCTTTAATCAAGCTTTTTATCCGCAAGGTCATCCTTACTCTTGGCCTGTAATTGGTTGGCCTGAAGATTTAGACCGAGCTAATGTTGACGATGTTAAGCATTTCTTCCAGCGTTGGTATGGCCCAAACAACGCGACACTGACCATCGGTGGTGACTTTGACGAAGCGCAAACGTTACAGTGGGTCAACAAATACTTTGGTGAAATCCCAGCCGGTCCAGAAGTTAAAGCTCCGGTTAAAGAACTGGTTACCCTAGATAAAACCGTATATTTATCGATGGAAGATCGGGTGCATCTACCCTTAATAAGAATGGCAATGCCAACGGTATATGGCCACCATGAAGACGAAGCGGCACTTGACCTACTATCGACCATTTTAGGTGGTGGTAAAACATCCATTTTCTATAAAAATTTAGTAAAAGAGGGTTATGCCGTTCAAGCCGGTGTGAACCACCCGTGTCAAGAGCTTGCTTGTCAGTTTTCCATGTATGCATTAGCTAATCCTGCCCGTGGTGGAACCTTAGCTGATTTAGAAAAAATCATGCGCGACTCGATTAACGAGTTTGAGCAACGCGGTGTTACCGACGACGACCTTGAAAAAGTAAAAGTGAACTTTGAAGCGTCAACCATTTTTGGTTTACAAAGCGTAAAAGTGAAAGTGTCGAGCCTTGCCTTCAATCAGACCTTCTCAGGTAACCCCAATATGATTGAAACGGATTTGGCTCGATACGCCAGCGTCACTAAAGATGATGTTATGCGTGTTTTTAAACAATATATTAAAGACAAGCCTATGGTGATTATGAGTATTGTGCCACAAGGGCAAACGCAACTTATCGCCAAGGCTGATAATGTCGTGCTACCCGCTAAAAAGGTTGCCGACGTTGCCGTTAAAAACCTTAATGCTAATGGGCAAATCACCTCAGGATTTGATCGCAGCATAATGCCAGCCGTTGGCGCAGCGCCTATGCTAAAAGTGCCTGAGCTTTGGCAAGGTAAATTAGGTAATGACATTGCGGTTATTGGCACTGAAACAAACGAGACCCCAACGGTTGAGATTGTGGTCTACCTCAATGGTGGACACCGCATTGTTGACGTTAAACAAGCGGGGTTAGCGTCAATTACTGCGTCACTGATGAATGAGTCAACCACTCAACGTTCGACAGAGCAGCTAACTCAAGCATTAGAAATGCTCGGCAGTACCGTTCGCTTTGGTGCGAGCGGTTATCAGAGCCAGATGCATATCAGCTCGTTGACCGAAAACCTTGATGCAACGATGGCGATAGTGCAAGAAAAGCTATTTCACCCAGCTTTTAATGAGGCAGACTTTGCACGAGTTAAGCAGCAAGTTTTGCAAAATTTACAGCGCCAATTAACAGAACCAGATTACTTAGCTTCGACAGGATTTGGTAAACTGCTATACGGTGATAACAGCCCGTTTGGTGTTAGCAGTAATGGCTCTATAGCTTCTGTTTCTGCAATTACCCTTGCCGACGTAAAAGCGTTTTACCAGCAGCAATATACTGCAGGTAATGCCCAAATTGTGGCCGTGGGTAACTTAGCTAAAAAACAAATGTTAACTAAACTTGCAGCCCTAAACGATTGGCAAGGAGCTGCATCACCGTTTCCACCATTGGCTGCATTACCAGCATTAAATGGTGGCAAAATATATATCATTGATAAACCTGAAGCGGCGCAATCTGTGATAAAAATTGGTAAACGAGCACTACCTTACGACGCTAATGGTGAGTTTTTTAAATCATACTTAATGAACTACCCATTAGGGGGGCATTTAATAGCCGTATTAACCTTAACCTTCGCGAAGACAAAGGTTACACCTATGGGGCGAGAAGCTATTTCTCTGGCGGACCTGAGCACGGTTTTTACCAAGCGATGGCCAGTGTACGTAGTGATGTTACAGCTGCGGCATTGGCAGAATTTATTAAGGAAATAAATACGTTCCAAGCCTCAGGGATGTCCGAGACTGAGCTGGAATTTATGAAAAGCTCAATTTCACAATCTAAAGCATTAGACTACGAAACGCCTTATCAAAAAGCAGGGTTAATGCGCAATATTCAGCGCTATGAACTCGACCATAATTACAGTGAGCAGCAAACTGCAATCACCAATACCATTACACTGGATGAACTGAACAGGTTAGCTAAGACGCAGCTTAAGATCGAGGATATGCTGATCCTCGTGGTCGGTGATCGCGCTAAGATAGAGTCGGAATTATCTACACTTGGGTATCCGATTGAGATTTTATCGTTGTAAACTGAGCGTATAGACCCAATATCGATGAGGTAGCACCCAATGATTGGGGTTACCTCATTTGATTATTGTTATGGTAGTCACTCTCCGACTGATCTAGTATGGCTTGCAAGTTAAGTCAGCTATCGCGGATTTGAGTGCAATAATCTTTGGGTTAAAGCCACGTATTAGAGAATTAAAGTATTGAAATCATTCAATGAAGTAGTAAGGGAACTGTCGGATCCTACAAGTCGTCAAGCACTTAAAGCTATGCGTAGAGGTATTGAACGTGAAGCATTAAGAATTGAAAAGACTGGCCATTTGGCAATGGATAGTCATCCTAAAGCACTCGGGTCTGCCCTTATGCACTCGCGGATCACCACTGACTACAGTGAGTCCTTGCTTGAGTTTATTACCCCTGTTTTTGAAAACATTGATGAACTCGTTGAAGATTTAACCTGTACCCATGCCTACAGTGTGCGTAATTTGAATGGCCAACGTTTGTGGCCGGTAAGCATGCCTTGTTATGTAGGTGATGTTGCCGATATTCCTATTGCCGAATATGGCAGTTCAAATAATGGCAAAATGAAACGCCTGTATCGTAAAGGGTTAACCTACCGATATGGCGCACAAATGCAGATTATTTCTGGTGTGCATTTTAATTTTTCGGTATCTGATGCTCTTTGGTCACGACTTTACGCGTTATCAGATACCAAAATGAGTAAAGCTGAATTTATCTCGGAATCTTATTTTGGGCTTATTCGTAATTATCGCCGTTTAGTGTGGGTATTACCGTATTTATTTGGCGCATCACCAGCGCTGTGTGGTTCATTTATTAAAGACCAGCCAACCGACTTACCATTTGAAAAAGTAGGTAAAGGTACACTGTATCTACCTTATGCGACCTCATTAAGAATGAGTGATTTAGGCTATACCAATCACGAACAAAACAGCCTCTCTATTAGTTACAACAATTTGTCAGATTATCTTGACGGCATGAACTCAGCTATCAGCATGTCGTCAGAAAATTTTGCCAAAATAGGGGTTAAAGTTGACGGTGAATATCGCCAGCTTAATGCTAATGTGCTGCAAATTGAAAACGAATTCTATTCGCCTATTCGCGCCAAACGAGTGGCTCAAGGTAATGAAAAACCGTCTGAATCGCTAGCGCGTGCTGGTGTTGAATACATTGAAGTGCGGGCGCTTGACGTTAACCCATATAGTGCTGTGGGCATCGAAAAATCTCAAATTCGTTTTTTAGATCTGTTCTTGCTTAATTGTTTACTGCAGCCTTCGCTAGCCAGCAGTGAAGCCGAAGAAGCCGAAATTGCAGCTAACTTAGAGGCCGTTGTGTTAGAAGGCCGTAAACCGGGTTTGCAATTGACACAAAACGGTATTGCCATCGGTCTTTCAGACTGGTTAACGTCGTTGTTTGACAACTTAGGCGAGATTGCAAAACTGCTCGATAACGATGCTGACAGCGAATACCAACAGGCATTAGCACATTGGCATAAAGCCGTGGTTAATCCTGATGAAACCTTGTCAGGTCGCATTATTAAAATGCTTAAACATGAGCAAATTGACCATAACCAATGGGTGATGCAGCTGGCGCAAGACTATTATCAACAGCTTAATGATTATTCGATAAGCGATTCAGTGTTAGCGCGCTATCAGCAAGATGCTCAGCAGTCTCTAGACAAACAGGCTGCCAGCGAATCACTCGGTGATGTGAGTTTTGATCAGTTTTTAGCTGATTACTTCGGGCAAAAGTCGTGAATCAATTTAGCATTGTAACCTTGCTGTCTGTGTTGCTGTTATCGGGCTGTGCATCGCCGGTCGATAGCAGTAAACAGTGCGGCATAGTCTCCAGCTTTTTAGCGCCTCAGCCAGAGCTTGGCTACTACCGTGCTGTTGTAACCCACCTTGACGGTAAACCGGTTATTTCCCAACCTAATTACCGTTTAAATGTCGGCGAGCATCAGTTTACACTGGCAGAGCTAATTGACTCGCCAGACTTAAAAGTCTCGTTGTCAGCACGTACCACTAAAGACATTACCGTAACGGTTATGCCTAATACTCGTTATCATATTGCCGCAAAAATGAATACCGATAAAATATATATTGGTAAAGATCTCGGCTTTTGGCAGCCAGAAATATGGCAGCAAGAATCCTACGAGTGTGAACTAGAAACCGAAGAGTAACCTCTTAAGTTATTATTTTATCAATCGCTTTATATACAAAGCTCAATTGCATATTTGAGGTATCAATGCAAAACTAGCGTTTTGCTATTATTTTGCATTGGTATAATTTTTTATGAACTGGCCTGCTTTATTCGCAACCTTTATTTTAGCCGGGTTATTAACCGGCTGCGCAACTCCTCCCCCTAAAGATCCTGAAAACCTCTGTTCGATATTCCAAGAGAATCGTTCATGGTATAGCGCCGCCAAAAATACCCGAGAAAAATGGGGTGTACCAGTGCATGTGCCGCTTGCCATGATGTATCAAGAAAGCTCATTTAAGCACAATGCCGCGCCACCAATGGAATACTTTTTAGGGTTTATACCCACAGGTAGAGCCAGCGACGCTTATGGGTATGCTCAAGCAAAAACCATGACGTGGGATGATTACGTGAAAGAAACTGGTAACTCTTGGTCTAGCCGTAGTGATTTTGATGATGCAATGGATTTTATGGGCTGGTTTATCTACAAAACGCACAAGATCAATGGTGTGTCTAAATGGGACGCGCGTAATCAATACTTAAACTACCATGAAGGTTGGGGCGGTTATAAACGTAAAACCTACAATAAGAAAAAATGGTTGGTGAAAGTGGCTCGTAAAGTTGATGACCGCTCAAAACGTTATGCGCAGCAGTACCGACAATGCCAAGAAAATTTAGATTCATCTTGGTTATGGCGGCTGTTTTTCGATTAACAGATTATGAGCTTTGCTCACCGCGCGACAACTAAACCAGTAACCATGTGTTACTGGTTTTTTGTATTCATTTATTATTTACCCTTCATATTTTTGTATTTCGACCGATAACTATGTAAATATTTTGTTAAAGTGGATTTTGTTCTGCTGCGGTGTTTAAAATTTAACGCCATGAATATGGCCCTATAGTTGGAACTTTTATGCAAAAAAATAATTACAGTAAGTTGCAAGTTAAACTGATTTCCCCCGTGATTGCTATTAACCTTATCGCGATGCTTTTGTTCATTATTCTTGCTAGCGATACTTTGACTAAAATGGAGGTAGTCTTTTTACTGTCAGGGCTGTTGGTCGTGCAAACTATAGGATATTGGATTAGCACCCAACAATTATTAACTAAGCGTTTAGCGCTAATTAATCAATACCTCATGCTTGTGGTGAGTACCGATGAGGCACCTACAACACACATAGTCGACGAGCATAATGATCAGTTGTCGCAAATCACATCTAACCTTTGTAAATTTATTGATGGGCTTAAAGAGGTGCTTGAGAAGGTACGTAATGACGCTGCAAGTTTTAGACAGGGCTCTGATCAGCTAGCTGAGCAAATGAGCTTTGCTGAGTCTTCTGTTGCGCTTAGCACCCGTGAAAATGAACAAATTACTCACTCATTAAGTGAAATAGACAGCAGCGCGCAAGAGCTAACCGAAAACGCAAAAGATTTGACCAGTACATCAATGCAAGTCAATGAGTTATTGCAATGCGGAACTCAAGATGCCATCAAAAACCAGACATTTATGGCAGATTTTACCCATGGTATTGAAAGCCTAGTGAGTGAGCTGGATGTGCTGCATAAAGATAGCCAGAAAATCGATAATGTGCTTGAAGTCATTAAAAGTATTGCCGAGCAAACCAACCTACTTGCGCTTAATGCAGCGATTGAAGCGGCTAGAGCCGGCGAGCAAGGACGTGGCTTTGCGGTGGTTGCTGATGAAGTCAGAGCGCTGGCACACCGCACTCAAGTCTCTACCGTTGAGATCCAAAGCATTGTTGAAGGGCTACAAGGTAAAACCAGTAGTGCCGTTATTGCCATTGGCGAAAGTCAGCGTGTGAGTCAAGAAAGCTTGCAACAGTGTGAGCGAGTTTCACAGGCATTTGCTGATATTGGCGGGGCATTTCAGCAGCTAGACAGCCTTACAGGCAATATTAATTCAAGTATTCAAGAGCAACAAACATCAACATCGAGCATTAATGATCGCGCCTTTGAAATTTCGCGTTTAAGCCAAGAGGTACAAAGCAGTTTGACCACCATTGCTGTGCAAGCTCGAGATCAAAAAACCACGTCCGCTCAGCTTGAAAAAGTGCTGACCAAGGTGTGTGTTTAAGGCTTCTTAGCGCGTTTTTGACAATACATTGCATCATCTGCGGCCTTTAAGGTTTTATTCCACTGGCCGTTAAAGTGTTCAATACCATAGCTGAAGCTGATGTTGCCTTGTTGCCTTAAAGTATCTTGTATTGTGCCAAGATCATTTTCTATTTGCGTTAACGACCCATGACACAGAGCAATAAACTCATCGCCACCAAAACGAGCAACTAAGTGTTGCTCGTGCCATAACACTTTCAACGCTTGACCTAATTGCTGTAGTGCAGCATCACCCGCTTGATGCCCATGATGGTCATTAATCTGTTTTAGGTTGTCCATATCGATGAGGATCAAAAAACTGTCGGAATGGGAGCGGAAGCGCCACTCATCGACTAAAACTTCAAAACGTTGACGATTGTACAGTCCGGTTAAACGGTCAAAGTTTGCTAGAGTCTGAATTTTATGGTTTTTTTGGTACAAGGCGATCGCGTTGGCTGCTTCATGGGTCAAAATAGACACCAGGTTGCGATCGTAATGGCTAAAAGCTTTGGCTGTGCTGCTGTCTAAATTGAGCATTACATAGAGCTTGCCATCAATATGAATTGGGCTCGATAATGTTGAACGCACCGGGCTTGAAGGCGCCTCAAGTAATAATTGCTGTGCTTTTTGAGTTAAAGAGCTGCCAGAGTTGAGTGTTTGCATATCGTCAATGACGACAACTTTATTACATAAGCCATTGGTTAACCGATACTCAAATGACTGTTTTAAATTTAAATCCAACTGCTGTAGTTTAGCTAAATCAACCCCGACACCTGCCTCAAAGTATAAATTACCTGTATCAGGCTCAACCTTGATAATACTGCCCATTTCAGCGCCATCAATACAGCTGACCGCTTTTTTAAGTAAGGCATCTAAAAAGTCAGACTCTTCTTGATACTGACTCGACATATTTATCAGCTCAAAAGTGGTGGCGTTAATATAACGTACCTGCTGCAAATGCTCCCAAAGTCGGGTTATTCTGCCCTGGTGCACGTAATAAGTGAGGCAGTAACCGAACACATAGATGATGCTAATAAGAGCTAAAGTTGCAATTGAATTTGGATAGGTGTCGGCGTTAAAAAAAAGTGCCCAGCACAGAACGAGTAACAGTAATGGTACGCCTAATAAAGCCAGATGAGTCTTAACATTTAGCGTATCAATTTTATGGTTCTTCAAGCTATCGTTGATGGGGAACATGAATATCCTATTCTATTGGTCATAACTACGCATTTGCTACCGTTTGCTGCATTGGTAATAAAATGAAATTCACTTTCAAAAAAAAGATAGCGCACTAAGTAACCGACTAAAAACATTCCATTAATTTTCTAGTCTTTGAAAGATATTAGCAAAAATAGGGTGGTGATTAATAGTGATATTCCGCAAGATTATTAGATAAAAAACATTCAGAATAAAGCGATTGATTTTTGAGGTTATAGCAGTGTTTTAGACTTATTTTTTAATCAAAAATCATTGCAAACATGAGGTTTAACTAGCCCCGATTAAAATCGGAGTTTCTAGCGATAAATGAAAGCGTTCTTTGTGCCTGTTTAGTTATAAATCTGTATAAATAAGTTATTGGCAGTGCGGTAAAAGCTTAGCGATAATAGCTGCATTGGCTTTGGGGGAAGCCTGTTTACTTTTTGTGCATGCTTTCATTATAATATGCGCAATTATAATAATGTACCGCCCTACTGAAGGACTAAAAAATGAGCAAGCCATTTGTCGCTGTATTAATGGGGTCTGATTCTGACCTACCTACAATGAAATCTACTTTAGATGTACTGAAGAGTTTTGACATTACATTTGAAGCAAAAGTTACCTCTGCCCACCGTACACCAGCAGCTACTCATGCCTATGTTACCGATGCTGAAGCACGTGGCTGTAAAGTGTTTATTTGTGCCGCAGGGCTCGCTGCGCATCTAGCGGGCGCAGTAGCAGGGATCACCACTCGACCTGTTATTGGTGTACCGATCGATTGCGGCCCACTACAGGGCCATGATGCATTATTGTCGACAGTGATGATGCCTGGCGGCGTACCAGTGGCCACCGTGGCGATTGGTAGCGCAGGTGCTAAAAATGCAGGTTACCTTGCTGCGCAAATGCTTGCGGTTGGTGACGATGCGCTAGCTGTTGCCGTTAAAGAAGAACGCGCCAAGTCAGCAGAAGCTGTACAAGCTAAAGATGCCGCTTTACAAGCTAAACTAGGCTAAACAATTGGGCTATTAGTCTAACGTTCGTAAGTTACAAAAAGCCGCAGTAATAATACTGCGGCTTTTTAATGTCTATTTAATGTCTATTTAATGTCTATCTAATGCCTATCCACCACATAGTCACGCGCTAGCTGAGGTGTTATGGCATGTAAATTAGCTATTAAACCAGTCCCATAGCCCAAGAGATGACTCTTCGAAAAGATCAATACCTAGCGCCGATTTCAACAGATACAACAACAGTAGCCCCATCGAAATACAGATCACCATAAACAGCAGCACCAACACGAAAAATATAAACAGTGAAAGGTGTTTTTCTTTTCGGTTTAACGCACGTTTGTTTTTACCCAGTAACAAAACATAGAAAAAACGCCAACCAATAAACGGAAAGTAAAATGTGCCCCGCTGATCAATAAAATGCTGTTGCCATTGGTTGCCTATGAGCGCCAATCGTAAATAACGTAATTGCGTTTCGGTGTAGCTCTGTGCATGTACAAGGGGCATATTTTGCAGTGCTTTATTCACTCGAGTGTCGTCCCTAAAAGAGGGGCGTTGATAGTCTTGGCTCATTGATACCTCCATGATTGTATGAGTGAATCTGACTAGCGATAATGACAAACTTACTCATAGAGCGTAGCTGAAGTTTTGCTGATTGAAGGGATATCCATTACCAATGAGTAATTTAGGGTACACATTTGGTAATAATTCTTTAGACATATTTTACTGAAGGGGGATGTTTTTTTTGCTATTTTGTCTCGCTAGACTAATCCCAATTAATAACAAAAATAATAGGATAGCTTCTTCAGATGAAACTTCGTCAGTCATTTGCCTGCTGCTTGTTGGCGCTAGGCACAGTTAGTAGTATCTCTCCTTTATTCGCTAGCGCAGAGGCTGGGTATTTTCGCTCGCCGGCCCTCAACCAGCAAACCCTGATCTTTACTGCCGAAGGTGATTTGTGGACCAAGAGCATGGCAGAACCGCAGGCCAGACGATTAACTAGTTTACCTGCTGAGGAGCTTGGGGCCACGATTTCACCTGATGGAAAGTCAGTTGCTTACGTGGCTAATTATGAAGGTGCATCAGAAGTTTACGTTATTGGTATTGATGGCGGACAAGCAAAGCGAGTGAGCTTTGAAAACTCACGGGTCAGGGTGCAAGGCTGGACTCATGATGGGCAAGTGCTCTACGCCACCGATAATGCTTTTGGTCCTGCTAACTATTGGGTATTACGTACCGTTGATCCGACAAGTTTAATCACTACCAATTTACCTCTAGCCGACGCAATAGAAGGCGTAATTGCTCCTCAAAATGACTACATCTACTTTACCCGTTTTGGGCTGCAAACCACTGGTGACAATGCCAAGGTTTACCGTGGTGGTGCCAAAGGGCAGCTTTGGCGGTATCAACTTGGGTCAAAACAAGAAGCACAGCAATTAGCAACAGCTCACAATGGTTCAGTCAGACAGCCTATGTTGTGGCAGTCGCGTTTGTATTTTATTAGCGACAGTGACGGCAACGACAATATCTGGTCTATGTCAGTCGATGGCAGTGATGTACAACAACATACCCACTATAAACAATGGCAAGTTAGAAGCGCCAAGCTCAATGAAGGTCGTATTGTGTTCCAACAAGGCGCCGACATTAAGTTATTTAATATTGCAGCCAATAAAACACACACCTTGGATATAGAGCTGGTTTCAGACTTTGCCAATAAGCGTGAGCATTGGGTAACCAAGCCGATGTCTTATGCCACTTCAACTCGATTAGCTCCTCAAGGTGATAAAGTGGTTATCACAGCGCGTAGCCATGTCGCTGTCGCTTCCACCAACGGACAACGATTGGTTGAGATTACTGCGCCAGGTGACAGCCGCATTCGTAACGCCATAATGAGTGAAGATGGAAACTGGGTCTACGGGATCAGCGACATTAGCGGTGAACAAGAAATCTGGCAGTTCGCAGCTGATGGTCGCGACGAACGTAAACAATTGACCCATAATGGCAAAGCGTTACGAATGGACCTGCACTTATCACCTGATGGTCGCTATTTGGCGCATGATGATTACGACGGTAATGTGTGGATCTTAGATTTAAAAAAACACAGCAATAAAAAGGTCATCACCCAAGGCGAAGGCCTTGGTCCCTATGCCGATATTGTTTGGTCTGCAGACAGTCAGTTAATGGCGTTGACCAAAGCCGAGATAGGTAAAGCGCGGCCTCAAATCGTGCTGTATTCGGTTAAAAAGAATAAAGCACAAACATTAACGACAGACAAATATGAGTCGTTTTCTCCCAGCTTTAGCCAAGATGGTGATTGGTTGTACTTTTTATCTAACCGACAGTTCACCTCAACCCCAAGTTCACCTTGGGGAGACAGAAATCTCGGCCCAATGTTTAACCAGCGCACGCAAGTGTTTGCCATTGCTCTCAATGCTAAAGCTCAATTTGCTTTTCAGGCCCCCAATGAGCTGGTAGATAACAGCAAGCCTGCTGATGATAACCAATCTGTTAATTCAGTTGAGTGGGACGGGCTTGCAACGCGTTTATGGCAAGTGCCCATACCTGCTGGTAATTACTCGTCTCTGCAATTGGCCGAAGACAAGTTTTACTTACTTGATAGCGATGCTACCAGCCAGAAGTCAGCCCTAAAAGTGGTTAAATTTGATCCCTTAAGTCCTAAGGTCGACACTTTTGCTGCAGATATTGAAGCCTACGCTTTATCAAATGATCGCAAAAAGATATTTGTTCGCCAGCAGTCACAACCAGAACCACAAATGCTGATAGTCGATGTGGCAGATAAGCTTCCAACTGAACTTAACCATACCAAGGTGCAAACCGAACAGTGGCAACTCGCCATACAACCGACTGCAGAGTGGCAGCAGATGTTTGAAGATGCTTGGTTAATGCATCGTGACTCATTCTACGACAAAAAAATGCGTGGGGTTGACTGGCACCAGACCAAACTTAAATACCAACCTCTAGTTGATCGCATTACGGATCGACATGAGCTAAATGACATTTTCAAAATGATGATGGGTGAACTCAATTCATTGCATTCTCAAGTGCGTGGTGGCGATATGCCAAGCGACCCTAATCAAGCTAAATCAGCCAGTTTAGGTGCCCGTTTAAAGCAAACAAAAGCGGGCGTGGTGATTGAGCATATTTATCAGGGCGACCCTGAGTTGCCTTTACAGGCTGCACCGTTAAAGCAAATGGGGGTTAACGCAAAAGAGGGTGATGTGATTGTTGCCATCAATGGTAAGTCGTTAGCCAATATTGGCGATGTTACTCGCCTTATTCGTAATCAAAGCGCTAAGCAAGTGTTGTTAACGCTTAAGCGTGGCAATAACACTCACCAAACCATTGTAAAACCAGTGACCAGCTCAGCCAATGCCAAATTAAGATATCGTGACTGGGTTAATCACAATAGCCAAAGGGTTGCTAACGCAAGCGACGGCAACATGGGTTACCTACACTTATATGCCATGGGCAGCGATGATATCAGCAGCTTTGCGCGAGAGTTCTATGCTAATTATGACAAAGACGGACTAATTATTGATGTACGTCGTAACCGTGGCGGTAATATCGATAGCTGGATCATCGAAAAACTATTGCGCCGTACCTGGGCATTCTGGGCGCCAACCCACGGCACTCCGTCAGGTAATATGCAGCAAACATTTAATGGCAAGCTTGTGGTGCTGACCGATCAATTGACCTACTCCGACGGTGAAACATTTTCAGCGGGAATAAAGGCATTAGGCATAGCTCCATTAATAGGCAAGCAAACCACAGGAGCTGGGGTTTGGTTATCTGGACGTAATTCACTTACCGATAACGGTATGGCGCGAGTAGCCGAATACCCACAATACGCTATGGACGGCAGCTGGATTATTGAAGGGCGGGGTGTAAGCCCCGACATTGAGGTAGATAACCTACCTTATGCCACTTTTACTGGTAAAGACGCGCAACTTGAAAAGGCAATAGAGCACTTAAAGCAAGCCTTGGATCAGCAGCCGCCAGTCAAATTTTCCCCTAAACCGCTACCCGTTACTGGTATGGCACAAGCGGTCCCCGCTAACTAGTCTGTAGCAGATGTGACTTGCGAGCGAGTCACTCCATGTTTTAGCCAAAATTAAGAGTTCGAGCGTTATTGACTAAGTAGTTCCCAGGTCGATAACGCTCATTTTACTGTTAGTTTAGTCCTCACTACCCACACCTTTTTGATTGCCTTATTTAACGCATTAAGCGCTACGATTCGAGTATTGGCCATTCATGCTGCTAGTTTTGCACTGGCTATTTCAGTTTTTATGGTAAATAGTTTGAATTTTAAGCATTTTTGAAACTAAACTGATTAAAAAAGCGCATGCGAGTTTCAGTGTGGCTTGGGAACTGCGGTTATTTTTGGCCAAAAAGTTCATGCAGAACCAGCAAAAGCACCGCAATATGCCGTAGTGCTATCAGCGCTACTCGTGGTGGGAACAGCAGTCTTGCCTAGCGACAGTCATGTCGCGGTAAATTTATATCGAAAAATCGTGCAACTGTTTTTTGTAGGAACCTATATGGTGTTTGCCTCCTTTTACTTAGAGCCCAGAGAGTGGGCCTTTATAAAGAAACGCAACAGCTTTTAATTTGGGGCTACGCTTAAGAGTTATGGAGCTTGAGTAACTGAAATATAAAGGGGCAGTCGTTGATGAAATACATCTTGATTGGGTTAGTGCTTCTAGGTTTATTTTTAGTGCTGTTGTGGTTGTTTTTACAACTTAAACATGCAGTTAATCGAGATATTTCGACTTTTTTCAAGCAGAAGCGTAATCGACTTTTTGGCGGTTTATCGCTGTTGGTGTTTACGGTTATTTTGCAACTTGTTGGGGTACTCGCCTTATCGATTACCTATGAGCATGAGGTGAAAAAAAATGGTGAGTCACTCACTACATTGACCAAAACTACCCACGTTGCGCTGTCTTCTTGGGTTAAGGGGTGGGAGTCAAGGATCAGTGCGGTATCGACCAACTTGTTGTTTAAAGCGCGCACTAAAGCGCTAATTGCAGAGTGGGAAGATAACCGTAATTTGTTGCAAAGTGACAACCTACAATGGGCCAGAAAAACCTACCAACGATACGATTACCCATTTGGCACCCGTGGTTTCTATATCACCTCATTAGATGGAATAAATTTAGCATCAACCACCGATGACAATATAGGAAAACTCAATATTGTGGCACGTAAACTGCCTAAGGTTTTTGCGCGCGCAGTGGCAGGTGAGACTGTTATTTCTGAGCCGATATCTTCAGTCTCCCAGAATGAAACCGCGGCAATGTTAACGATGTTTGTCTTGAGCCCAATTAGAGATGCCAATAATGCCGTGTTTGGCCTGGTGATGCTGCACATTGACCCCTATGCAGACTTTGCCACATTGCCTCAAAGCGCCAGCATAGGCCAAACTGGTCAATCTTATATCGTCTCCCAGGCTGGCTATTTACTATCAAAGACTCGGTTTGAATCACAACTGCAAACACTTGGCCTGTTACAAGGCGATAAACCAGCGATGTTAAACCTTAAAGTGACCAACCCCGGGCGGATTTTAACGCCTCTTGCACCCGCAACTGCAAACGATAACACCAAGCCATTAACCTATAGTGCAAAGCAGCTCAGTATGCGGCTCAGTGGGCATAACTATAACGGTTACCAAGATTACCGAGGGCAACACGTTATAGGTGCTTGGCATTGGGATGACCACTATGAATTTGGGGTTATTTCAGAGATGAGCCTAGAAGAGGCCGCCAGCAATTATGCATTTTTCAAGCTTATTATTGTCGGCATTATGACCGCTGTGGTAATGCTGTGTGTGCTATTGCTACTTGGTGGTGGCCGCATAGGGCGGCTTATACACGTTAGGTTGCAGGTTGATAATGAAAAGTTAGAACAAGAGGTCCAGCTGAGAACCAAAGAGCTAAAAAACAGAGAGGAGGCTCTATGGGATCTGTATAACAACTCAGTGGTGGCCTATGCCACGGTCGATAATCAAGGGCAATTTATTAAACATAACCGGCAGTTTGCCTGCTTAACGGGTATTGATATTACCAAGTTAGCCAACCTTAACTGGCGTGACATTGTGACAGCCCAAAACCGCCCGATAGATGAGCTATATCGGCAAGCGTTACAGGGGCAAACCACTAAAGATGCGAGAGTACAGCTTTACAGTGCTGAATCTAAAGTGATGTTTGTCTCTTTATCAACCGATGTGGTGTTTGACCAAGCTCAAAAGGTCATAGAGGTAAGGTTTGCACTGTTAGATATAAATGAGCAAGAACATGTCCGCTTAGAAATGCTACAAAAGCAACAACAATACCAGGTGTTACTCGAAAACATACAGGGGGTCGTTTACCGCTATAAGATCCAGCAAGGCACCGAAATTGAATTTGAAATGCTCTATGTAAGCCCGAATGTCGAACTTGTTATTGGCTACCATAACAGTGACTTCATTGGCGAAAACCCACGGTTAAGATTAGCTGACTTTGTGCTACCAGAAGATGTCGAACCGTTTATGGTTCTTGTGGAGGAGGCGCTAGAAAATAAGAGCTTTTTGACCACCGACATACGTATTTATACTGCTGATAAAGCCCTACGATACCTGCAAGTAAAAGCACAGTTTGTTTATGATGATAACGACAAGCCTTGCTACTTTGATGGCACCATTTTTGATGTAACCGAGCAAAAACGAGCTGAAAGACACTTATATCGGTCTGAAAATAAACTCAAAGTAGCCGCAGAAAGCGCACGTATGGGCATGTGGGATTATTACCCGAATGAGAAGAAGGTTGTTGTGAACCGCATGTTTGCTGAAATGTTGGGTTACGACGTCACCGATCTGTGCCTTGATGACGACCATTGGTCACGCCTTAAAGAGGGAGATAAAACATGGCTGAACTTAATCCACGATGAAGACCGTGCGTTTGCCGATGATTACCTTACCGGAAAAAACGAAATGTTAGCGCAAACGTTTAAGCGCGAATTTAGAGTGCGCAGAAAAGATGGAACTTATGATTGGATCATGAGTGTTGGTCGAGTACATCACTTTAACGATGAGGGTCTTGCCGACCGCATTAGTGGGGTTCATTTTAATATTAATGAATCTAAAGCATTACAACGAGAGTTAGCTTTAGCAACAGAAAAAGCGGACGATGCCAATCGGGCTAAAAGTGAGTTTTTAGCCAATATGAGCCATGAAATCCGTACCCCGATGAATGCAGTTATCGGGATGACACATCTGGCATTAAAAACCAACCTGACCCGCCAACAGTTTAATTATATCGACAAATCTCACCGCTCTGCTCAGGCGTTACTCGGTATTATTAACGACATTCTCGATTTTTCTAAAATTGAGGCGGGCAAGCTAGATTTAGAAATAATCAACTTTAAACTGGCCGATGTCCTTGATGACATAATTAATCTTATGGGCATAAAAGTCGCTGAAAAAGAGCTTGAGTTGTTATTTGATATCGACTCCACGATCCCAGCAATATTAAAAGGCGATCCGTTGCGGTTAGCGCAAATACTGACAAACCTAGCGAACAATGCTGTTAAGTTTACCGACCATGGTTGCGTGATTATTGCGGTTAACAATGAAGGGGTAAACGATAACAACATCACGCTAAAATTCTCGGTGACCGATACGGGAATAGGCATGACTACTGAGCAGCAACAGCGATTGTTTAAAGCCTTTTCACAAGCTGATGCCTCAACTACCCGCAAATATGGCGGCACGGGCTTAGGCTTGGCTATTTGCAAAAATCTGGCTGACTTAATGGGCGGTGAAATTGGGGTCGTGAGCGAACTCAATCACGGCAGTACGTTCTATTTTGAAAGTGTTTTCCCTATAGTTGAGCAAGATAACTCAACTTCTATTAACCAAGGCGCGTTAGAAAATGTCAGTGTACTGTTGGTTGAAGACAACGACAATGCACGAGAGATCCTATGTGCAATGTTAGCCACTCTTAAGGTTAAAGTTGACTGCGCCAATAACGGCGAACAAGCTATAAAAATGCTAAAAGCCAGTGTAGATAACCCCTATCAAGTGGCACTACTTGACTGGAAAATGCCCAAACTAAATGGCTTGGAAGTCGCAGAGTTTATTGAACAGCTCCCGGCTGCAATAACACCTTATGTGGTTATGGTGACAGCGTATGGAAAAGAAGACCTACTGCTAACGGCAACCAATGCCACCATTAATACGGTATTAACTAAACCCGTTACCCCATCAACCTTATGGGATGCGTTAATACCAGTGCTGGGTTTCGAGCCCCGTAATCAAACTCGTCTGCTCCATAAGCAAGACCAAGTTGAACAAGCGATTAATAAGCTTGCGGGCGCCAAGTTACTTGTGGTTGAAGATAATGATTTAAACCAAGAGCTCATCGTTGAACTATTAACAAGTAATGGTATTACAAGCGTAGTGGCACCTGATGGTCAACAAGCACTCGACCTTTTAGCATCTCAGCAGTTTGATGGCGTATTAATGGATTGCCAAATGCCGGTAATGGACGGATACAGCGCGACAAAAATGATTCGAACTCAGCCACAATTTGCCACGTTGCCTGTGCTGGCTATGACGGCCAATGCCATGGTGGGGGATCGAGAAAAAGCGCTAAAATCGGGCATGAATGATCATATTCCTAAACCCATCAATGTTGATGAGCTTTTTATCACTATTGCTAAATGGGTCACCCCTAAACTGCCGCTGGCAGTTCATCAGCAGCGCTTACCGTTAGCGCAAGGGCTGAGCGACTACCGAGCGTTGCAGCACATTGACTTTAAACAGGGGTTAAACCGTACCCAAGGGAACCAAAGATTATACGACAAGTTGCTGCATAAATTTGTTGTTGGTCAGCAAGACTTCGCGGCCTCGTTTAGCCAAAGCATTGCCGCAGGCGACACTGAAACAGCAATGAGGCAGATCCACACATTAAAAAGTGTAGCTGCAGCGATAGGCGCTGAAATGCTGCAACAACTAGCTGAACAGTTAGAACCGCAAGTAAAACAGGCTGGCAATACTGTTGAGGCTAGTGAACATTATGCAGCGTTATTGCAACAATTAAATTTAGTTTGCCAAGAAATATTAACCCATGTCGTTGAACCTGTTATGGTGGATATTCATACAGAACAGAGTGCAACAAACAAACCGCCTACCAGTGAGGCCACCAATGCAGAGCAGCCCGAGTTTGATGCGCTATTGGCCGCTAAGATCTTAAGCCAAATAGTTAGCATGATTGAAGGCTTTGACACCAGTGCTGCTGAACTACTGGATGAGCATCGCGACTTACTGTCGTCAGGCGCACTGTTAGACTTATATACCAAATTAGAAAAGCAATTAGACGATTATGAATTTGATGCTGCATTAGTGATAGCACGCGCGATGCAAAAGGCGTTGCCTTAGCACTGCGTTAACATCATCAATGCTATGTATAGGGGCGCGATAATGGAACAACAAACCTTACTCATCGTCGATGACACATCGGCTAACATCGACGTTTTGGCTGGCATGTTAAAGGCAGACTATAAAATTAAGGTCGCTAAGAGTGGTGAAATTGCGTTAAAGCTGGCCAAAAGTGCTGCATTAGACTTAATTCTGCTTGATATCATGATGCCTGGTATTGATGGCTTTGAGGTTTGTCGCCTGTTAAAAGAAGACTATACCACTCGGCACATTCCCATTATTTTTGTGACGGCAAAAATCACCGCTGAAGATGAATTAAAAGGCCTAGAGCTAGGCGCGGTAGATTACATCACTAAACCGTTGAACCCACCGATAGTGCAGCAACGGGTACGCACTCATTTAGCACTGTTTAATCAAAGTCGAGAGCTTGCGATTAAGGTTAAACAGAAAACCGCTGAGCTTGCCCAGACGCAACTTAAAGTCATTCAAAAGCTGGGCTTAGCCGCTGAATATAAAGATAACGAAACCGGTATGCACGTGATCCGAGTGAGTCACTATACCCATATATTAGCCAAAGCGGCTGGCATGTCTGAAACCGATGCTGACATGTTAATGGCTGCCAGCCCAATGCACGATATTGGCAAGATTGGTGTTGATGACGCAATACTGCGTAAACCCGGTAAGTTAACCTCTGAAGAGTTTGAGCTAATGAAAATGCACGCTCAAATCGGCGCCGATATTATTGGTGACAATGACTCCGAAATATTAAAAATGGCCAGAGTAGTAGCCATTAGCCACCATGAAAAATGGAACGGCAGTGGTTACCCTTACGGTTTAAAAGGGGAGGCGATTCCTCGTATTGGTCGCATAGTGGCCATTGCTGACGTGTTTGATGCGTTAACCAGTAAGCGCCCTTATAAGCGCGCATGGAGTATAGAAGAAGCGGTAAACTTATTAAAACAAGAAGCTGGCCAGCATTTTGACCCGCAACTGGTACCGTTGTTTATTGCACATATCGACGAAGTTGAGACTGTAATGCATTCGTTTAAAGACTAATTGCTTTGCCCCATTAAGTGGCTACCTATGGGTATAAATGGGGTCAGTTCAACAAGTAAAGCTTAACTTAAGCGCATGCTTTTAAGTACATCACTTTTATTTAATGAGCTTACTTAAGCGCTAATTGGGCACCTCTCATTTTTAATGCTGTTTATTCTGAACAGCTAAACCTTAGCGCTTAGTGCGTCAATTATATTTCTTATAGCATCAAAGCTGGCATATCGATTAACGTCTAAAATCAAGTGTCGCCCTTTTATGGCATGACGTTTTTAATGACGAGGTGATAATTATGCGAGATAATGATACTCAATATAATCAGCTGCTTATTTATTGCTCACTTAAGTAAGTGCTCAATGTTTTTAGCGAACCTAGCTTACATTAGTTAAGTGCTTCGTTAACATTTTGGGGTTTTGTAAAAGGATAAAATCATGTTCCAACTGAAAACACTTAAATTGGCTGCCATTGCAGTGCCTTTATTACTCGCAGGCTGTGCAACTGGCAACACGCCTGATGCTAAAAAAGCGAATGCACGCCAAGAAACGCAAAATGCACTACAAGAAATTTATAAAGAACATCCGGCGGCAAAGTCAGCGGTTAGCCAGTCAGTTGGCCATGTTATTTGTACCGGCAACAATACGTATTTGTTTGCTCTATCGACAGGCGGCGGAGTTTGTGTTTTGCATGAGGGCAGCAAGCAGACTTATTACCGCTTTGCGACAGGCGGTGTTGGTGCCGGTATTGGTTGGAAACAAGTGGCATTCGTACAAGCATTTATGAACAAAGCCGCGTTAACGCGTTACAAAGAATCTGGCTTTGAAGGGCAAGCACAGGCTGAAGCCAGCGCTAAATATGAAGAAAACGGTGAACAGGTATCGGCTAACCAGTCTGTTGACTTAACGGGGGTTAAAACTTACCAAGTTAACTTGTTAGGCGCTGCAGCTCAGGCAACCGTACAAGGTTATAAATATTGGCCAACCGACTTTACAGACGATTTCATTCAAAATGTAAAGTAAGTTATCGCCGTGACAATGCCAGCAGTGTTCTGGCATTGTTCCCATTTTTGCTGCGTTTTATTACTCAACGGTCATCGCTTTAAAATACAAACAAAACGGCCCTGACTGCTTGTCTGCTATTAAAAATCCGAGTTGTTTTACATCCGATAAGTTTAACTTTGGCGCCGTCACTGTTTTACCTCGATACACCGCAGAAAATTGGCTCGCGCTAACACGGAGCTGCTGCCATTGGCCTAACTTTGTTTCAAAAGAGTAAGCGTAAGCAATCGCGTCCCACTGATTATGGGTGCGGAGCCTTAATTGATATTGCTTGCCATCGCCCATAACTTGGATCACAACGTGTGTTGCTGCTGGTAACGGGGTCGTTAGATTAGCCCGTGCAGAGGCAAAGCCGCCATTATTTTCAAGTGATAAGTTACCGCTAAACACCATAATGTTTTCTGGGGCATTTTCTCGAATATTAATTGAGCTGCGTGATATGCCGCCCATAACTGCGTCATTGATGATGGCCCAGTTATCGGGTGCAATAGCGATTAAAAACGGTTTGGCTGCGCTGCAGGGGCTTATCATTAGGCTACCTAATATTATTGCCGTCGCGATGGACGAGTGTGGGTTGTAGCAGGTGTTTATATGCATCACTAAAGCCTTATTATTAACTATTTATACGTTAATGCAGTTCGGTACCTGTTGTAATTAATCACTGTGTAAGCTGTAGGCTATAGTGGCGTTAACCTGTTGTTTGAGCATGGGTAAACAGTTAAATAACAGGCAAAAAAATGCAGCAAGGTACGGAGGTCGCATCGCTGCAAAGTATTTGTCACTGTAACTGCTTTACCGTTGATACAAGGAATTTGGCTTGCGTGTGAATAAGCATAGAACAACATTACCCTTGTACCTAAGTTGGGCACCAAACTATTTACGCCACGGCTGGCGTAATGGATCAATACGGCAGAAAATTTCAAAATTCACCTATTTAGTTCTAGCGTCAGCAAGGCTACAAATTCAAGGCAAAAAAATGCAGCGAAGTACGGAGGGTAACATCGCTGCGAAAATAGTTGTTACTGTTAGCGTTAAAGGCTTAGTTCATCGTTAATGTTTGCTGCGCGTTGTCACTGTTATAAGCCCACTGTTGATATTGAGGATCTTGGCCATCATAAAACCAGATCACTGCGATCAACTTATTATGATGATTAGCCACTTTAAGCTCTTTTGATAACTGGCCATCACTTAATGGGCCTCTAAACAAGCACGAATCAAAATTAACCTCGTAGCCACCACCATTGGCGGTGTAATCATCACAAAGTGAGAAGTAACCTCGACTTTGGCTGGCGGTATTAATTGCAATGTTGAGCGTGAAAGATGACTCTAAAGCGTTATCAGCATCGACGACCAAATCATCGAGTGAAGTTGGGTTAACAACTGGCTCTGGCGTCACCGGTGTTGGTGTTACTGGCGTTGGGGTTACCGGTGTAGGCGTAACGGGCGTTGCTGCAGCTGGTGTTGCACTACTACCGCCTTCGTCACCACCACCTCCACCACACGCGGTTAATGCAAAAAATGACAATGCGATAAGACTACAAGGTACGTTGATAAATCGGTCAGTTTGAGTTTTCATGTCATTCTCCATTAATCTTTAAAGGTAAGAGCTTGGTCAGCATTTTCATACCAAGTCGGATTAGTGTTACCTGTACTGTCGGCTGCAAAGTCAATAAAGTCGGTATAAGCATCGTCTAGACGAACTTTCTCTTTCGGGTGTTCCCAAGTAACGGGGACTTCAATTGCCCATGCCATACCGTTTTCATCTTGGAAATACTGGCCTGCACTAGGGTCTGATGCATCATCTCTTACGCCAAAGTAGCTAGTAGCAAACTTGTCTGTTGGTGCTTGGTTTTTAAGATGGATCTCGAGTTGACGGCCAGGGTTGCCACCGACAACATTTTTAGCCGCTAACCCATGGTCAGTATTTGGGGTCGCAAAGATAAATGGATCATAAGGAAAAGCCGGTACAACGCTTTCTGATACTGGGGTTTCGAAGGGAATATCAAACTCCCAAACCGTTCTAAAGGCACTTTCACAGCCAACTTCTGTGCGTAAGTAATTACAACCTTGCTCTAGCGTGACGTAATCGGTTAAATCTTCACTAAACACAAATACCGCGTTGCTTTGCCCTGTTTCCAGTGGCGAATCTTCTTGTGTTACATCGTCGATGCTCCAGCTGATCAATGACTCTTTAATATTGTCTCGGCTCACACCAGGTAAGTGAACGGCAAAACCGTTGTGATAAGCTGCGCCCATTGCGGCAAGTTCTGCTTTAAAGCCGATACGTCTAACCTTATTATCTTTTACGTACTCAATGATCCGTAATTGCACTACAACGTCATTCATATCGAAATCGCCTTGGTCAGGAAACAAGTCCTCGTAGGCAAGGGTGGTGTAAGTTGACGATGAAGGGTAATAATTAATCGTGACGCCGGTTTCGGTGAGCGTAACAGGGTAATCTTCTACCTCGCCATCACCCACACCACCAGTTGCAGTAATATCTTGTTGGGTGCTTAAGCGAAAACGTGACCATGTAGGCCCCTCTTTTGCCCAGCTAGGAACCTCAATACTGATTGTGTTCATGCCGTTATCTAATGGCTCACCCAGAATAACTTGCTCTTCTAAATCAAAAGTGCCGTTTTGATCCCAGTCGAACCATGCATTGAGGTAACCATCGCTACCTGTTGCCGTCACAAGTAAAATAGCGGTTTCGCCTAACTCAAATCCGGTAGGCATAGATACGCCATTTTCATCATCAGAAGCATCACTGGCATCATCTGATAACGGCGATACATAACCGTCAGATTCATTATCGACACTGCTACCTAAGTACAAGTTGTCGCTCATTGCGTGGCGTGCACCGTTTGATGCCAACAAGGTGCCGTAAGAATCAGGGGCGTCACCAAAGTCGACAGCATCTCCCACGGTTACTTCAGCTAACGCACATCTTGCGCCATCATTGCTTGATGATGAAGGACCATAAGCAAATAACACAGCACTTGGAGAGGCATCATTTACGTTAACTTTATAGATGTTACCGTTACTGTTATTACTGACATATAGGTTGCCATCAGGGTCAAAAAATTGGGCGCCAAAAATAAAGTTACTGCCTGTTGATGTAATGACGGTTCCGAGATTAATTGCAGCCCCCGTGTTAGCGTCAATCCGTAGCAAGCTACCTTTAGAGCCATTAGTAATGGAATACATATAGCCGTCAGTTGGGTGAAAGGCTAAATCGGTAATGTTGTAAGTGGCATTGGCTTTACTGTTAGGCACTAACGTCATGTTATAGCTGGCCGGGTTATCGAGTGGTACTTTAAATAACCCTTTACCTTTACGGTAACCGTACCAAGCGTTTTCAGTAATCGCGACATCCCCTACATAAAATCCACCGGCTTCAGTGGCAGCGGCATCTTTTACCACATTCAGTGGGACAATCTGGTAGTCATCGCCAGCTCTACCTAAGGTATTATTGGCATAGTCCCAACCGTATATGTAGTCATCGCTGTAGTTATAACCCACACCATTAAAGGCGTTCCCAGTTCCCATGTCGGCAGACAGAACACTGTAACTACCGGTTGCTAGGTTGACACCGTACGTCTTTGGCGTGTTTGCTTGTTTTTGAATAACAAAGGCTTCAGTTGGGCAGGCTGTAAAAGGATCAGACGCATTTACATTCGCTGATATAAGAAGGCTTAGAAGTAAAGGTGAACTGCAGCTAAATGAAATCGTTTTTGATATTTTCATAATGCGTCTCTCACTGTGACGTTATCGAAGTAATGTAGATAAAGCATAAGCTGTGCCAAAACTTTAAGGTGTTATTTTAATTGGTTTTTGAGTTTTAGATGCGGTTGCGGTTGATACAATATTTGCATTTTGCAAATCAGTTTAGTTACCGATTGAAGCGAGCGGTGTATGTGAGTGGTATTTGGCAGCATGCAGGGCGTTGCCTGCACACAGTGTGATTTATTACCATAAAAAGCTTTAAAATAATGGAGTGCTGAAGGTAGTAGGGCGGTTGTGTCGCTTTGCTGTGAACGGGGTTGGCTTAATTGAATGACTGGCTTAACGCTGCATAGTAGTAGCGGTTTTAATCGATTATCAATAGGGCTTGTTCACAGGACAAGACTCTGAATATAGATGATATTCGAATTTTTGATTATAATGTAGTTTGAAAAGGGAGTTGTCTGGATGAGCATTTGCAAAAATGTCGCATCGAGTATGATTCAACAAATTATTTATTAAAGAGAAAATACCATGAGCGCTATCCCACCTTGCCCAAAATGTGAATCTGTATTTGTATACGAAGACGGCTCGCAACTCGTTTGTCCTGAATGTGCTCATGAATGGAACCCAACCGAAATTATCGTTGATCCAGACGCTATCATCCTAAAAGATGCGGTAGGTAACTTATTAGCAGAAGATGATAAAGTAACGCTAATCAAAGACCTTAAAGTAAAAGGTTCTTCATTAGTGCTTAAAGTTGGTACTAAAGCGGTTATTAAACGTTTTGTCGATGCAGACCACGATATCGACTGTAAAGTTGATGGCCACGGCCAAATGATGCTTAAGTCTAAGTTTGTAAGAAAGCAAAACTAATCGACTATATAGTCTAGCTTGTTGTATAAACAATAAAAACACCTGCCATGGCAGGTGTTTTTTTATGCCTGTAAACGTACTTTACCTGTCACGATAGCGGCTGTATTGTGCGCTACAAATCAATACTTTCTTTTAGCGATTCCATTTTTAGTGCGTAATGGCGCAGGTCAAGTTTCGTTTTTTTGCTCACCACAGGGGAGATGGTTTTTAACATGTTATCGTAACTGAGTGACGGACACTTATGTTTCCATTCAAGGCTATACAATAAATTGCACAACAAGTCGAAGGTTGGCCTAAAGTCAAAATCATGGCCAAATTGTCTTACAAATTTGTTTTGCCCCATAGCAACTGCGCCACGTTCGACTTGGTTCAGCGATACAATGCATTTAAGTACCTCTTCTTTACTTGAAAGCACCTCTCCCTCTGTAATAACGTGCTGCCATAGTTTTTCAGTTTGCTCTTTTACTTCCATAAAAATAATGGTGAGGTTGCCAATAAATTCGGGACTGGCTTGCTCATAAATATGAGGGTTAACACCTAAAAAATTAATACAAAGGTCATTCTGGTTTGCAGCTAAACATTTGACGGGATCATACGACATTGAATAGATGATCTTCTCTTGATTAGAGAGCGTGTCGGAGTTGATTATGTCATTAATTTTATCGGCCATATCGTTAAAGTGCATGATGAACAACGCTACCACTATGTCTTCTTTGCATTTGAAGTGGTTGTACAATGTTTTTTTTGAACATTCTGCACGAGCAGCAATCACCGCCATCTTAATAGAGCATATGCCTTGCTCTTTTATCACCTCTGAAGCGACCTTTAAAATGTCGGTTATGACTCGTGGAGGGTTGCGTAAGTAGTTGTTCATGTTGGCTTATTAGGTGGTGATACTCTCAGCTATAGTGTCATTATCTGTTCAACCATTCACCATGAATTTAGTACTACACATCCATTTTGTGACCCGTATTTAATAATTTCAATGCCTGCGACTGTCATACCAAATCATGGTTCATTTGTGAAATAGCGCCCTATTACCAAAAACCTTTGGTTTCCAATAAGACTAAATTTGGTCACGGAAGCTCCTGTTTTGTCCCGTTAATATAATCACCAGAAACTAACCTGAATATTATCGAGATACATATGAAAGCGACACTTACTACATTGGCAGCCGCCTTATTAATGACATTCACCGTATCCGCTGCCGAGGTGATTGAAATTGATACGCCAGCACTTGATAACACAGTGCAAAAAGTCTACTCAGTTTATTGCCCATTCTGCTACAAGTACGAAAAAGCAGTCACTCCAAACTTAATAAAAAACTTACCAGCAGGCACTGAGTTTCAAGCGATTTGTTTAGAAAACAAAGGAGAGCTAGGTGTTGAATCATGTGAAGTATTAGCCGCCGCGGCGACGATAAACCACAAGACATACAAAAAAGCTAAGCACGCAATGTACGCTGCTGTGCATGACCAAAAATTGAAGAATGTTAAAGGTTCTACTGCTGTTAAAGGCGACCTAGCGGCAATCGGCCTTAAAGCGGCAGGCATGTCTCAAGCTGAATTTAAAGCCGCACTAGCAACGCCTGCAGCACAAGACAAACTCGCTTATGACCGCACCATTGCACTGACTATTGCCAAAATTAAAGGCATTCCAGCCATCGTGGTTGGCGGTAACAAGATGATTGATACCAGTACCATTACCTCACTCGCTAATCTTGATGAAACCATCAAGAACAACCTTTAGGGCTAACCATGATTAAGCAATGTAAACAGTGGATAGCAGATCTGAAGGCGCACCCACTGCCCACACTTGAAGCAACACAAGAAGGACGCACAGTCTGGATAGTTATGGCTGCGGCCTGTGTGTTCTTACTTGGCTCTGCGATGGGGTATTTCCAATGGTTTCTAGCTATGGATCCATGTGAAAACTGTGTCTACATCCGTTTTAGCCAGTTCTGTATTTTGATTGCTGGCGTAATGATGATTATTAACCCCAAAAACAATGTACTTAAAGTTCTAGGATTAGCATTGGCATGGTACGGCATTGTTTACGGTATGGATAAAGCGATTGTTTTGTCGGGCCAACATGTTGCCTCACATGCTGCACAAGCAGGACTCGACTTATTTCAATCTGGCCAAGGCGCCAATGCATGCTCACTAGAACCGACATTCCCATTAGGTCTGCCATTACATGAGTGGCTGCCGTTTGAGTTCTCGCCATCAGGTATTTGTGGTGAAGATGATTGGTCACTGTTTGGCTTGAATATGGCTCAGTACTGCATCATTAGCTACTGCGTGTTCATCGTCTGTGCATTGCCGCTCACTATCGCGTTTATCACTAAAACGCTTAAAGGTAACAAGTAACCCCTGAACTTAAACGCTTAAATTAACGCTTGAGCTACGGCTGCCCGTTACTAACACAAATAGCGGCAGCTGGTTGAGAAATACAGCGACACCTAAGACAAGTCAGATTGTCATGTCACTGAACATTATAAAAACGGTGTTTAAACACCTTATAAATTATTAATTGTGGATGATGAATATGAAAAAAACAGCATTAATGATCGGTTTAATGGGCGCTCTAGTTGTGCCTACGGCCAGCGCCGCAATGCTTGCCGTTGAAGCAGGTTTAATGGATTGGAGCGACACTTCTGAAGCCTATTTTGGTGAAAGTAAAAGTGAAAATGAATACATCGCGATTAAAGGCGCAACCGGTAATGCTTTTGGTGATGTATTTGCGATGGTCAAACTAGAAGATGTTACTGACTCCGACTTAATGGGTTCAGAAATCAACATCATTGGTCAAATCAATATTGGCGACAGCGACTTTAACTGGTACGGGCAAGTCTTTAATAAGACTAAGCCAGTTTGGACTGAAACTAACACCACACTAGGTTTTAGCCATGACAAAACATGGGATAACGGCTTGTATACCCAAGTTGCCGTCGCGGCTCACATAGTTACCTCTGACTATGCCCACTTTGGCTTTAACGCTAACGGCTTTAACGGTGGTTACGTTTACCTTGGGGCGAGCAAGAGCTTTAGCGCGTTGAACCAAGACTTTACTGTTGACTGGTGGCAAGAACACTTTTTTGGTCGCGATGACGACTACCTAATAGTGTCTGGCGACACTGAAGACTTTGGCTTTAATGGTCGAGCAACGCTCAGATGGCACATTGGCAATGGAATGTCAGCTGCAGTTTCTTATCGATATGCCCAAAACAACCTTGGCAAAGAAGGCTGGCACAACGCCATGTTCTACTCAATGCAATACAACTTTTAAGCAAAGTTAAGTCGTAAAATAAATAAAATTTAATCGAATAAAAATCTGAAATTAGTTAACTAATATAATGGAATTTAAGATGAAAAAATCAATTTTAACGTTGACCATAGCAATAGCACTAGCGGGTTCTGGCGCAATTATTTCTCAAAATGTTTACGCTGGTGGCGATCTACCCGGTACCTCTTCTACTGCCGTTGCACAAGGCGAGTTAGGGTTCGTTTATGTCGACCCGTACAAATTCAGCCCATTAGTTGCTGTTATTGACCTTGGTGGTAAAAACATCTCAGATGTTAGTGTTACCGTAAAAGGTAAAGGCCGTAAAGGCGTTGATATTGACTACCCTGTGAGCGCAAGCCAAGTATTGACTCATAACGGTATCCCAGTATTTGGTATGTACCCAGACTTCCTTAACAAAGTTGAAGTTTCATATAAGCTTGACGGTAAAAAGGTCAATGAAGAGTACAAAATCCGTACTTCTGCACTAGAGCAAATTCATATTGACGGACAAGATCGCACTCAGTATGAATATGAGCCTTTAACAGTTGCAAAAGGGTTTGAAGAACGTTTATACCTAGTAGATGGTCAGGTTATTTTGCCTAACATGCGTAACCATTGGGACTGGCATCCAACACAAAACATTATTGATACCCAAGGTGAAGTGCGCTGGCACATGCGTCCAGAAGTTATCTACACTGTGCCAGGTGGTTCAATGTCGTTCAAGCAGACTAGCGACGGCAAGTTAATCTTTGGTCAAGGTTTGATGTTCGAGCCGAACGAAGGCTACGATGAAGCATACTATGCAAAGTATGACTTTATCGGTAAGCCTATTTTCAAACATGTACTACCACGTGGTTACAATGGTTTCTCACATGACATTACTGAAATGCCAAATGGCCATTACTTGCTACGTGTTGGTAAGCGTGACTTTATCGATGCGACAGGCACAAAAGTAGATACGATACGTGACGTTGTGATTGAAGTTGACCAAAATGGTGATGTTGTTCACGAGTGGAACTTCAACAACATATTAGATAATAAGCGTGATGCTGTGTTGCTATCGCTTGATATGGGCGCGGTTTGTTTAAATGTTGATGTGAGTCAGTCTGGTAAGCAAATGGATGCTGAGCAGCTTAAAAATGAGCCTTATGGCGATGTAGCAGGTGTTAGTGCTGGTCGTAACTGGTTGCACATTAACTCAGTAGGCTACGATGCTGAAGACGATTCAATTATCATCTCTTCACGTCACCAATCAGCAGTCATTAAAGTTGGCCGCGATAACCAAGTTAAATGGATTTTAGGTACGCCAGCGGGCTGGAAAGGCGAGCTAGCTGACAAGGTACTGACACCAGTTAACAACAAAGGCAAAAAACTGGATTGTAACGACCAAGGTTGTGAAGGCGACTTTGATTGGACATGGACACAGCATACAGCTTGGCCAGTACCAGAAAGAGGAACCGTTACCGTGTTTGATAATGGTGATGGTCGTGGTCTTGAGCAACCTGCGTTAGCAAGTATGAAGTATAGCCGTGGTGTTGAATATAAGGTGAATGATAAAGACATGACCGTTGAACAAACATGGGAATACGGTAAAGAGCGTGGTAACGAGTGGTACTCAGCGATTACCTCAATTACTGAATATCAGCAAGATCATCAAACAATGTTCATGGCATCGGCATCTGCAGGCTTGATGGATCCTAAACAGGCTCCTGAACATTGGATCACAGAAGTTGACCCAGAAACCAATGAAATTAAAGTTGAAATGAAAGTGAAAACTTTAACTAAACATGAGCCTGGTTACCGTTCAACAGTCGTTCGTGCACATGAGATGTTCAACAAGTAACACTGTTAGCTTGATACAATTTTAAAAGCGAAAATAATCGCCACTTTAATGAAAATTACAGTGGCGATTTTTATGTAAAGGGCTAAAGTGACGTGCCAGTAAACTACTACTGCAAGCTTATTCCCTATCTGAGCCATTTAAACTTTTTAGCTTCCGAATTCAAGATCTAAGTACCGAGTTAACAGCACGCGCCTAAAATTCGCCATTTTTGCCTGATAAAGCGCTGCTTTAGCGAAAAATCCACTAGTAGCATGCCAAACATTGTTTCGTATCAAACGAAAGGTCACTCATGCATTGTAGTGTGTTATAGAGGTCGTTATGTTATTGATTAACAATGGCTGGCTTAGTGTTTTTTGGTCACGAGCGCGAACACCAACCAAAGGGTATTGCGTTTATGCTTAGCGATCACCTTGAATTGGTTGATGAAACAGGCAGAATCATTCGTGATGATAAGTGCGGCGCAATATCCGCCAATGCCGAAAGCATCCTTAATCGATTGAATATCCCAACAGCAAACTGGGTCAAAATCGTTGCTGAATTTGGTCATCTATTTCATGGGCCTGTAGGCACATTGCAAGAGCTCAGTCGCTACTCAGAACACCTTGAAAAACGTCGACGGCATTTTGCAAAAAGTTGCCAGTACTTGCCGCTAGAGTAAACTCCACTCCTCGTTCAAACCAAACTTTCTCTGTCAAACTCAACCAAAGTGCCGAGTTAACAGCACGCGCCTAAAATTCGCCATTTTTGCCTGATACAGCGCTGCTTTAGTTAATAATTCACTAGCAGCATGCCAAATATTGTTCTGCATCAAGTGAACGGTTACTCGTGCATTGCTGTTTGTTTTAAAGGTCGTTATGTTATTGATTAACAATGGCTGGCTTTGTATTTTAGTTGTGTGATTACGGTCTTTAAATTTGGTTCGGTGGTGCGTTACTCACCACTTAACCGGGCGTTAAATGGCTCAAGGAGTTCCAATGGCACAGGAAGAAGTTGAAAATCAGGACGAAGCAATCGAAGAGAAAACTTATGATTTATCTATCATTGGTGATCAAGTCGAAATGTTTAAAGATAAATTGGATGAAGAGGATATTAAATCTCGTATAAACGAGCATTTAAAAAAAATACTTAAAGATTATGAATTAGAGAATTATCACGTTATTTTTCTTTATGATGAACATAAATCAATAAGTGGATTTCACTCAGATAAGATATATCGAGCGGTAAGCGACCTTGATAATAAGAAAGATATTCTTATGTTTATTGAAAGTGGCGGGGGGCAAATTGAACCTGCTTACTTGATTAGTAAAACATGCAAAAGACTAGCAAAAAGTAAATTTGTGATATCCATTCCAAGAAGAGCTAAATCAGCTGCAACATTAATATCATTGGGTGCTACTGAGTTACATATGGGATTGCTTAGTCAGTTAGGTCCAATAGATCCACAATTTAATGGTTTTCCTGCATTAGGTTTGGCAAATGCTGTTGAGAAAATAGCGGAAATGACTGCTAAACATCCAACGGCGTCAGATATGTTCGCACAGTATTTAAATGCTAATGTTAGTATTCGAGATCTTGGTTATTTTGAAAGGATTAATGAATCTGCTACTCAATATGCAATACGCTTATTAAACGGTAAAACATTACCTGACTCTAAAACATGTGAAGAGCTAGCAGATCATTTCACTAACCATTATAAAGATCATGGTTTTGTTATTGATTCTGACGAAGCATCTGAGCTGTTAGGGAGCTCTGTTATTAAAACCGCCACCAAAGAATATGAAGCCGGTAATGCCATATATGATTTTTTTAACTTTTTAGACTTTTTGTACGGTATTTTCAAACAAAAAAACATGCGTTTTTTGGTGAAGTTGAAAATGGACTGGATCTAATAGACAAAGAAAAATAGCCATTTAATAAAAACATAGACACCCTTTATTAATGGCACGAATTCCCCCTCCGACTAAGCTTGCTTGATAAGTTTTAGTTGGAGGCTGAAATGCCACGCCCTAAAAGAACGCTAGTGAGTCTTGAAGACACACCTTATTACCAATGGTGCAGTCGAGTCGTTCGGCGTGCATTTTTGTGTGGTTGATTAACAATGGCTGGCTGCGTACTTCCAGTGCTTCCCGTTACAACCCGCATGATTGCTGGGGTGAACTTCGATTCCGTGACGATTTCTCACAATCGCTCAAAAAGAAGCAAAAGGTTAAGTCGATTAAAAACAGACGTTTACCAAAAATAAAAATGAAATGAAAAATATCAAAATGTAATGGTGCTAAATATTGAGGGCTAATGCGTTGTGGACAAAAATATAAACTTGCGTGGGCATTTTGTGGACATTCAGATGTGACAAAGGGTTAGCCTTTGTTTTATTTGGTGGAGGCGGCGGGGCTCTCCTTTTTGCTTTAAATGTATGTATATATTGTATTTTAGTTGCTCTTGTTGCTGCGGGTGTTACTATGGGTGTTACAATAAGGGTGAGTAACTACCAGTTAGTGTCAGCATATTCAAAAACTTTTAAAAAACCTCACCTACGGCCTTCCTCATATCATTCTAGCAAGTGAATACCCTTCAATTTAATAAAGTCTAACTTTAGGTACTTTATGCTTCCTGAACATACCTTTTGGCTAAAAGTCTAAAAATATAGACTTTATCGTTCTCAGCCTATAATCTGTTGTATAAGTCTATTAATATAGACTTATACGATTACATTAGCGTTTAGCTAAGCAGTTTAAATTAACCCTATATGCTGGTGTTCACAATAGGAGGTATTAAATGGCCAAATCTGTAAAAGCCCTAGCAAGCCCCGATCTCTCTAAAACCTTTTCAGTTGAGTTACTAGGGGCCGCAATAAAGGCAAAGCGTACCCAAAGTGGCATCACTCAAACCGACGCAGCAGCATTGTGCGGTATTGCTAAGCAGACCTACATTAAAATAGAGCAGGGGCGAGGTGACATTCGTCTATCTGCGGTAATGGATGTAATGCAAGGATTAGGCGTCCAGCTCTCAATAAAACCATGGGACCAGGAATCTAGCACAGAAAGTGAGGCTAATGATGGTTGGGTCTAACGCATACAGTTTAAATGTACTTTTCAATAATCAGGTTATTGCTGATTTAAGCTTTGATCCAGATACTGATAACTTTCACTTTGTATACCAACCACAATGGAAGCTGCAGGGCTTTGCCCTGTCACCACATTTACCGCTAGAAGGTATCATTCAATCAAGTGCTATTCGGCGCTATCTACAAAACCTACTGCCAGAGAACCAAGGTTTAGATCACTTAATCGACTACCTTGCCGTGTCTAAGCAAAATACCTTTGCCTTGATCCATGGCATTGGGCAGGATACATCGGGGGCTGTGTTATTTGTTCGCCAAGATGAGAGCATCGAGTCTAAAACAGAATTTAGACCTATTACCACTCCTGAGTTAGTGCAACGCTTAGCCGATCCAAGTTTGTTTGCCATGGAAGTGTGGGATGATAAGCCAAGGCTCTCTGTTGCTGGTGTGCAGTCAAAAATTAACGTCTTGCAGCTAAACGGTGAGTTTGGGTTTGGTAGTGGTGATTTGTGTTCAACTCATATAATCAAATTTGAAAAGAGTACTCAGCAGCACCTGGTTATTAATGAGTTTGTGACAATGAAACTCGCCCAGTTAATAGGCTTACCTACAGCCAATGTTGAGCTGCACTACTTTGACCAATATCCCACGTTAGTGGTTGAGCGGTTTGACCGTAAACTGGTTAATGGTGTAGTAAAGCGAAAACACCTTATTGATGCATGCCAAGCTTGTAACTTGGGCGTTGATAGAAAATATGAGCGTAACTTAGGTAAGCAGCGTGATGTTGCTCATATCCGCGATGGTGTTAGCCTTAAAAGACTCTTTGAGCTAACTCAAGTGTGCCAGAATCCCATTGCCGCCAAGTTAACCCTACTGAATTGGGTACTGTTCAACCTGTGTGTCTTCAATCATGACGCCCATGGTAAGAACATGAGCTTCTTTGTCAGCAAATCAGGCTTAGAACCAACCCCTTTGTATGATTTAGTTAATGTGCAGATGTACCCAGAGTTTGAACAAGAGCTAGCGATGGCTATAGGCGATGAGTTTGAGCCTCATGCCATCAATGCTTACCAGCTTATGGAGTTTGCCGATGAATGCCAGATCAACAGCAAGCTGCTTATGCGTCAGTTACAAAAAATAGCCAAATCTATTACTGAACAGCTAAGTAGTGCAATTGGTCTGTTAGGGGAACTAAGTCTAGCTCAACAAACGTATATGGCTAAATACCACCAGCAAGTAGAAAAACGTTGTCAGCATTTTATTGAGCAAGCGCAAGAGATCCCTAAGATAACGCTGTGATCTTACAATTCTTGGTCAATAACTTTATCACACGACCTGGAAAGAATTTGTAAGAGAGTAGCCAGGAAGGGATAATAAATAAGTTTGCTGTTTATTTCACTTTTGCTTTTAAAAGTTCAGATTGACTATAGGGCAACAAGTCATGCTCCTAAGGCACATCTTTTTATTGATTTAACGTAGATGCTGAAGTCGACTGGAAAACCCGCAAGCACGGTAAGGGGAGCGCTGCAAATGGCGTAAATTGCACCTCGCGATTGGCGCAGATACTCACGATGTCCTATCAGCCGAAGTGAGCTTCGTGCATGTGGCTGAAAGAAAAACACAAAGACAGCCATCATTAATGGCGCGAATTCCCCTCCGACTAAGCTTGCTTGACGGGTTTTAGTTGGAACCACAAATGCCACGCCCTAAAAGAACTCTAGTGAGTCTTGAAGACATACCTTATTACCATTGCTGCAGTCGAGTCGTTCGGCGTGCATTTTTGTGTGGTTGATTAACAATGGCTGGCTGCGTACTTCCAGTGCTTCCCGTTACAACCCGCATGATTACTGGGGTGAACTTCGATTCCGTGACGACTTCTCACAATTGGTCAAAAAGAAGCAAAAAATTAAGCCTCTTAAAAACAGAGGTTTACCAAAAAATAAAAAATGAAATGAAAAATATCAAAATGTAATGGTGCCAAATATTGAGGACTAATGCGTTGTGGACAAAAATATAAACTTGCGTGGGCATTTTGTGGACATTCAGATGTGACAAAGGGTTAGCCTTTCGGCTAACCCTTTGTTTTATTTGGTGGAGGCGGCGGGGCTCGAACCCGCGTCCAAAAAACCTACATCCAAGGCGCTACATGCTTAGTCTCTCTTTTGGTTAACCAAGTACACTCCGAAAGACAGGATTGCAATTGGCGAGTTCAGTACTGTTTCGCGGTTCACCCCTGAACATGGTTCCCTCGCTATCAAATGTGAGATGACCATCTATAAACCAAACCCATTTGAGAAGTTTCGGCAAGATGGCTAGCTAGCCTAAGCTGCTAGAGAGTAGTTAGAGTCGTTTGCAACTATAACAGTGCGGCTTTTTACGAGGCCAACCGCCCCTCGGCATGCTCCCAGGGTTTCGAGAATCTTGTCGAATCCAGAATCGCCCCCAAGTACAACGTGATTGTAACGCGACACATCTTGTTTTACCAAGCATAAAAACCGCATTAGCAATCGATTGTTCGTTTAATGCCCGTTATATGTCAATCTGCGCGGTTTAAGACATATTGTTAGCTGAAACTGCGCTTTGACGTTAAACAGGTGTTTGTACGTGATTGAATATTAAAAGTTGAATTACTGCTGTACCGCTTTTTTTATGGTACGCGCTTTTTCAATTTGCCATTCGCGATCTTTAGTATCATCACGTTTGTCATGTTCTTTTTTACCTTTACCTAGGCCTATTTCAATCTTCACCCATGCACCTTTTTGCCAGTACATAGAGATAGGAACGATTGAATAACCTTTACGGTCCACTAAGCCTTGTAATTTATCTAGCTCTTTGCGTTTGAGCAGTAATTTACGAGAACGTAATGGGTCGCATACTACGTGAGTAGAGGCGGTATTGAGTGGCGCTATTGTACAACCAAACAGATAGGCTTCGCCTTCTCTTAGAAATACATAGCTTTCAGACAAGTTAACCTTGCCCATTCGAATAGACTTAACTTCCCATCCCATAAGAGACAGGCCAGCTTCCATTTTATCTTCAAACTTATAGTCGAAAGTCGCGCGTTTATTACGGGCGATAGAAGCGGATGTGTTTTTTGATTTTTTTGCGTTTTTCTTAGCCATAGGCTGCTCATTATACTCAGGCATGCAGAATTTGGAATTGGCGAAGCCGAAATATTCGATAATTTATGCTTTTGTTGACTAGTTTGTCGGCTTTTTGAACACTTAATGTTGCTGGGGCGCGTCAAAGATGCGTTTTTTTGTGGTCATGTTAAAATCTGTCTATCTTGTTTCTACTCTGGTCTCTATGATTCATGCCGCAAATTTCCCGCAGTGTATTAGTTCGCTTTAGTGCCATGCAGATGTATGACTTGGTTAATGATGTCGAATCTTATAAGGAATTCTTACCCGGTTGTGTCGGTGGCAAGGTCATTGAGTTTGATGGCGAAATGATGCTTGCATCTGTTGATGTCGCTAAAGTTGGAATAAGTAAAACATTTACTACTCGCAACCATGTTGTTGCTGGCAAGAGTATTAAACTGCAACTAGAAAGTGGGCCATTTAAAGAGTTGTTTGGTGAGTGGACATTTACCGAGTTAACCGATGACGCTTGCAAAGTTGATTTTATGCTTAACTTTGAGTTTTCTAGCCCCGTTGCCGATCTGGCATTTGGTAAAGTATTTAAAGAGTTAATGTCTTCAATGGTGACGGCATTTACCAGTCGTGCAAAGGTGATTTATAAATGAGTACTGAACAAGAGTTGTTTGCTGTTGAAGTTATTTATGCTTTGCCGCACCAGCAAAAGCTGATTAAAGTGAATGTCGCCTCGGGCACCAGTTGTATTGACGCGGTAAAACAAAGTGGCATACAACGCTTTTTCCCTGACATTGACTTGGGCACTGTTAAATTAGGTATTTTTAGCCGTGCAGTTAAGCATTCTGAGGTTTTACTGCCAGGCCAACGTGTTGAGATCTATCGACCATTGATTGCCGATCCAAAAGATGTTCGTCGTAAACGTGCTGAAAAAGCTAAAGAGGAAGGGCGGGTGAATAAGGTCACTGGCGGGAAGTTATAATAGCGTGTTTGCTCATGTGTAAAGCGGCTTAAATTGCTAGTTTCATACACTTGAAACTAGCAATTCGGTAAGCCATGTTACTGGTTATTTTTTAATAACGAGCTGGGCTTAGTTTTTACTGCTCTGCTTTTGCACGTTGCTCTGATGATTGAGTATCATCGATTGAATTCAAGGTTGGTAATTTGCTCTGCTCAAGTGGAGTTGTAAACTCTTCACTTAAATCATAGTCACCTTTCACTTCAACTAGATTATCACCGCTAAAATGCAGGATCAGCTCTTTATGAATGATGCTGGCATCGCGACCACTTTTATAGTGGTAAACGTAGTACCAAATATTGTCTGAAAAACTGTCACGCAATACAGGGCGACCTAGAACGTATTCAACTTGTTCTTTAGTCATGTCAATACGCAGTTTTTCAACTTGCTGATCTTCCATGTAGTTACCTTGTGGAATGTCTGGCTTGTAAATTAGCCAGTCAAATACACTACAACCACTGAGTGATAATGTGAGCGCAGCAGCGCCCAAAAGGGTAAGACTTCTTCTTTTAATTGTCATTGAGTGCGCTACTTCATAAAAATCTGTCGGTCATAATACCCAAGCATTAACCCATCTGACAAGGTCTATTGTCGTAGAGTCTGCTTCGGCTGCTAATCTATGTGATTTCTCGATATTTTACACTGAAATTACATGTGCCGCATATGTTGAGTGGCTAAATGCCTGTTAGTTCAATTTTATTCGTGTTTGTCTCGTTTTACACTGACCTATATCTACTATGTGGCGACCCCCCATGATGGCAGTGCTTGTTGTACTGAATATTGCATTTGGTTTGCGTAGATTGCGCCATTACCAATGGCGCTGTTACTTACCTGCTGGCTATTGCAACAGGCAAAAAGGGCTAGTAACGGACCTATATACTTAGCAATGCATAACTACTAACAGTAATATTGCAGCGTTAATCATTGTTATTAGTAGAATTTGTTTAAAAAAACTTAATAAACCAAAAAAAATTTGTGATGTTGGTCACTATACTTCTATCAACTTTAATTTGGCGAGTTAACCTATTACCGCAAAGCTTACGTTTACGTAACATTTAAACGGGTGTTTTAATGTGGCTGGGGTGAAATACGCTTTAACACACTGTTAAATAAAGCTTTTAATCTTTTACGCGAAAGGCATGATTAAACATAAGGCTAAATATTGCAACACTTTGAATGCTTCTCACGGTGTAAATGATTCAATACATATAGTTTTTTAATTACGTACTTAATCTCCGCGCTAATAGTTTGGTCAATTTGTCTTACAATCCATGTATTTTGTATGTTTACGTAAAGTGTGGTTTTGTAACTCTTTGTATTTTAAGTGGTAATAGCTGTAGTTGTTCGGTGCTTGCTGATAATGCATAAGTGCAAATCCGTGCTCATTGCTGTGTTTGTTCGCTGCCGCTTGCTTGCATAAGTGACACTTTATCGTTAGTTTTTGTTACAAGTTACTCATTTATGCGTTGCTTGCTAGAGTTAGCTAAGCATGTGTAATGCGAGAAAAGGCTGACGGCAATGGTGGTGTGCCAATAGACATTTGGCTGACATATTTGGCTGCGCTATTACGCAATGGTATCGGTATTAATAGCGAGTGTAACTTGGTGTGTTATGAGCTGTTAGTTACAAAGTCTATATTTTTAGCCGGCGCTAGAGTTTGCTAGGTTATTATTTGAGTCTTAACAGACTTATTTGACGCTGGTTTTAACTGTGTTTTGGGCGGTCAGAGTCTAGACACTAATTTTTGTGGATTTTTTATCGAGTTTTCTGCGCGTTAACTCCGCGTAGATAGGCTCGTGACCTCGGGCAAAATACTCTGAAGCCATAGTTTTAGCTGTTTTTTGCAGCTTGTGTCCCTGTGCAGTAATCCTACGTGCTGCATGGGTTTTTAATTAAACAAAGTGTTCGGCATGCCTGTTATCGTGCTTGGTGCTTTTACGGTTGTGATTGGCGACTCTTCGGAGTCGTTTTTTTTTGCCTGAAATAAACTGATGCTGACTCAAACTGCTTGTCAGTCAAACAGCGCACTATTTGCTTGTCTAATCTGCACTTTGCACTGATTGCGTATACAATTAACTCAATTAGTATCTTAAAAGCAGCGCAGAGCAGGATTTTATAAAGCGCTATTTTATAAATTTATGTTTGACGGTTATGGGTCATAAGCAGAGTGTTATTTGATAGAAAGCAACCATAAAGACAATGCTTTAAAGGGGGCGCAATATTGGGCGCTGCGCATCAGTCAGCAAGAAATGCCTAGGCTTTGCTTTATGGTTAACTCCTTAGCTGAGATCACTGAAAGCCAGCCCGCTTCTGTAGAGGCATTAGAACAGGTATTAGCCCATGATCCTGCTCTATTAATAAGGGTACTTGAGGTTACCAATAGTGTGGTATTCCGCCAAGGCATTAATACGATAAGTAGTTTGGCTGAAGCGGTGCAAGAGTTGGGGTTTTGTACTGTAAAAAACATATGTATTACCGCTGTTTATTTAGCCCAATTACTTGGTCGTGAATATTTGTCTGATGCTTGCTATAAGCAAGCATTACAATCAGTTGCACAGGCATTTCAAGCTGCAATGCTTTCGACGTTATTTATCACTGAGCCCAGTTACGCTGCGCAGCGCAGTGCTTTTATTGGCGCTTTATTCTACCGAGTAGGTGAGAATACCTTTTGGAGTAGTGGTTGCGCTGAAACACTGGTACTACAGACCAAGTTAAGTCAGTGCGACACCATAGAGGCGCGCGAACGTGCAACCAACCAAGTGTTAGGGGCCCAATTTATAGAGCTTTCAAATGGTTTAGGTGTGCATGGTGGTTTAAATGAGTATTTATTGCCGACTTTCAGTGATGTTGATGAGCGCTGCCCTGAAGCTGAGAGTGTCTATCTTGCTAACAAAATAAGCCAGCTGCTGTCTCAAACGCCTCCTTTAATGTTGGAATTGTCTAAGCGATTGCGCCAAGCTGCAGCTATGCTCAATATTGAAATGGATCAGTTGAAAGCCCAAATGATTCACTGCCAACAACACACTGAACTATTAGCTAAATTATATGGAGTGACTGTATTGATTGAGCACCTGCCTGATGCCAAACTTTTATTGCTAGAGCATCCAACGGTTAAACCGCATTTAGTGGCAAGAGGAGCGAAACCTATGGCTCAGCTAAAATATTTACGACAACTCACACAAATGGCGCTTAATAGTGCAGATGTAGACCAAGTGTTGACACTTGTGCTGCAGGGTATTGTGCATGGCGTTGGTGTTGATCGCTGTGCCGTGCTGTTGCTTAATGCTGACCGAGATACGCTTACACCGCATATTGTTGGCGGTGATAATGCAAGGGCAATGAAAAGCCTGTTTACGATTGACCTCACTGATATGGATAACATTTTTAAAGCAGTTATAAAAACCAAAGAACCCTTGTTAGTTGATAGTCCCAACTCAACACAGTGGCGGCTACATATTAATGACCAACTCAAGAGTATCACTTCGCCCACGGGCTTTATGATTGCCCCATTAATCGTTGAACATATTGTGATTGGGGTTATTTACGCTGATAAAGACTGCACCGGAAGGCGGTTAAGTGAGCAAGACTTTGATGGTTTTAGCCATTTTTATGAATTGGCTAATTTGTGTTTTCGCGTAGCTATGAAATCATAAAGGGTGCTTCACCTTATGCAGCACCCTTAAGGTTATTACTTTGCAGCCGCTTTTATTTGCTGTGTAATAGATTTAGCCAGCTTATTAGGAATAGGAAAACTAAGATGGTATTGGCCTATTTTCCAGCCTTTTGCGGTTTTAATTAATGTGCCAGTTCCCCGGCTTACACCGTAAGCGTCGCTGTGAAGTATCTCATCAAACCAAATGACATCTCCATGCTGGGCCATTGTGCGGCTTGTTAAGTCGTATCGCCAGCCATTAGTCGGGCGCGCGTATTTTTCAAACTGTGCCTTATTCCAATGTTCGGTTACATCAGTGCCAATAAATATGCCGTTGTCAGCATATAAATCAAAGTAGTTGTCCCAATCGGCATTGGCTGAATAGATATTGAGGTTATCGAGTAATACTGCAGCTTGCTGTTGGTCATGTTCACTGGTGGCTTGGGCTGCGGTGTTTACACCGAATAACATTAAAATGATAATGGCTGAGCGTATGGATCTTGCAAAGAGGGTGGTCTGCATTGGAGCCTCATTGTATTTATTGGTGGCTAAACTTTTGGGTGATTTTAATACCAGTTTACGGGATCAAGTTGATAAAAAGAACTTAACTCATCATACAGTGCGCGATGATACGCTTTTAATGTTTGTGGTTGTTCGAAAAAAACTTCACTGATTACCGCAAAAAATTCAGCCGGGTTAGTTGCCCCATAATAACTAAAAAGAGAATGTTGCTGGCTTTGACTCGCCGTAACGAGTTGTTGGTATTCTTGCATCATGACCGTTGACCATGAAGCATAATCTTGTGAGTGAGTTAGAACTGGTGCGCCATTGGCTTGACCCCCTTCTTGATCGAGCTGGTGAGCGAATTCATGAATAACGACATTGCTGCCATCATCGGGTATTGCTGCTCCTTCTTTGGCTGTTTGCCAAGATAATACCACCTTTCCAAACTGCCAAGACTCTCCAGACAATACTCGGCGTTGTTGCGACACTAACCCGTTGTGATCATGTTGCTCATTACTGACTATCAACACTGAAGGATAAATTAAGATCTCTTTTAAGTGTGGATAGTAATCTGTTTTACGGTTAAGCAATAACAAGCAGGCTTGCGCCGCGACGGTAACGCGAATGTCATCGTCTATTGTTAAGCCGTCACAGCCGATAAAGCGCTTTTCTGCAATAAATATTTGAATGTGCTTTTTTAGCTGCAATTGTAGATCTGCGGGTAATGCTCTAAAAAATGGCATTCTGTGTTTGAGTATTGCTCGCCATGCATGTGGAAAGGGCTGGTGAGTTATTTTGGCTCGGCGCAGGTTAGTTCGCCAAGTGTGGCTCATAATCCAGCAAATAGCGCTTGCACTGACAAGTATGATGCAAAACATTGCAAGCATTGGTTCCCCTCGGTTTCAGTTAACACGTTACAGCAACTTGCCGCGATTATGTTAATGATATGTGGCTCAACAGCTTGGATTTCAACTTCTGGTGTCGATTGTTTGGCTCAGGCCACACTTGAGGGGGTTAAAACAGTAAAGTTGAGCTGATTGCCGGTAGGGCAGCACAATAATGTGAAGTGAGGACGCCTTCTAATGTAGGCACCACGCTTGGTTACTTTTGATGCATCAAAGCCGGTGCTGATGCAGTCATCGATTTTTAATTGGTCAGTATGCTAAATAGCCGCAATGGCGTTTTGGCTGTTAACCGTTTAAAAGTGACTTGCGGTGTAGGGCAGAATAATGGGCGAGTATTACCAGTCTCATAGTCGGTAGCGCCATTAATAAAGTCGTCGATTAACCGCTCTAATGCGAGTGGACTACAGTGCACGGTATGTTGAGTTCTTTGAGTTATATTAGATGGCGTAGAGCTTTTTTTGAGATCGTCCAGAGCCATAATCATTCCTTATTTTTGCCATTTTTGCTTCGGCTATTTGATTGCGGATCTCGGTGGCATTAGTGGCTTGAAGCATTTCACAAGCAATGCGCCTTATCTCGTCAGCCGCTTTACCTTTGGGATCGATTTCTAATACAGATAAACCAGACTCTTCACTGTCATCATAAATATCACGGCTGTAGGTCATGGCGTCTAATACGTGAATGTCGTAAGTTTTACATACCTCTTTAGCGGCCGTAATACGGCTAATTTGGTAGGGTAAATTAGGGCATTGAGTCATAACAAATGATGCATGCATTTTGGGGTTTATCATCATGCAGGTTGCAACTATTTCATCCATGTGACTTACAGTTTTTAGGTCTCGACGTTTAGGCCTTAATGGCATTAACACATGGGTTGAAACCGACATGGAAGCCCGTAAAGCGAGGTTATCTTGACCGCCGCAATCAACGATAACATAGTCATAATGCTGCTCAAGGCTGAGCAAGTCATTACGTATTTTTCCGTACAATTGTACGCAGTTAATATTGAGTAATTTAGGGTTGTTATTTCTGGTGGTGATCCAATCAGCGGTTGTTCGCTGTGGATCGCAGTCAACAATGATGACAGAAGCGTGGCACTCTGCAGTTAAAAAGACTGCGATGTTTTGTGCTAGACAACTTTTGCCGCTGCCTCCTTTTTCCCCTCCGATTAATATGATCATATGTTTGTTCCTAGTAGCGCTTGTTGTGCTGACAATGTTCAACCATGCTCGATGCACGCTGTTGTAGTCATTTGATAAGTTTTGTTAACTAAGCGGCTAATATTAGAGACTGAGGGAGTAATTTAAGCAGTGGCCTTAATAAGATCAATAGTATGATTTTTGACGCATTTAAGGAGTTTGACAGCACGATTTTTTTTGACGCCAACCCTGTTTTTGATGGTTTTTTGACACTAAAAAATTAACGGCTGGCAGCGCTATTTTTTAGCTTTTAAATTAGTGTTTTAGCATGATGTTAATCGTTGTTTTAAGGTGTGTTTTAACTAGGCTATTGACCCAGCAGGCTGATTCCTGAGTATTTGTTATTCCGATATACTCTAATTTCGACTTTTAATATTTCTATTTGTTATATGTAAATATAACTCAGAGTTGATGCTATGTTTTAAACGTAAGTGCTTTTGCTAGTGTTAAATAGGTTTGTCAGTAAAAAATATACAGACAAAATAAAGGCTCATGTTAATCTTTGCTGATAGTAAATCGGTTAATGTAACGAGTGTGGCGTATGGATGAGAAGTTATTACAAGAGGCAATTAAACAGAAAATGCCATTTGGAAAATATGCAGGGCGCTATTTACTGGAACTACCTGAACCCTACCTAGTTTGGTTTCATTCGAAGGGGTTTCCTGAAGGTAAACTTGGGCAGCAGCTTGCGCTAATGTATGAGGTTAAGCTCAATGGGCTTGAAGGGATGTTGCAGCCACTGCTTGATAAAGTTAAGCAGGTAAACCGGCGATAGAAGCTGATGAGTTTGGTTCCTTTGTTAGGCATAAATACTTTGGGAATGAGAGTTGGATCTAATAGTTGATGATTTGATTATCAATAGTTGTGAGTATTAGAGATTTAAGATTTATAGCATGCTTTAATAGCGGGAGTTGATAACTTTTGAAAGGAAATTTCCGATGATTGCTAAACTAGTTAAATTGGCGGCTGCAGCAACACTTGCTCTTGGTATGTCTAGTGCTTGGGCTCAAGGCGTTATGCATGAAGGTACTGTCATGGACACTATGAATGGCGGCGGTTATACCTACGTTCAAATTAAAGATGCTGACCAAACATTTTGGGCAGCGGGTCCACAAATCGAAGTGAGCAAAGGCGATACCGTTGTTGTTCAAGAGCAAATGTGGATGAGTAGTTTTACAAGTAAAACGCTAAATCGTACTTTTGACAAAATCTTGTTTGTTGGTCGTATCGATAAAAAGTAATTCTGCTACTTGCGTCAGCTTGCATTGCTGAGCGCACATTGTAGTTTAAAAGAAACGGCGCAAACTTAGTTTGCGCCGTTTTCTTTTGCGCTTAACTGACGCAAAATAATATTATTGTTTCAAATATAAGATGCCCATGCTCAAAATCATTCCCTACCAAAAATGCTATGCACGGCAAGTGAGTCAGCTATATCATTTAGCGATTAATAGTATTGAAAACAGCGTTTATTCACAGGCTGAAAAACAAGCTTGGTCATACGCTCCCCGCTCTGAATACCATTGGCATAAAAGGCTGAGTCGCTCTAAATCGTGGCTAATGATTGATGACGAACGCACTCAATTAGGGCTACCTGTTTGCTGCGGTATGATTAACATTGAAACGCATTTTCATAGTCTTGGTTATATCGACAGTTTATATGTTCATCCAGATTACCAGCGCCAAGGGATTGCTGCAGCGCTGTTTAACCAACTGCAGAGCTGGGCAAGAATAACGAAAGTAAGGGAGTTATCCGTTGATGCTTCTAAGTTGTCAAAACCATTGTTTTTAACTCATGGGTTTAAACAGCGGCACCGTAGTTATCAAGAAAAACGTGGCCAAATCATTATGGGCTTTTTAATGAGTAAGCCTTTGTAGCCGTCTTTTTGTTGCAGTTTTGCTAGGGGCTGGCAAGCATGATAGCTGATCCGCCAGAGCCTTACAGGTGGGCAATAGCTTAGGTTACCTTATTGCCCGGCCGTTGATGAGATATCAATAAACTTTAAATTTAACTGTGTTGGCTGGTGTAATACACTTGGGGTTCAATAGCTTCAGTGAAAGGTTGAGAACGACCTAAAAACTGGATAAAGGCACCTGGCAGCGTTAAATGTTCAACACTTTGCAGCCAATTTGACTGCAAAATAGGTGAATAGCCCTCTTTACCCGAAGCGGTATAAGCTGATGACACACCAATGTAATCTTGGTTGCGGTCAATATCAATCCACACTGTTTGACCAGCAACTTGGCGCATAATTTCAATTTTAATAATCCGGTAACCTAAACTTTGTTTGCCGTCATAAAAATATTTCAGTCCGTAAGTATACGGAAAACTGCCAGCTCCTGTGCCTATAACACCGTTGTTGGTCGCCGCATTAATCGCTGACTCCAACATTTCAAACAGATATCTGCCTTGAATTTGGTACGTCACTAATGGCAAGTCAAACGGTAAAATACGGCCAATGACCTCTGCATGGCTTAACTGACCTTTATTGAGTGACTGCCTAACTCCACCGGCATTATGCAGTGCAAAGTCCACGTTAATACCACAATGCTTAGTTTCGGCAAACATGCTGCGGCTTACCCACGGCGCAATTTCGCTACCATGTGGCAGTACTTTGCTGGGCAAGCGAGTATGGATTAAATTTTTAGGCACAAAACCCAGTATTTGATTATTTAATGCGTCAATCTTAGGGCGGTACTTTTCAAGGATGGTTTGCTGTACTTGGGTGTCTTCACCGTCCCAAAAAATGGCTGGGTTGGCGTCGAGTTTGGCTCGGATCGCTAGATAGTGTTCAGCGCTGACTTCGCCTTCACTCGCTTGCAAAATAAACTGTTGATCCAGCATAAAATAATTGCTGCCATCAATAGCGGTAACATGCCCTTGAGCGTCAAAAGTAACATCGGCAATGCCAATGGTTTCGGCATATTTACCCGCATGCACAATCGGGGTGTTATTGACTCGTTCTGCATAGGGGGTATGGCTCAAGCCAAGTTCTGCGAAGTCACCTTGCAGGGTATGGGAGTGTCCACCAACAATTAAGCTGATCCCGTCAACGCTAGCTGCCAGTATTTTGTCTTGCTCAAGCCCTAAGTGACTTAAAACGATGATATGGAAGACACCTTCGCTGTGTAGTTTTGCTATTGTGCGTTGCGTGGTTTCGAGGGCGTCTAAAAAATGGGTATCGGGATCAGGGCCCGCGATTTCATGCATTTGCTCCAGCGTAATGCCAATCACCGCCACTTGTTTATCTTGTAGTGGTTTCAGTATGTATTTAGCCGTTTGGCTGTGATTGTCGTATTCATATAGGTTGCGGTGGCCACTAAGGCGGCTCGCTTTATGACTACTTTCCTGGCTAAGATCCATATTGCCCGCGAGTAATGGAAAGTTGATGTCGTTAAGAAAATCTAAAACTGGGCCGTTGCCGGCATCAATTTCGTGGTTGCCAAGTACCATGGCATCGGGCTTTAACCTATTCAGCAAGTCTGAGTTTGCTTTGCCTTTAAACTCATTGAAGTAAAGTGTGCCTTGAAAACTGTCGCCGCCATGAAGAAACAAAAAAGATTGATGATTGGCTTTAGCCGACAATCTGGCCTGAGAAAGTTGGTAACCAATACGGGGATAGCCGCCACTGTGGGTATAAAGTGTTAGTGCTTGTTGTTGCTCGTAGATCGTAAACTGCAGTCTATTTGCGTCGAAATGAGAATGTGTGTCGTTGATGTGGGCAAGCTTTAGCGTGTAGTTAGACGTCATCGTAATCCTCAGAACCAAACAAAAATTATAACACCAATAGCGTTCCAAGTAATAAATTGTTCGATTTGTCGGCCAATATTTAGCGAATTTTAGGGGGATTATGTCGATATTTTCTTGCGTTTTTATGACAGTAAAATATAAATCGACTAATAAAAATGCAGAGTAATTTTTTACGAAGCTAGCCAAATGGGCGACTTGGCGTTGACATGTATAAGGTCAATGTCAGAGTGATATGAGCTGAATAAAAGACGTAAAATTTAACAGCAGACAGCAAAAAGGGAGCTAGGCTCCCTTTTTAATACTCAACGGTCGCTTTAAATCGCGAGGCTCGCTTAGTGGGCTTGTTTATCAAACTCACCGTCACCTGACAGCACAATCCCTTTATGCTGCATTCTTCGGCTCCATAGCTTACGAGCTAATTGCTGCATATCGGTTACAGGATCATTAGAGTCGACAATTTCTAAGCCAAGTAATGACTCAACGATATCTTCTAATGTAACAATCCCTTCGCCTGATCCGTACTCATCAACAATCATCGCAATTTTAGTATTACGCTTAATCATAAGTTCGAACAGCGGCAAGATTTTAGCGGTTTCCGGGATCACCAATAGATTTTTGTTTAATACCGCGATTGATTCTTTTGGCGTGCTGCGCTCAGCCAATAAGATATCGTTACGGTTAACGTAACCAATAATATTATCCGGCTCATTTTGGTAAATCAAAATACGGGTAAAAGGATTAGCCATATGTTGCGCGGCAAACTGACCTTGGGTGAGTGTTGTTGGTAGCTTAAAAATAACGGTTCTTGGGGTCATGATCGCGGTGACCGGCATCTCTTTAACTGACAACATTTGAGTTAAAATTTTTGACTCTTGTTCGTCCAGTTCGCCAGTGGCCCGGCCAATTTCAGCCATGGCACTCATCTCTTGGCGAATATGTTGGCCTTCGTCGCCTTTGCCCAATAATTGAGTGACTTGCGTTGACATCCAAATCAGTGGTTTAGTGATGCGCTCCATCCACATTAGTACCAGTGAAATCGACGGAGCTAATGTTCGCCAGTAATTCGCCCCTAAGGTTTTAGGAATAATTTCTGAAAAGAACAGAATAAGAAAGGTAAGGACACCTGAAAAGACGCCTAACATCTCGTCACCAAATACTTTAGCTGCTTGCGCGCCGGCAGCCGCTGCGCCAACAGTGTGGGCAATGGTATTTAAAGTCAAAATAGAAACGAGTGGAGATTCAACGTTTTCTTTTTGTTTATCTAGCCTTGCAGCAGCAGCAGGATTTTTGCCAGCTAAAGAGGCGATATAACTAGGTGTAACTGATAGTAAAACAGCTTCAAACACACTACAAAGAAAAGAGATCGCAATGGCGACAAATACTATAATGATAAGAGTTATCATAAAGGTGAAATTACACCTCCATATGGCTGACCAACATTAGTCAGCGCAGATTTTAGCACAGCTTTATATTAGGTGTACTCGCAACAACTCACTTTAACGTTTATTTATTGTTGTTTATAACAGCAGTTTTGCCTGCGATGATTGCTGCTATGTGCTTTGCTGCGCTGTTTTGGCAATTATAGATTAGTTATATTTAATGTAACTGCATGAAATAGCAGCATGAGTGTATTTGCATATAGAGGTTACTGGCCAAATTTTGTTAGGGTCTGTATAATTCGGCGCCCGCATGCAGGTTTTAGGTTTTGAGGTTACACACATGAGTGAAAAGAAGATCAATTTATTAGATCTTGATCGTAAATCGATGAGAGCGTTATTTGCCGATATGGGTGAAAAACCGTTTCGTGCCGATCAATTGATGAAATGGGTTTATCATTTTGGTGTAAGCGACTTCGAAAAAATGACCAACATTAATAAAGCATTGCGGGCAAAGCTTGCGCGCAAATGTGAAATTGTTGCGCCTGCAATTGCCAGTTACCAAAAGTCAGATGATGGCACCATTAAGTTTGCTATTGATGTCGGTAACGGCCAAGAAGTTGAAACGGTTTATATACCAGAAGATGATCGCGCCACTTTATGTGTCTCGTCTCAAGTTGGTTGTGCACTCGAATGCACCTTCTGTTCTACTGGCGCTCAAGGCTTTAACCGTAACCTTACCGTCGCTGAGATCATCGGTCAGGTGTGGCGTGTTGCTGACTTTATCGGTTTTGTAAAAGACACCGGTGACCGTCCAATTACTAACGTTGTAATGATGGGCATGGGCGAGCCATTGCTTAATTTAAAAAATGTTATTCCGGCAATGGACATCATGTTAGATGACTACGGTTTTAGTCTGTCAAAACGCCGAGTCACGGTATCGACCTCGGGCGTGGTTCCTGCATTAGATATTTTAGGTGATGCACTAGACGTTGCATTGGCTGTGAGTATTCATGCTCCGAATGATGAATTGCGTGATGTATTAGTACCAATTAATAAAAAGTATCCACTAGCTGAGTTTCTTGCTGGGATCCGTCGTTATATTGCGAAATCAAATGCCAACCGTGGCCGCGTGACGCTTGAATACGTGATGCTTGATCATATCAATGACAGCACAGATCAAGCCCATGAACTGGCTAAGTTGATGAAAGACACACCATGTAAAGTTAACCTGATCCCGTTTAACCCATACCCAGGGTCGCCATATGGACGTTCATCAAACTCTCGAATCGATAGATTCTCAAAAGTATTGATGGAATATGGCCTCACAGTTATCGTGCGTAAAACCCGAGGCGACGATATTGACGCGGCTTGTGGTCAGCTTGCTGGTGATATTCGCGACAGAACCAAACGTTTAGCGAAAAAACAAATGCAAGACAACCAAATTTCGGTCACAATGGATTAACTCTTTGTATCTATTGGTAGATAGGTTTGGCAATGTTTCGTAAAAAGGTAAGTGTGCTTGTTGGGATTGTTCTGTCAGCATCCCTATTGACGGGGTGCGTGACACAAGATACCTATACCGGAACCAATACGCCGGTAGCTGAGCGAAAAGTCGATAAAGAGGCCGCAGCGCGTCATCGGGTACAACTGGGGCTCACTTATCTTCAAAGAGGTAATAGTGAGCAAGCAAAAGCCAATTTAGACAAAGCGTTAGCGTTTGCACCTGACATTGAAGAAGTCCATATTGCTTACGCATACTATTACAGCTATGTGGGCGAGCTTGAAAAAACCGAACAAGCGTATTTAAAGGCAACTCGCGTTAATGGCGCGAGTGGTAACACATTTAATAACTTTGGCACTTTTCTTTGTCAGCATGAACGCTATGATGAGTCAGAATTGATGTTCCTCAAAGCAATTGAGCAACCTTCGTATGTACAATCGGCATCGACCTACGAAAACCTAGGTATTTGTAGCCGAAAATCAGGTCAAATTGACAAAGCGCGTGACTACTTTAATCATGCACTTAAATACGACCCTAGAAGACGCACGTCACTATTAGAGTTAACCGAACTAGAATTAGAAGCCGGACGATATATAGAGGCAAAAGCGCAACTATCGCGTTACCATAACCTAGCAGTACAAACTGCAGCTAGCTTGGCGATAGGAATTGAAATTGAGCAAGGCTTGAAAAACGATGAAGCAGTAAAAGATTTTGGTATCTTATTACTGGCAAAGTTTCCATCATCACCACAGGCTAAGCAATATCGGGCGAACATGCATTGATGAAAAATGAACAGAACGAACTGCCCAACACGGATACAGAAAGCCTAGTGGATGAGTCAACACTCACACTGGGCGTTTTGCTTAAAAAAGCCCGTGAAAACAAAGGGGCAACGGTTGAAGATATCGCGGCGCAATTACATTTACGCCCTGCAATCGTAAAAGAAATTGAAGCCGACAACTTAATTGAAATCGGTGCCGCAACATACGTACGCGGTTATGTAAAAAACTATGCGCGAGCCGTACAAGCTGATCCCTTTGTGGTGCAAGCCTGCCTCGACAAGCAGTTGCTTAATGACGTTCAGCCATCAATGCAGAGTTTTTCGCGTAAAACTACGCATCAGGCCCGCGATGGCCGATTAATGTTTTTAACTTATTTTATCGTATTTGTTTTATTAGCTTTGATGGTGATGTGGTGGTTCCAAAAGTCATCAATGGAAACCACCGTTGACTACTCTCAGCCGACCGCTGAAGAGGTTGCTGCTTCTGCCGAAGTGGCATTATCGCTTGAGCAAGCTGCTATAGCGGCTGCAGCCGTTGAAAGGGCCACCGATAACAGCATCGACGCCAACGTGACGGAAACAACAGAAGTCACGGATTTTAAGCCCTCTATTGAGCCAGCGGCAAGCTCTGTAGTCACTGAGGCTGTAATCACACCTGCGCTCACCACTGCCAATACGCCGGGAACAAGTGAAGAAACGACGTTGTCCGTCAATCAACCCGTTATCGAGACGGCTACCGAAACAGTGAGCGAACCGGTTGCTCGTGAAGCTAGTACCAATATTGCGACGAATAACCCTGATGCCGTAATGTCTAGTATCAGTATAAATCTGAGCGGTGATTGCTGGATAAAGCTAACCGACGCTACAGGCAAAGCGTTGATAAATGGATTAAAAGTTTCTGGCCGTAATATTAATGTATCCGGTGTTGAGCCATTTTCCGTTATTTTGGGAGCACCGCAGGTAGTTAGTATGCAGTTTAATGGTTCGCCAATTAGTTTGGCCAAGTATCCTAGCAGTAAAGTGGCACGCTTTAGCTTACCGCTCGCTACACAATAACGAATGATAGAGCACACAGATAATGTATAACGAATCTCCTATTATCAGACGCAAAACCAGCCGCATTTATGTCGGTGATGTTCCTATTGGTGACGGTGCACCTATTGCTGTGCAGTCTATGACCAACACCCGTACAACCGATGTTGACGCCACCGTGGCGCAAATTCGCGCACTAGAGAAAGTGGGTGCCGATATTGTGCGTGTTTCAGTGCCAACAATGGACGCGGCAGAAGCCTTTAAGCTGATTAAACAGCAAACCAATGTTCCGTTAGTTGCTGACATTCATTTTGATTACCGCATCGCGCTTAAAGTCGCGGAGTATGGCGTAGATTGCTTACGTATTAATCCAGGTAATATCGGTAACGAAGAGCGAATTCGCAATGTGGTTGAATGCGCGCGCGATAAAAACATCCCAATTAGAATTGGTGTTAACGGTGGCTCATTAGAAAAAGAGATAATGGAGCGCTATAAAGAGCCGACACCTGAAGCATTGCTAGAGTCAGCCATGCGTCATGTAGATATTCTCGACCGTCTTAACTTTGACCAGTTTAAAGTAAGCGTTAAAGCCTCAGATGTGTTTTTAGCAGTTGAATCATACCGGTTATTGTCTAAGCAAATCGTACAGCCTCTGCACCTTGGTATTACCGAAGCTGGTGGCGCACGTGCTGGTTCAGTTAAGTCGGCCGTTGGTTTAGGCATGCTGCTTGCCGAAGGGATTGGCGATACGCTACGTATTTCATTGGCCGCAGATCCAGTTGAAGAGATTAAAGTTGGCTTTGACATTTTAAAGTCTTTACGCATTCGCTCGCGTGGAATTAACTTTATTGCTTGCCCGTCATGTTCGCGCCAAGAGTTTGATGTGATCTCTACCGTTAACGAGCTAGAACAACGTCTAGAAGATATTGTCACACCGCTGGATGTATCGATTATTGGCTGTGTTGTTAATGGTCCTGGTGAAGCACTAATCTCTGATATTGGCCTCACTGGGGGGAATCGCATGAGCGGTTATTACAAAGATGGCGAACGTCAAAAAGAGCGGTTTGACAACAACAATATTGTGGACTCGCTAGAAGCTAAAATTCGAGCGAGAGTCGCCATGGGCGAAGCAAGAATTCCAGTACAAGATATAAGCAAGTAAGCCCTTAAATAATCACAAGCGACCTTAGGTTACTTGTGATTTTTTGTGGGTAAAATATCTCATTTTACGTTTAGTATTGAAACGCCTATAATGCAGGGCGTTTTTTATTTTTACATAGCAAATTTGGCGAATCGAAAAGTGGCAAAACAGATCCAAGCGATCCGCGGAATGAACGACATTCTGCCGACCCAAAGTCCTATATGGCAAAAACTTGAAACCGTGCTTAGAGAAACTGTAAGTTCATACGGTTACAGCGAAATTCGTACTCCTATCGTAGAAAGTACTGATCTTTTTAAACGCTCTATCGGTGAAGTTACTGATATTGTTGAAAAAGAAATGTACACCTTTGACGACCGTAACGGCGACAGCTTAACGCTACGCCCAGAAGGTACAGCGTCAACGGTACGTGCGGGTAATGAACATGGTTTACTGTACAACCAAGAGCAGCGCCTTTGGTATATGGGTCCGATGTTCCGCCATGAGCGTCCACAAAAAGGTCGCTACCGTCAGTTCCATCAGTTTGGCGTAGAAGTATACGGCATTCCAAGTGCAGACATAGACGCTGAAGTTTTAATGTTATCTGCCAAGCTATGGGAAAAGCTCGGGATCACAGAACATGTCACGTTAGAGCTGAACACCCTTGGTGATCCTCAAGAACGTGCAGCGTATCGCGACGCCTTAATCGCTTTTTTAGAGCAGCATAAAGAAGCGCTTGATGAAGATAGTCAGCGCCGCATGTACAGTAATCCACTTCGAGTTTTAGACTCAAAAAGTGCGGCTGTTCAAGCGTTATTAGCTGACGCTCCGGCATTAATGGATTACTTAGGCGAAGAGACACGTTCACATTTTTCACATTTGTGTGAACTCTTAGAGGCTGTTGGCATCCAATACAAAATCAACCCTCGTTTAGTGCGTGGTTTAGATTACTATAACCGCACTGTTTTTGAGTGGGTGACGTCAAGCTTAGGTTCACAAGGCACTGTTTTAGCCGGTGGTCGTTATGATGGCTTAGTGGGCCAGCTCGGTGGAAAACCAACACCTGCTGTTGGTTTTGCTATGGGGCTTGAACGGATTGTTTTGTTGCTGCAAACATTAGAGCTAGACAAAGATATCAAACCTGTTGTTGATGTGTACGTAACAGCAATGGGTGATAGCTGCCGTGTTGAAGCAATCAAAGTTGCACAAGATTTAAGAACAAGTTTGCCAACTCTGAAAGTAATGACCCACTGTGGTGGCGGTAACTTTAAAAAACAGATGAAGCGAGCAGACAAAAGCGGTGCCGCTGTAGCACTGGTTATTGGTGAAGATGAAGTTGCTAATAATCAAGTTGCAGTTAAGCACCTTCGTCAAGATAAAGCACAAGAATTAGTTGCCCGAGACGCATTGGCGACATATATTGCAGAACTGATTTAAAAGGGGAAGTACACGTGGAAGTCTATAGCACAGAAGAGCAACAAGTAGATGCTATCAAACAGTTCTGGAAAGATTACGGTACCTCAGTTGTAATAGGTGCAGTTGTCGGTTTAGGTGGATTATTTGGTTGGAACAAGTTTTCTGACTACCAATTGGCTCAAGCAGAAGCTGCTTCTGAGTCTTTTCAAGCTCTAAGTAGCCAAAATGCTGCTGAAGAGGCGATGCTAAGCGCTGCCGACACTTTTGCAAAAGAGCATGGTCAGCAAGGTTACCAATCACTTTTAGAGTTGATGGTAGCTAAGTCAGCGGTTGAAACTGGCGATTTAGCAAAAGCAGAAGCCACATTGAAAAGTGTGATTGCGGCAAATGTTGATAGCAGCATTGTACTCGTTGCCACTACTCGTCTTGCACGTGTACAGGCTGAACAAGGTCAATATGCAACTGCTATTGCTACGCTTGAGCAAATCACAGATGTTGCTTCAATGGCACAGCGTGAAGAATTAAAAGGTGATTTCCTTGCTCGCCAAGGCGAAACAGCAAAGGCGAAACTGGCCTATCAAGCTGCGGTAGAAAATGGTGGTGCTATGAGTAGCCCAACATTACAAATGAAGCTTGATAACTTAAACAAGGCATAAGGAATCTGCCCATGAAGTCTTGGTGCAAAACACTGCTCGCATGTGGATTGAGCATAGGAATGCTATCTGCCTGCTCATCTAGTGATGTTGAAGAAGAACCTATTTCTCAACTGACTGAAATTGAAGCAAGCGTTTTTCCAGCAGTAAGCTGGAGCGCGGATGTAGGTTCAGGTGTGGGTGATTACTATTCACGCTTACGTCCTGCAGCACGTTATGACAAGATTTTTGTCGCTGACCGTTATGGTAAAATCGTCGCCTTTGATGAAGCTACTGGTGAAAAAGTTTGGGATAAAGATTTTAGCTCACTCTTTAGAGACAATATTTTAGCTAAAAACAAAGGTGCACGTTTAGCCGGTGGTGTTACGGCTGCACGTAACAAGGTCTTTGTGGGTGGCGAAAGCGGCCTAGTGGCGGCTTTTGATGCTGACACAGGTGAGCACTTGTGGCACGTTATCGCAGGTGGTGAAGTGTTATCAGCGCCAACTGTCGGTGACGATATCGTTGTGGTTAACACTGGCTCAGGCACACTTGAAGCCTTTAATGTTGATGATGGCGAAAAGCGTTGGGTTTATGAAAACCAACTGCCAACACTTACATTGCGTGGTACTGGTTCTGCTGCCTATGATGCCGGCGGTTTCTTTGTTGGTACCGCAGATGGTAAAGTTGCTGTAGTAATTAAATCTAACGGCCAGTCTGCATGGGCACAATCGATTTACACGCCAGCAGGCGGTAATGAATTTACGCGTATGGCCGATGTTGACATGAAACCTGTAATTGTTGGTGAAAACCTCTATGCAGTAAGTTACAACGGTAACTTAGTTTCAATGGAATCACGTACGGGTCGTATCGTTTGGACACGTAAGTATTCAAGTTTCCATGAACTTGCTTACTCAGGTGCAAGCCTGTTTGTTGTTGACGACCATAGTCGTATTTACTCTGTAGACAGGCGAAATGGTCTAGAGTTATGGAGTAATGCAGAGCTAATTAATCGTGGTTTAACCGCAGCAGTTGCGTTTAAAGATTACGTTGTTGTTGGTGATTTTGAAGGTTATCTGCACTTTATGAACAAGTCCGACGGAAAAATAGTTGGTCGTATTCAAGTAGATAGCTCAGGTTTGTACAGTCAACCACTGGTTGTTAATGACAACCTTTATGTACAAACTCGTGGTGGACAAGTGGTTCGCGTAACACTTCCGTAAGCCTAATAGTTGTAGATGATAAGGCCCCTGGATGTGTATTCCGGGGGCTTTTTAGTTAATAGAAATGAAGTAATAGAGGCAATAAAATGATTCCTGTTGTGGCCCTTGTTGGGCGACCAAACGTTGGTAAGTCGACCCTTTTTAACCGACTTACCCGTACCAGAGATGCCCTAGTGGCAGATTTTCCTGGGCTAACTCGGGATCGTAAATACGGTCGAGCGCATTTGGCTGGTTATGAGTTCATTGTGGTTGATACCGGTGGTATTGACGGCACTGAAGAAGGGATTGAAACCCGCATGGCGGAACAGTCATTAGCGGCAATTGAAGAAGCTGATGTTGTACTGTTTATGACCGATGCTCGCGCTGGCTTAACGGCTGCCGATTTAGCGATTGCACAGCATTTACGCAGCCGTGAAAAAACAACGTTTGTTGTCGCCAACAAAGTTGACGGTATCGATGGTGATTCAGCTTGTGCTGAATTTTGGTCTCTGGGTCTAGGTGAAGTTTACCAAATGGCTGCTGCGCAAGGCCGCGGCGTGACCAACATGATTGAATATTCGTTAGCACCATATGCCGAAGCGATGGGGATCGTTAAGCAAGGTGATGACGAAGAAGATGAAGCTGAACGCGAATACACGGAAGAAGAAGCGGAAGCTGAACAAAAACGTCTACAAGATCTACCGATTAAACTCGCCATTATTGGTAAGCCAAACGTAGGTAAGTCAACGCTGACCAACCGTATTTTGGGTGAAGAACGCGTTGTAGTTTACGATGAACCTGGTACCACTCGTGACAGTATTTACATTCCAATGGAACGTGAAGGTCGTGAGTATGTACTGATTGATACAGCAGGTGTTCGTCGCCGCAGTAAGGTACATGAAACAGTCGAAAAGTTCTCTGTGATTAAAACCCTAAAAGCGGTTGAAGACTGTAACGTTGTGCTGCTTATTATTGATGCTCGCGAAGGTATTGCAGAGCAAGATTTAGGGCTACTTGGCTTTGCCTTGAATGCTGGTCGTGCGTTGGTGATCGCCGTCAACAAATGGGATGGTATTAATCAAGAAGTTAAAGACCGCGTTAAGAGTGAGCTTGACCGTCGCCTTGGTTTTATCGACTTTGCACGCATTCACTTTATTTCGGCACTACACGGAACAGGTGTAGGGCATTTATATGAGTCAATAGAAGAAGCTTACGACAGTGCTACTAAGCGTGTAAGTACAGCAATGTTGACCCGTATTATGCAAATGGCGCAAGACGATCATCAACCACCATTGGTTAACGGTCGCCGTGTTAAGCTTAAGTATGCTCACGCCGGTGGTTACAACCCGCCAATCGTGGTTGTACACGGTAACCAGGTTAAGAAACTACCTGATTCATACAAGCGCTACATGATGAACTACTACCGTCGTTCGCTTAAAATCATTGGTACGCCGATTCAAATTCGTTTCCAAGATGGCGCTAACCCATTTGAAGGTATGAATAGCAAGAAGCTAACAGTGAGCCAAGAACGTCGCCGTAAGCGTATGGTTGGTCATATCCGCGACAAGAAAAATGAAGGTTAATTCTTGATTTGTGTCGTTAATTTGATTGCTATGTCTTAGATTAAAGGAACCCTCGGGTTCCTTTTTTGTTGCCTGGCGGCATCTTATTACTTGACCAGCTAGGGTCCTATTCTGGGTAAACCACAATGCCCAGCGTATCGAGGATCTGCTCTTGCTGCCAACCACAGATTTTTATCCCCGAAGTATCGACTTTTCGAGGATCTAACCCACCGAGTTCAGCGTGACATAAATTTGCGCCTTGTAAGTTAAACTGCCCCCATACATCTTCAGAAAAAACGCCTCTACTTAAGTCAGACTCTTTTAATGATGCGCCCAGTAAGTGAGCTCCTATCCAGCGATTTTCGAACAGCTCACATTTCTCTAAACAAAGTTGCTCCATATTGACATAAGAGAGGTTGCAGCCGGTGATAAACGCAGAGCAAAAATACATTTTCTTACTGACCTGCATGGCAAAGTTAGCACGGCAAAAATTGGCGCCTTTTAAATCACAATCACGAAACTCAATGCCGTAGCAATTGGCGTGACTGAAGTTGGCCAGCGATAGCTGACATCTTTGAAAACTAGCATCGCGAAGGTCGGCGATATCAAAATGGCAACCTTCTATATCACCACGTTCAATGAATTTGCAGTCAATAAAACTTGTATCACGCAGGTCTGCGCGACTAAAGTCACAGCGAACAAATGTACAAGAGTTGAAACGCAGTTCCTTTAAGTCCTGATGAGCAAAACTATGGTAATGATAAGTGTGGTTATAGGTTTCCATAATGACACCGACTCTTAGCATAAAGTAAAATCAATACTATCAATTGGGTGATACAGAGTCATTAGAAACACCACGTTAAAGTTGGTCTCAAAATAGTGCAGTTATCATGGTTTTATAGGCCTGATGACAACCAACGAAACCATAAATTTTGCATGCTAAATAGCTAAAGCATGATTCACTCATGAAGACAGTATGATTTGTTTGATTTGTTTGATTTGTTTGACTGTTTCTGGATATACCCTTGGTTTAATGTCCTTGGGTTAGCGCGTGCGCACCAATTGCAGTGACACTATGAAATTCAATTACTGGAGGCTTGGCCATGACGACGATATTAAGCGCTTACAGTGTTATCTCAATTCGGTTAGAAAAATCAGTTCTTAGTCGTTAACGCCAGCATTGCCAATGTAAATTGAAATTGGTTGCCTTGCCACACAGTGCGACAAGGCAACCAATCGCGAGCTAACCTATATCTGGCAAGGTTGAGGTAACGGTTGAGGTGACGGTTCCATCTTTAAGGCGTGTGGTTAAAGTGTCGCCCACAAGGGTATCGTCAGCGGCCTGTACTACTTTACCTTTGCCATTTAAGGTAATGCTGTAACCTCGGCTCAATGTTGCCAATGGACTAACGGTATCGAGCTGCTGCGCGCGATGCGCGATGCGTTGCTCGCTTTGTGTTAATTTATCGGTCATGAGTGTAGTGAGCTTATCGCCCAGGTAGCTTAAACGTTGGCTTTCTAAATTAAGTTGGTGTTGCGGCGATTGGTTAGCGAGCCGGCTGCCCAAGTGCTGCTGCTTTAACGTTAAACTGTGCAGCTTTGACTGTAATGCTTTTTGTAACCTTAGCTGCATTTCATCAAAGGTTTGCTCGTACGTTTGCAAGCGGCGTTGAGGGTCGTGTTTTTGTAGGCGGTGTTCTGCCGTTTGTAATCGATTTTGTTGCTTTAACTGGTAATGCTGCCAGCTCTGTTTTAACCGTGATAGCACAGCGGTAAGTTTTTGGGCTTTATTGCCCGCATCATTAGATAATAGCTCTGCACCTGCAGACGGGGTTGGCGCGCGAAGGTCGGCGACGTAATCGCTGATGGTGGTATCTACTTCATGTCCGACAGCAGACAAAACAGGAATACCACTGTTATAAATTGTGTGGGCTAAGCCTTCATCATTAAAACACCATAAGTCCTCTAATGATCCACCACCACGGCTGACCAGTAATACATCAACTTCTGCGCGAATGTTCGCTTGTACAATGGCATTACAAATACTCTTGGCTGCATCAGCGCCTTGCACGGGAGTGGGGTAGATAATCACTTCGATAGAAGCGTCGCGACGCGCCAGAACGTGCAAAATATCGCGTATTGCAGCTCCAGTAGGGGAGGTGACCACACCTATACGTTGAATATTTTGCGGTAACGGACGTTTAGTGTCAGTGGCAAACATTCCCTCGGCGGCTAGCTTCATTTTTAGCGCTTCATATTGTTGCGCCAGTAAACCATCGCCAGCAGGCTGCATTGATTCTATCAGTAATTGGTAGTCGCCTCTGGGCTCATAAACACTGATATTACCTTTAACTAATACTTGCTGCCCGTTAGCAGGACGAAAAGTCACCGCTTGATTGCGCCCTTTAAACATGGCACAGCGGATCTGCGACGAATTATCTTTTAATGTTAAATACCAGTGGCCAGAACCGGGCGCTGCAAAGTTAGATACCTCAGCATTTAACCAAATTCGGCCCAATTGCCCCTCTAAAAGCTGTCTGACTTCGCCGTTGAGTCGAGATACGGTATAAATGTTGTTTTTTGGGGTTTTCATCATCATTTCATACACAAATACTAATTATTGTCTATTTTCCATTTACCAACCTATATATGCAAGGTATAATCTCGCCGCAATATTTAACCTCTAAATCCTACTCTCTTGGGGAGATGTTGCATGCTAAGATTAAAAAAAGAAGCGTTAACGTTTGATGATGTGTTGCTAGTTCCTGCGCACTCCACCGTCCTCCCAAATACTGCCGTTGTTAAAACTCGTCTTACCGATAAAATTGAACTCAATACACCTATAGTGTCAGCTGCGATGGATACCGTCACAGAGTCACGTTTAGCAATTGCGATTGCTCAAGAAGGTGGCTTAGGTTTTATTCATAAAAATATGACGATTGAACAACAAGCTGAAGAAGTGCGCAAAGTAAAAATTTACGAAGCGGGCATTGTTCAGCAGCCAGTAACTGTGACGCCTACCACCACCCTTGCCGACCTTAAAGTGTTAACCGTTAAAAACGGTTTTGCGGGTTACCCTGTTGTTAACAGTGCCAACGAACTAGTGGGTATTATTACAGGCCGTGACGTGCGTTTTGTTACTGACTGGAGCCGGACAGTTGATCAGGTAATGACGCCTAAAGAGCGCTTAGTAACAGTACCTGAAGGCACTAAGCTTGATGAAGTTCAAAAGCTGATGCATTCTCACCGCGTTGAGAAAGTATTGGTTGTTGATGACAACTTTAAGCTTAAAGGGCTTATCACTGTTAAAGATTTCCAAAAAGCTGAACGCAAACCAAATGCCTGTAAAGACGAATTAGGTCGTTTACGCGTTGGTGCTGCAGTTGGTGCCGGGCCAGGTAATGAAGAGCGCGTTGATGCTTTGGTTAATGCTGGCGTTGATATTCTACTTATCGATTCATCGCACGGTCACTCTGAAGGCGTATTGCAGCGTATTCGTGACACTCGCGCAAAATATCCTGAGCTACAAATTGTTGGCGGTAATGTTGCAACAGCTGAAGGTGCATTAGCACTGGTTGACGCTGGTGTTAACGCCGTTAAAGTGGGTATTGGCCCAGGCTCAATTTGTACTACGCGTATTGTAACTGGCGTAGGCGTACCTCAAATTACAGCGGTATCAGATGCTGCAGAAGCGGTTAAACACTTAAATATTCCGGTTATTGCCGATGGCGGTATTCGTTTCTCAGGTGATTTAGCCAAGGCGTTAGCAGCGGGTGCATCATGCATCATGGCTGGTTCTATGTTTGCTGGTACTGACGAAGCACCTGGTGAAACAGAGCTTTATAATGGTCGTACTTATAAGTCATACCGCGGTATGGGTTCATTAGGGGCGATGACACAAACACAGGGGTCGTCTGACCGTTATTTCCAAAGCGATAACGCCGCAGACAAACTTGTACCAGAAGGCATTGAAGGTCGTGTTGCTTACAAAGGTAAGCTTAAAGAGATCATTCACCAGCACATGGGCGGTTTACGCTCATGTATGGGGCTAACTGGTTGTGAAACCATTAAAGATCTTAACGAAAAGGCCGAGTTTGTAAAAATTACCTCTGCAGGTATGGGTGAGTCCCATGTGCATGATGTGACCATCAGCAAAGAAGCGCCGAACTACCGTTCAGGTTCTTAATAGTTAAACAAGGCGACAATGGCTGTCGCCTTTTATTTATCTATTAATCATAAGAGTGCAGTAAATATCGCCTAGAACTATAGCGGCACTCAAGATGTTAACCACAGTAAATACAAAGATAAGGTACCCCATGAGCAATATTCATGAGCATAAGATCCTCATTCTCGATTTTGGATCGCAATACACCCAGCTGATTGCCCGCCGTATTCGTGAAATTGGCGTTTATTGTGAGCTTTGGGCTTGGGATGTTTCCGAAGAACAAATTCGTGGTTTTGCCCCTAATGGTATTATCCTCGCCGGTGGCCCTGAAAGTGTCACTGCCGAAAACTCTCCTCGCGCCTCAGAATACGTTTTTAACGCTGGCATTCCAGTGTTGGGTATTTGTTACGGCATGCAAACTATGTCAGAACAGCTTGGCGGTAAAGTGATTCAAGGTGTAGGCGAAGGTGAATTTGGTTACGCCCAAGTGGAAGTGCAAACACAATCAGCGCTATTTAAGTCGATTGAAGATGCGGTAAGCGAAACCGGTAAGCCATTACTTGATGTATGGATGAGCCATGGCGATAAAGTATCTGAAATCCCAGAAGGGTTTGTTACAGTCGCTAAAACTGAAACCTGCCCATATGCGGCGATGGCCAATGAAGATAAAAAATTCTATGGCGTACAGTTTCACCCAGAAGTGACTCACACCCGTCAAGGTAAGCGTATGCTGGAGCATTTTGCACTTGATATTTGTGGCTGTGAAGCCAAGTGGAAACCCGCTTCAATTATCGAAGATGCGATAGAGCGTTTAAAGAAACAGATTGGTGATGACGAAGTTATTTTAGGCTTGTCTGGTGGCGTTGATTCGTCAGTGGTTGCTATGTTACTTCACCGTGCAATTGGCAAAAAGTTAACCTGTGTATTTGTTGATAACGGTCTACTTCGTCTAAATGAAGCTAAGCAAGTCATGGAAATGTTTGGCGACCATTTTGGACTGAATATTATTCACGTTAATGCTGAACATCGCTTCTTAGAGCAAATGGCTGGAGAAGCTGATCCAGAAGCTAAGCGTAAAATCATTGGTCGAGTATTTGTTGAGATTTTTGATGAAGAATCTAAAAAATGTGCCAATGCTAAATGGTTAGCACAAGGGACTATTTATCCTGATGTGATTGAATCTGCAGGTAGCGCCACCGGTAAAGCCCATGTGATTAAGTCGCACCATAACGTGGGGGGATTACCCGATGATATGGAAATGGGACTCGTTGAGCCATTACGCGAGTTGTTTAAAGATGAAGTCCGTAAGATTGGCCTTGAGCTAGGCCTGCCGTATGACATGCTTTATCGTCATCCGTTCCCAGGGCCAGGTTTAGGCGTACGTGTATTGGGCGAAGTGAAAAAAGAATACTGCGATTTACTTCGTTTAGCAGATGCTATTTTCATTGAAGAGTTACACAAAGCGGACCTTTACAATAAAGTAAGCCAAGCGTTTACGGTATTTTTACCGGTTCGCTCTGTAGGCGTAATGGGCGATGGCCGTAAATACGATTGGGTTGTATCGTTACGCGCGGTAGAAACTATCGACTTTATGACAGCACATTGGGCGCACTTACCTTATGATTTCTTAGGCCGAGTGTCTAACCGAATTATTAATGAAGTTGACGGTATTTCGCGCGTTGTCTACGATATTTCAGGTAAGCCACCTGCGACGATTGAGTGGGAATAACCTTCCGATTATAATGACTGTGTATTAAAGGTGCTGCGGCACCTTTTTTTATGCTTGTTTGAGCCTATTTACCATATTAATGGTTACTATTAGCGCCGCGATGTATTAACCACAGTTATGCTGCAGCTTAGCGTTAATCGTTACGCTGTTTTTGACACCTATCAAGGTTTTTGGAGTTTGCTTTGTCACAGTTTGAATCCCAACAGCAACAAGATATTCATTTCATGAAAATGGCGATGAATATGGCCGAAAAGGCAGAGGCTAAAGGCGAAGTACCCGTTGGGGCGGTATTGGTTAAAGACGGCGAGGTGGTCAGTGCCGGTTTTAACTATAGTATTGGCCTGCATGATCCCAGTGCGCATGCTGAAATGCAGTGTTTGCGTCAGGCTGGTCAAGTTTTGCAAAACTACCGGCTGATTGATAGCACTTTGTACGTCACATTAGAACCTTGCGCCATGTGCGCAGGGGCAATCGTGCATTCAAGGGTGAGTCGTCTAGTGTTTGGGGCACAAGATGAAAAAACCGGAGCGGCTGGCACGGTTATCGATATTGTGCGCCACAGTGCGTTTAATCATCAAGTTGAGGTGACATCGGGGGTGCTTGATACCGAATGTTCAGAGCAGTTAAGCGCTTTTTTTAGGCGGCGTCGAAAAGAGAAAAAAGCGGCCAAAGCGCAAGCAAAAATAGCGGCCGCAAAGGCTAGTCTGCAGGACGAATAAAAATAAAAAAGTGTTTCTGTCTATAAAGTACACGTAGGTGGCGCGCTTTAAGTTGAGTACGACGGCGAGCAGCAATATTGTTAATCGCTTTCTTTCTCATGAGATCTCCAGAACAAAATTTAAGACAACAGCGAAGTGCCATTATATTAAAGTTAAATAAATTGGCCTTAATATAATTGTTTTAAGAACCAATAACTGCGATAGATCTCGTTTAATTATTGTGACTGCTCACTTTTTGATACTTGAGGGCGATTATCTGCCGTTTGCGTACCATCTTCTTTAAGCTCAAGAAGCAAGTTCTGGTTATCAATCCACACTAACGTGTCGTAATAGCGGCGGATGCTATCAACATAGTGCACTGCTTCATTGCCACGGGCGTAACCATAACGCGTATTTTTATAATACTTACGCTTTTGTAGCAGTGGTAACACTTCTTTGATGTCGCGCCAAGCGCTGGGGTTTAGCCCCATTTTGTCTGCTAATTTTCGTGCATCTTCAACATGACCAAAGCCAATGTTATAAGAGGCCAGTGCAAACCACATACGTTGGTTTTCAGGGATCGACTCTGGTAATCGTTCCAGCATGCTGTTGAGATATTTGGCGCCGCCTTTAATACTCTGAAACGGATCGAGGCGGTTTTTAATTCCTACCTGTTTGGCTGTTGGCAAAGTCAGCATCATTAAGCCGCGCACCCCGGTTGGCGAGCGCGCATTAGGGTTCCAATGTGATTCTTGGTAAGCGGTTGCAGCCAATTTTCGCCAATCAATTTTGTCAGCGTGTTTTTCAAATGAGGCGCGGTATTTTGGTAGCTTATTGTCAATGGCGCGAATAAAAGCGCGTGTGTCGACATAATCAAAACGAGCTACATGGGCAAAATACTTTTCATCTAAATAGGCGAGGGTGCCGTTGCGTTTTTCGATATGCCAAAACGCTAACAACTGGCTCATCAGTTGGTCGCTGTTGTTTGGAGGTAGTAGCCAAACCACAGGCTGTTTTTTCTTGAGAATTAATCCTTCACGTAGCTCAGGCATAAAGCGTCGGTTAATATCTAAGCTGGTTGAGTCTGAAATGGTATAGAGCAGCTCGCCACTGGCAATTAGGCTGAGAAGCTCTTCAGAGTCGGTATCCTTTTTTTGATTCCAAGTCAGATTGGGGTTGGATTTTTGCAATGTAGTTAGCGTATCGACAAAAGAAGAGTCCGTCATCACGGTTATCTCTCCCTGTAGCTTATTAATGTCTTTAGGTACCGGAGTACCTTGTTTGTAAACCAGTACTTGGTTGACACGATACAAAGGTGGGCCAACTCTAAATTGCTCTCGTCTCGATGGTGTATCGGCTAAACCCGCTGCGATTAAATCAATTTCTCCATGCCTTAATGCACGATACAGCTCATTAATATTGTTATAGGGCTTCATGTGCAATGTCAGCTTGAGGTAGTCAGCAAAGCGGGCGGCCATTTCATAGTCATAACCCGAGTCGCCTTGGCCTGAACTAAAATATATTTGCGGGCCAAACAGCGTACCGACCACTAGCTGGGTTCTAGGTTTTATTATGGGCGCTTTTTCTTGTTCCACGACCACTTTCTGGCAGCTAGCCAGTAGAGTGATACAGCATAGAGCAACAAAAAAACGTTTGATCATTATGAGTTATTAGCGCCTAAATTTAAAAAATAGCCGATGATTGTAGCACACTCTTAATTAGCGGAACAAAAACGTGATCTAGCGCAAGAAATACTACTGATAGTATGGCTGTAAATCATTAGTTTGCTGCATTTTTTTGTTGGCAAAGGGCCATTAAATTGCCTGCCTATTTTCCTGTATAGGAAACTCTGTTTTTGACAAAAACTGCGGATGATTTGTGCTAAACATTTCCTTATAATGGCGCCAGATCTGACCCTGCAATTATAATTATAAGGTGAAAAGACGTGATGGAGATCATTCGCGGAGCCCCTGCACTTTCGGCGTTTAGAGTACAGAAGCTGATGGAAGCTTGTGAAGCGGCAGCACTACCTGTGCGCCAAATCTATGCCGAGTTTACCCACTTAGCTGATTTGAAAGAATCACTCGATGAAAACGAAACTCAACAGCTTGAAAAAATCTTAACCTATGGCCCTGCTATCGAAGCACACCAGCCAGAAGGTCAACTCCATTTTGTCACCCCCCGCCCTGGAACCATTTCTCCTTGGTCATCTAAAGCAACGGATATCGCCCACAACTGTGGACTCGATAAAGTCGTGCGCTTAGAACGTGGTATCGCTTATTACGTAATTGCCGACGAACTCACGACTGAACAAACCAAGACGTTATCAGCACTATTACATGACCGTATGGTTGAGGTTATTTTAACCGACTTTAATGCGGCCAATGTATTATTTGCCCGTACAGAGCCGGCTAAATTTATCAGTGTTGATATTCTAGGTGAAGGCCGTAGTGCGCTTGTTAGTGCGAACACCTCCTTAGGCCTCGCTCTTGCTGAGGACGAAATCGACTACCTTGTCGAAAACTTCAAAAAGCTAGAACGTAACCCGCATGATGTAGAGCTGATGATGTTTGCGCAGGCAAACTCAGAGCACTGCCGTCATAAAATATTCAATGCAGATTGGACAATTGATGGCGAAGTACAGCCAAAATCATTGTTCAAAATGATTAAGAACACCATGGCTGTTACCCCTGACAACGTTCTGTCGGCGTATAAAGATAACGCTGCGGTGATGACAGGTTCGACTGCGGGTCGTTTCTTTCCAAATCAAGATGGCGTATACAGCTACCATACTGAGCCAATGCATGTTTTGATGAAAGTCGAAACGCATAACCATCCAACGGCGATTAGTCCATACCCAGGCGCTGCAACGGGTAGTGGTGGTGAAATTCGTGATGAAGGTGCTACTGGCCGTGGTTCTAAACCCAAAGCTGGTTTAACCGGTTTTAGTGTTTCTAACTTAAAAATTCCGGGCTTTGTGCAGCCGTGGGAAGCCGACTATGGTAAACCGGCCCGTATTGTTACCGCTCTTGATATTATGACTGAAGGCCCATTAGGTGGTGCAGCATTTAACAATGAGTTTGGTCGCCCTGCGTTAGTTGGATACTTCCGTACCTACGAACAGGAAGTGAACAGCCATAACGGCGTTGAAGTTCGGGGTTACCACAAGCCAATTATGTTGGCTGGTGGTTTAGGTAATATTCGTGAAGAGCATGTCCAAAAAGGCGAAATTACCGTTGGCGCTAAGCTGGTTGTATTAGGCGGCCCAGCGATGAACATCGGCCTTGGTGGTGGTGCGGCGTCTTCGATGACATCTGGACAATCAAGCGAAGACTTAGACTTTGCTTCAGTGCAACGTGAAAACCCAGAAATGGAACGTCGTTGCCAAGAAGTTATCGATCGCTGTTGGCAGATGGGTGCAGAAAACCCCATCCAGTTTATCCACGATGTAGGGGCTGGCGGTTTATCAAATGCTTTCCCTGAGCTGGTTGATGACGGTGGCCGTGGCGGTAAGTTTGAGCTGCGAAACGTACCGTCTGACGAGCCAGGTATGAGCCCGCTTGAAATTTGGTGTAACGAGTCGCAAGAACGTTATGTTATGTCAATTGCGCCAGAAAACTTAGCGACCTTCACTGCGATTTGTGAGCGGGAACGAGCTCCGTTTGCTGTTGTGGGTGTGGCAACTGAAGAAAAAGAGCTGATCCTTAGCGATGAACATTTCGAAGACCACCCGATTGATCTGCCGCTTGAAGTCTTGTTAGGTAAAGCTCCTAAAATGAGCCGCGATGTGGTGAGCGCTAAAGCGCAATCTGCAGCAATAGATCAAAACCAAATCGACGTTAAAGAAGCGGCGCATCGTTTACTGCGTTTACCAACCATTGCAGAAAAAACATTCTTGATCACCATTGGTGACCGTTCGGTGACAGGTTTAGTTAACCGTGACCAAATGGTTGGTCCTTGGCAGGTACCGGTGGCAGATTGTGCCGTCACTGCATCAAGCTATGACACCTATACTGGCGAAGCCATGTCGATTGGTGAACGTACGCCGCTAGCACTACTTGATTTTGGTGCGTCAGCGCGTATGGCGGTTGCAGAATCTATTTTAAATATTGCCGGTACTGACATTGGCTCATTTAAGCGTATTAAACTATCGGCAAACTGGATGTCACCTGCGGGCCACCCTGGTGAAGACGCTGGTTTGTATGAAGCGGTTAAAGCTATTGGCGAAGAACTTTGCCCTGACTTGTCATTGACCATTCCAGTTGGTAAAGACTCGATGTCAATGAAAACGGCTTGGGACGATAACGGCGTACAAAAAACCGTGACCTCACCAATGTCGTTAGTGATCACTGCGTTTGGTGTTGTGCAAGATGTGCGTAATACCGTGACCCCAGAGCTGCGTACTGATAAGGGCGACAGTGAGTTATTACTGGTTGATTTAGGCCTAGGTCAAAACCGTCTAGGTGGTTCTTGTTTAGCGCAAGTATACAGTGAACTTGGCGATATCGCGCCGGATCTGGATAATTCAGCTACCTTAAAAGGCTTCTTTGAAGTGATTCAGCCGCTTGTCGCTGACAAAGCGATTATGGCTTATCACGATAAGAGTGACGGGGGCTTATACACCACCTTGGTGGAAATGGCATTTGCAGGTCATACCGGCTTGAATATTGATATCAGTGCTTTAAATGGGACTGACGTTGAGCGTTTATTTAACGAAGAGCTAGGTGCTGTTATCCAAGTTCGTCGTGATCAGTCGGCTGAAATTACCGCTAAGTTTGCTGCTGTAGGCGTACCGTGTCTTAAGGTTGCAGAGCTAACAGCTACAGACAAAATTGCTATTTTTGATGGTCAGCGCGAAGTGTTAACCGAAACGCGTACTTCATTACGCACCATTTGGGGTGAAACAACTTATCGTATGCAGTCACTGCGCGATAACCCAGAATGTGCCAAAGAGGAACATCAGCTCAAGCAAGACGCTAATGACTTAGGTCTAACAGTTGATTTAAGCTTTGACCCAAGCGAAGACGTTGCCGCACCGTTTATCTTAAAAGGTGCTGCACCTAAAATGGCGATTATTCGTGAGCAAGGTGTTAACTCCCATATTGAAATGGCTGCAGCATTTGACCGTGCTGGATTCGAATCTACCGATGTACACATGAGTGATATTCTCAGTGGTCGCATTAGTCTTGAGCAGTTCCAAGGTCTAGTGGCTTGTGGTGGTTTCTCTTACGGTGATGTTTTAGGTGCGGGTGAAGGTTGGGCTAAGTCGATATTATTTAACCTACGTGCCCGTGAGCAGTTTAGTCAATTCTTTGAACGCAATGATAGCTTCTCGCTAGGTGTCTGTAATGGTTGCCAAATGTTGTCTAACTTAAAAGACATCATTCCGGGTGCCCAATTATGGCCACACTTTGTCCGTAACCGTTCTGAGCGTTTTGAAGCGCGCTTTAGTTTGGTTGAAGTGCAAAAGAGTCCATCATTATTCTTTGAGGGCATGACGGGTTCTCGTATGCCGATTGCTGTTTCACACGGTGAAGGTCGAGCAGAGTTTGCATCTGCGCAGGCATTAGCTGCGGCGGAAGCGTCAGGCACAATTGCACTGCGTTATGTTGACGGCAATGGGCAGATCGCGACTCAATATCCACAAAACCCAAATGGCTCGCCAAATGCAATTACGGCATTAAGCACCACCGACGGTCGAGTGACGATTATGATGCCGCATCCTGAGCGTGTATTTAGAACCGTTGCTAACTCGTGGCATCCAGATTCATGGGGCGAAGATAGCCCATGGATGAGAATGTTCCGTAATGTTAGAAAATCAATTGGTTAATTAGTCAACGCCTATAAATGCGAAAATCAAGTGTTCAAAAAGCCCCTTTAAAATAAGGGGCTTTTTTTATGCCGCAGAATAAACTTAGCTAAGTATCTATTAAACAATAGATTACTCGGCTCTAAGTGTTACATGTAATCCTAATTAAACGATTTTTATACCTGCAACTAAAAGTTGGGGGTTAGCTGTCTTTATTGGCAGTTTAATCAAAAGCCACCTCATTTTGTGAGTGTCTTTACTTGCCAAAATTTAGACAAAAAAAAGCCATTCATATTGCTACGAATGGCCGCTTTGCGCTAACAAAACTTCAAGACTAATCTTGCAAATAAAACTTAACTTACAGTTCTCTTGAGTTATAAAGCTCAACAAAAACACGCTGATAGCTGCTAACTAGACGATCAAAATACTTAGTCATAGTGGTAAATCCGCAATTAATTTATGGTGATTCTAGGAGCGGATCTTTCCGGGTAACGTCACCGGAACAACTAGACCGTCTCCTTAACTTGGTGCGTATTTTAGCCATATATAATAAGCGTATCAAACGAGTTAAATTATTTTTATTCATTAGTATATCTAATGCTTCTGCGTTCCTCTATTTGATTTTTAAAGTGGCAATTGTTTTAAGTTGTTGATTGATATCATTTTTTGTTTTCTGGTGGTTGTGTTGTACATTAATTTTGTTAACGCTTAATATGTTAATTGTCTGTTATTGTGGGTTTTGTGGTGCATTATTGCTTTGTCGGCTTAAGATGCTGTTTTTTGATGTTTTTGTTGTTTTCCTATCATGATTTTGCCTGGTTGTCGATTGCGTGCTGTGTGGGTTTGTGCGCTAGTGCACGTTACTTGTTGAAAGTGGATACATTGATTGATTTAAATCAATTTTTGGTGCTATAAAATAACTTGGAATTAGCGGTTTTATTCACTGCAAGTGACTGATAATAACTAATTTCTTACTCAGATATTCATTGTTTGTGATATTGATCACTTTTGCAGGGTATTTGCGGTGATAGGCTGCTTATTGTTGGTGGTTTTATCTTCAAATAACAAAAAACATGAATTACATAACAAATCGTAGTGAAAGTGGGCTTTTTTGAAATAACGAGCGTAGTTAACTACATAAATATTTCTACCTAGGCAGTCACTGTTGTTGATGGGGATTTTCCAATAGTGATTGGATGCATTACCTAAGGAGTAACAAATGATTTTAGAAGAGGTTGTTGAGCTGTCGCGCTTTCAGTTTGCGATGACTGCTATGTATCACTTCCTATTCGTACCTTTGACCTTGGGGTTAGCTTTCTTGCTAGCCATTATGGAATCACTCTATGTGATGACCAATAAGCAAATCTATAAAGATATGACCAAGTTTTGGGGTAAGCTTTTCGGTATCAACTTTGCGCTTGGGGTTGCTACAGGTTTAGCGATGGAATTCCAGTTTGGTACTAACTGGTCATATTACTCACATTATGTTGGTGACATTTTTGGTGCGCCGCTCGCGATTGAAGGCTTAATGGCCTTTTTCTTAGAATCGACATTAGTCGGTATGTTCTTCTTCGGTTGGGATCGCTTCAGCAAGCGTCAACATCTGGCAGTAACCTGGCTAGTTGCGTTGGGGTCGAACATGTCTGCGTTGTGGATTTTAGTGGCGAATGGTTGGATGCAAAACCCAGTCGGGTCAGTGTTCAATTACGAAACCATGCGCATGGAGATGACCAGTTTCTCGGAGGTTATATTTAACCCTGTGGCGCAGGTGAAGTTTGTGCATACAGTCGCGTCGGGTTACGTGGCTGGTGCCATGTTTGTATTGGCGATTAGTTCATACTATATCTTGAAAAATCGTGACTTACCGTTTGCTCGTCGCTCGTTTGCGATAGCGGCAAGCTTTGGTATGGCGTCGATTTTATCGGTTATCGTACTGGGTGATGAGTCTGGCTACAAAGTCGGTGAAGTACAACGTGTTAAGTTGGCTGCAATTGAAGCTGAATGGCACACTGAGCCTGCACCAGCGGCCTTCACGGTTGTTGGATTCCCGAACCAAGAAACGCAACATAATGACTTTGCGATTAAAATTCCCTATGCGATGGGCATTATTGCCACGCGTTCACTTGATGAGGAAGTGATCGGGATTAAAGACTTAATTGCAGATCATGAAGTGCGTATTCGTAACGGCATGGTGGCATATGGTTACCTGGAGCAACTACGAGCGGGTAACGAAACGCCAGCAATTAGAGCCGCATTTGAGGAGACCAAAGTCGATTTAGGTTATGGCCTACTCTTGAAGCGTTACACTGAAAATGTAGTCGATGCGACCGACGCGCAAATTAAAGCAGCCGCAAATGACTCTATTCCAAACGTTGCGCCTATGTTCTGGTCTTTCCGGATAATGGTTGGAGCCGGCGTGGTGATGTTGTTAGTTTTTGCGGCAGCATTTTGGCAAAGTACGCGTCATAAAATTGAAGAGAAAAAGTGGGTGCTTAAAGCCGCGCTGTATAGCTTACCATTACCATGGATTGCGATTGAAAGTGGTTGGTTTATTGCTGAGTATGGGCGTCAACCGTGGACGATTTCTGAAGTGCTACCTACGTTTATGTCAGCATCTAGTTTGTCAGTCGGTGATCTGTTATTTAGTATCATATCGATAACGGCTTTTTATTCGGTGTTATTAGTGATTGAACTTTATCTGATGATTAAGTTTGCTCGTAAAGGTCCAAGTTCTTTGAAGACTGGCCGTTATCACTTTGAAAACCTTGATGCCTAACTGGAGATCTGATTATGTTTGATTATGAAATGTTAAGATTAATCTGGTGGGCACTAATTGGTGTGTTGTTCATCGGTTTTGCGGTCACTGACGGCTTTGATATGGGCGTTGGAGCGCTGTTACCGATTATTGGTAAAGACGATACTGAACGCCGGATAATGATTAACTCGATTGCCCCGCACTGGGATGGCAACCAAGTATGGTTGATCACCGCTGGTGGCGCTTTATTTGCGGCTTGGCCTATGGTCTACGCGGTATCGTTTTCAGGTTTTTACGTGGCAATGATGTTGGTATTGTTTGCGTTGTTCTTACGACCTGTTGGGTTTGATTACCGTTCGAAGATTGAAGATCCAAGATGGCGTAAGTCATGGGATTGGGCATTGTTTGTTGGTGGCTTTGTACCGCCACTCATCATTGGTGTTGCGTTTGGTAATTTATTGCAAGGCGTACCGTTTAACTTTGATGAGTACTTGCGTGCAACTTACCACGGCGGATTCTTTGGGTTGCTTAATCCCTTTGGTTTATTAGCAGGTTTAGTGTGTGTCAGTATGTTTATGCTGCAAGGCGCAACATGGCTGCAAATGAAAACAGAAGGTGAGCTACGTGTTCGTGCCACTAAAATGTCGCAGTTGTTATCAATGCTGTTGTTTGTATTGTTCGGTGCCGCTGGTATTTGGCTAGTTACCGGTATTGATGGTTATGTTGTTACTTCAACTATTGATACTGCTGGCTTGTCTGATCCAGCACTTAAGACCGTTGCAGTAGAAGCTGGCGCTTGGTTAATTAACTATGACAAGTATCCTGTGACTATGCTGTTCCCGGTATTAGGTTTGTTGATGCCAATTTTAGTGTTGCTATCGAGCCGAGTGAATCGTTCAGGTTTTGCATTTTTCTTTAGCTCTGTTGGTATTGCGGCAGTGATTTTAACCTGTGGTGCAGCAATGTTCCCGTTTGTAATGCCGTCATCACTTGAGCCAAATGTTAGCTTAACCATGTGGGATGCTACAGCCAGTGAAGTGTCGCTTACGGTAATGACTTGGGCTGCAATTATCTTTGTACCAATTGTACTCAGTTACACTGTGTTCACGTACTTGAAGATGTTTGGCCGGTTATCTCGCGATTTCATCGAAAAGAACAAGACCTCACTATATTAAAAAGGAGCCTAGACTATGTGGTATTTTGCTTGGATTTTAGGCGTGTTGTTAGCCTGCTCATTCGGTATTATTAACGCCCTTTGGCTTGAAACAACAGAAAATATGGACCGGGAAACTGAAACTAAAGACTAACTTTAGACCCGTCGATAGATGATTAAGAGCCTCGCAATAGCGAGGCTTTTTTTATGATGGAGAAGAGATGAACACCGCGACTCTCAATTCGCTCAGGGACGTGCAATATCACCTAAAGCACAGGGTTTGAATCTCTCAGGTTTGGTTGGATAATTGGAGTTTTTTTAGGGCGCATAATGAGGTGATACATTGTCGGCACCCACACTAAAGAGAGTAAGGTCGTTAGTAATGTGCCGCCCGCAATGGCAATGGCAAAAGGTGGCCAAAAACCACCACCGGCAATAATTAACGGTAAAAAGCCGCCTATCGTAGTAATGGTGGTTGAACCTATATGGCGGCCACAGTTAGTAACAATATCAACAATTGTGTGGGTGTGCCCTTCACGTGTGGTTGGGTTTTCTTCAAGCTCCGCTAGAATAACAATCGCAGCATTAATCGCTAAGCCCATTAAGCCTAGTAAGCCAATAATAACGGTAAACCCAAATGGGTAGCCAAAGAGGTAAACGGCGAGTAACCCGAGCCCAGCCGACTGTATCGCGCTGAACAATATTATCGCGGTTAACCTAAATGAATTAAACGACAACACCACAGTTGTGATAAGTAACGACACTACTAACACGAGGTTAGACATTAAGTTACCCACCGCTTCGTCGCGCTTAGCGCTTTCACCGCCGATCTCAATTTTGTAACCACTTGGTAAGGCAATCTCACTGAGCTTGGTTTCAACATTGTCTAACACTGCCTGGGGTAACACCCCACTGCTAATGTAAGCTTCAATGGTATTAACCCGTTTACCGTCACGACGCGAAATAGCCCCACGACTCACTTGGACTTGGTTACTGGCTATTGCAGACAAAGGGATACCATTACCATTGCCCGATATCAGCATTAAGCCTAATACCTTGGTTTGCTCTTCGCGATTGCGATCATGCAAGCGTACTCTTACGGGGAGTGATTCTGTTTGCTCTAGCATGCTGCCACCATTAATTCCGGTGGTCGCCATTTGAATCTGTTGCGCAATATCAGTTAACGTCAAGCCGCTCATTAAGCTGGCGTCTTCGTTAACCTGTAACCAAAGCTTTGGTGCGCCAGCGCTTAATGTGGCACGTGTATGAATAACGTTGTTGGTTTCGCTGAGCACTTTTCTGACTTGCTCGCCTAGCTGTTTTAACTGGTCTAGGTTCGGGCCGAAAATGCGTAACTCTAACGGGGCATTAAAGGGCGGGCCTTGCTCGAGCTTTCTTACAATAATTTGTGCCTGTGGAAAATCTTTATCAAGTGATTGTTGTAATTGCGGAATGAGCCGGTTAGCGGTGGCAAAATTGTCAACTTTCACCATGGCTTGGGCGTAATTGCTAGCCCCTTGTTGGCGTTGTAAAAGGTTGTAATAAAAAGAGGGTGCATTGCCACCTATAACCCAATCAATACGGTTTACCCCTGCGACTAGGCGTAACGCCGTATCCATTTTTTCAACCTCAATTCGGGTATTATCAACACTGGCATGTGGCGCAAGGTAAACCTCTATTTGAAACATATCGCGGTCAGAAGGCGGAAAGAATTGCTCTGTCATTTGCGTGGCTGCAATAAAGCCCATTGCCGGCAGCACCCCAATTACTAACGCTGATAATAACGGACGTGAAAGTGCGAATGCTAAAGACGCTTTAAAAGCGTTACTCATTAACGGTAATCGGACTCCGTGATGATACCAATGGCTGCCTTTCCCCTCGACACCAAACCGACCTGCTAAACCAGCAATAATCGTGTGCGAAATAATAAAAGAACCCAGCAGAGCAAACATCACTGAAATCGCGATCCCGCCAACAAATTCACCGGCAGCACCTGGCATTAATACAATGGGGGCAAACGCAAGCATGGTGGTAATGGTTGAGCCAGCCAATGGCAGCCATAAATGCTTTAAGGTGTCAGACACCGCTTGCAGTTTGGTTTGTCCTTGTTGACGGCGCTGAGAAATAGCGTCCACAATCACAATGGCATTATCGACCATTATCCCTAATGCAACTACCAGCCCCGTGACTGACATTTGATGAATAGGCAAATCAACAAACTTCATGCAAGCCAGTGTAAATAAGGCTGTTAACGGTAATGATAATGACACAATGACCGCGTTTCTTAGCCCTAACGTAAGCATTAATACCGCTAAAATAATGACAAAGCCCAGTAGCAAACTGCCCACCAAGCCGCTGAGCCTGTCAGTCGTATAATGCTCTTGGTCAAACAGCCATTCGATTTCAATATTGGCTGGGATCCCAGCTTGCATCTCGTCGACCACCGTTCTGACCTTTTCAAGCCACAGATCAACGCGAGTATTGTTGAGCATGCGAGCGGCAACCATAACCCCTTGCTGTTGTTCAATAATGGCAATGCTGGAGGCGGGGGTTTTGGATTGACGGGTAATATTTGCCAGTTCGCCAAGACGAATGATTTGACCACTAGCGGTTACTTTTACAGGCACTTCTCTAATGCGAGCGATCGAGTCTAGCTCACCTGAGACTTCAACCAGTGCTTTAAAATTGTCGTTACTGATCTTACCCGCCGATATTTTTGCGTCGGCATTTTGTAATATTCGGGCAATGGCTTGCGGGGTTAGCTGCAATTGGTTAACCATGTGGCCGTCTAGCTGCACCAGGATCTCTTCAGTCGGTTGGCCGTAAAGCTTTACAAAATCGGTGCCGTTAAGCAGGCGCAGCCGACTTTGTAACTCTTTGGCATAACGGTTTAGCATGTCGGTTCGTACAGGGCCCGCACCTCGCCAAGCTATACCTAAAATGGCGGTATTGGCATAACCGACTTTATCGTCGAGAGTGGCATTTTGAGCTGAACTAGGCAGTAAGCTTGTGGCATCGGCAACCATGTCGCGAGCGCGTGACCAAACTGGGGCGGTGTCGATAACGCTGTCTTTAAGTTCGAGTTGAATCACTGAAATACCGGGGCGCGAGGTTGATTGCACCAGCTTTAGCTCTTCTAAGCGTCTTAACTCGCTTTCCAGTACCTCAGTCACTAATGCCTCGACTCGTTCGGCTGAGGCGCCCGGGTAGTGAGTCACCACTGACGAGAAGCGGTTAATAATATCGGGATCTTCCATGCGCGGCAGATTAGATATTGCTCCAAGGCCGGCAACCAATAACAGAGCGATGACCAGGCTAATTAAGCGGCCATTTTGCACTAATGCCTTCACCATCATCACTACCTCGCTACAGTGCTAGCTTGGCGCGTGACAATTTGCCCCGCTACTAGCTTATGTAAGCCTTGATTAACATAGAGCTCATTAGCCGAAACCGCGCCATTAATAAAGGCGTTATCTTGTGAGGTATAGATGATTTCAACATCTCGGTGCTCAACTCGATAACGGTCATTGCTAGGCACTAAAACGTAGATGTTCCACAGGCCGCGGACTCCATCTGTCAGTGCCGATACTGGTACCCAGTAACCAGGGGTGTTGATGGTGTGTTGGTAATATAGATAGCTTAATTCGCCATTTATGACGTTGGCGTCGCTAGGCAAGGTCACCCTAAGCTCTACGGTACGGGTTATGGGGTCAAGCTCAGCGCCAATGCCAGCAATGCTCGCTTGGTAAAACTGGTTACGTACCCGCAGTTTTACCGTCTGTCCGGTTGTTAAGGTGTGGGACACGTCAACAGGGACGCCGATATAGGCCTGTACGTTACTACGCTCAATCAAAGTAAATACTGGGCTGCCGAGACTTATTACCTCACCGAGATTATGAATACGCTTACTAATGGTGCCAGTGAACGGGGCTAGTAGTTCAGACTTGTCAATTTTAAGTTGGTTTACTTCGATTGAGGCACTAAGGCGACTTTTTGCTGCCTGTAAACTATTGAGTTGACCCTTGAGTTCATCAAGCTGCTGGGCAGAGACATAACCTTGTTTGTTGAGCTCAAGGCTACGGTTAAGCGTGGCGATGGCTAAGTCCAGATCCGCTTTATTTTGTTGCAGGTTAGCAAATAGCTCATTTTTTTCAGCCAGTAATAATCGTGTGTCGAGCTGCGCTAGTCGTTGTCCTTTAACGACACTGTCACCGCTGTCGACTGTTAACTCGTTAATTTTACCTGCTAATTCAAAACCTACCCCAGTGGTGTTGCCGGCGCGAATGGTGCCAGAAAACTCTTGAGCGTATGGGTAAGATGGCGCGGCAATTAATTCACTGGCACTAACGGATTGATAAATTTGGGCCGCAGGGGCAATTGTTTGCTCATCTTGGCATGCCGTTAATAAAGCGATAACGATTAAACCAAGCAGCAGTTTATGGTGAGCAAAGGCCTTCGAAATATCCATTAATGACAATCCAATTGGGTTAGGTGAATGGTTAACTTAAAGTGAGTAAATTGTTAAATTAGACTGTGTAGTCTATTTTGTAAGAACTAGACTGTCTAGTCCATTTTGTGATTGAATAGTTAAATCTAATTATTTCGGCCCCTTCAATAGAGTAATAATGGCAATGAACGTAGCGGTGATGAGTCGAAGCGAACAAAAAAAACAACAAATTTTATTGGCGGCAAAAGAGCTATTTTGTGGGCAAGGTTTTGCCAATACCAGCATGGATGAAGTGGCCAAATTAGCTGGGGTATCTAAGCAAACCGTATACTCTCACTATGGCTGTAAAGATGATTTATTTGTGGCGTCAATTGAATCTAAATGTCTGATTAATGGCGTTAACCAAGAGATGTTATCTGATCCCGCTATCCCCGAAGATAACCTCACTAAATTTGCCCAGCATTTTGCTGACGTGGTGGTAAGTTCTGAGGCTATCACTGTGTTTAAGGCCTGTGTGGCGCAGGCTGATACCCATCCTGAAATTTCGCACTTATTCTACAGCGCCGGCCCTGAAAACATGCTGCGAATACTCACTGACTATTTAAAAAGTGTGGCGCTAATTGGGCGCTATCAATTTGATAACCCGCAACATTGTGCCGTGCGATTTTGCCTCATGATTTTTGGTGAAATGAGAATGAAACTTGAATTAGGTCTAGATGTTGCCGACCTCATTGATGACCGTACTGAATACATAAATGGCAGCGTGAATATGTTTTTAAACGCTTATAGGGTTCGCTCTGGCTCATAGTGGCGTACACTGGTTAGTGAAGGCTAGGTTGGCTCACCGTGACAATACCGATGAGATATGCTTGGCTTTATATAGTCTGGCGTTTGTAACAAAGTGATCTTATTTTTTATAACAAACGTAAGTAGCAACGCAAAATCAAAGAGTAATGTTAGGTGCGTACAGTTCGATACGCATAGTTAGGCACGGCAAATCATGTTTATGGCCTTGTTCTGCTAATGGAGTTAGCATGTATAAACAATCTGTTTTTATTACCTCAATAGTACTTTCTACCGTAGCGTTTACAGCCAGCGCGCAAGAAAAACCAACAAATAACCGCTCGCCATTAAGTGTCAGTGTGTCGCGTGTTGCGACCGCTTCGGCTGACGTCGGAGGGCAGGGGAGTGAGCTACAGCGTAATCAATGGATGCTTGATTTAAAAACCGGTATGCCACTTAATAAACAGTGGTTTATAGGCGCTAAGCTAGGGTACGACAATTTAGATTATGACTGGTCATCAAACCGCATTAGTGGGCAGTCTACCTGGGACAAAATAGAGCGCTATCGTGTAAGCGTATCATTATCATATCGTCCCAATGAGCAGTGGATGTTTATGCTCGCCCCTAAACTACAATATGCCGCCACCGATAATGCCTCTTTAGGTGATTCGCAAAGCTATGGTGCCGTCTTATCGGCAATGTATCGTTTTGGCTCTGGTAACATGCTTGGATTTGGCGTTGGTTATTTAAATGACATTGATGAAGTGCGAACAGTGCCCTTTTTGGCGGTAAACTGGCAAATTACCGAGCAACTCAAGCTGGGCAATCCGTTTTCGGCTGGCTTTAGTGGCCCAGCGGGGTTAGAGCTCAGTTATACTATGGCCTCTGACTGGGATATCGGTGTAGGTACGTCTAAAAGAACCAGTCGCTTTTTAATTGCTGATGTTGATAAAACCGCAGAAATTGACGAGTGGGTGAGCTTTGCTAGAGTAGGATGGCGAGTGAGTGACGCCGTAAGCGTTAATGGATTTGTTGGGATATTTTACGCAGGTGAGCTAGAGTTAAACCCACAAAACATTAAACAAGATATTGAAAACCAAGGCGCGCTGGCCTTGGATTTCACCTACAAATTTTAACGGTATTGGCTGTTAAAATTTACTTGCCCAACATCGCTTTTTTTAAGCTTTTTTGGGCGGGTTCTTCACCGAGCCAAATGTTAAGCAGTGCTTGACGAAAGTCTTCTCCGCTAATGGTCGCCTGTGCCACACCGTTTTTAAATGCGGTTACGCCAGCAGCTTTGCTGGCTAACAAAGTGAATTGATCGCCATCAATAATCTCGTCGCTAAACAGTGCCATAAATTGATCAATTTGAGTTTGAATCGCAGCCGTATTGCCGTCGGTTGCATCATCAAAACCTTCATTAATTGCATTAATCATTTTTTCCGCTGTGATCATGCCGGAGGTTATATTCAATTTTACCGCTACGTTGTCGGCGGCAATCACTGCGGCAGTATTATCTAAACGGGTAGGAACATACAAACTACCAACATAAAGGTCGAGAAAAAACTTACTGCGTACACCAGCGCCATTAAGCACAAGGGTTTGCTGGTTAAGTGTTAAGCTGTCTTCAAGCATAACACCTGCAACATCTTTAGCCTGTATCGTGCTCGGTAACAGTAATGCCCCAGCGAAAAGTAGGGTCGATAAAAACTTCATAAAAACCTCTTCCTCTGTAGACTTAACCGCGTACACCCAATTTATACTCGCCATTTTGGTTAAACCAAATAGCTTGCTTTTGTTTAGCTGAAATCAGTAATGGGCCATCATCAAAAAACAAAAAGCATTTCCAGTTTCTAACAAATACATCCCAGCGGGTTTCAATGACTTGATATTTTTCATAGCAAAAATATACCTTGGTGGCGTCTTGCCATTGAATATGCTCGGCAATTGGTGCCGGTAGCGCAGGCTCTTCACTGTCCCAATCGCTTTGCCATGGTTCAGTTTGTGCCCATGCGCTGTCTTTTGCTGCCCAGTCGCCTTTACCAAATTGCTCGGCGCAGGTGCTTTTATTGCTTATCCATTTATTCCACACTTCCATCGATGCTTTTTGAGACAACGGCTTAATTAGCGCCTTATCTTCGTCGGTAACTGGCAGATCTTTATGGTTAAAAATCCACTTTCGTTTGTATTGCTCTAATGGAATATACGTATCTGACACGCGACCTCACTGTAGAATGTAGTTAGCTAATAAACTGTAACCGACATTATATACCCAAACTTCGCTAAAGTGCTCGTTTCAGCACGCGTGGTGGCCAAGGTGTAACCACATTTTATAGTAAGGCTAATGATTCAAGCTGGCTGGCGAATTACTCGTCTTAAAACGAGTGCAAAACTTACAAACGCTTAGAGTATTTTGTGCATTCTTATACACGACAAAGAGACGCCGCGGGGGGATTGGTAGTCTGATACGTCTTCGCCGACAAAGCCGCAGGATTGATAAAACGGCGCCGCGTTTAACGTCGAGTCTAGCGTTAAGCAGTTTAAATTATGTTGTATGGCAATATCTTCTAAAAATGACATCATCAACTTAGCTGCGCCTCGACCAAAGTAATCAGGGTCAACAAAAATGGCGTCGATCATCGTCGTGCTTAGCGTTATTTTGCCACTACCAATAACCTGGCCATTTATTTCAGATACATAAAAATTATTAGCAATATCATCAACAAAACTTTGTGATAATTCACCCTCTGTCCATAGGGTGAGTTGTTGAGGGCTGTATAAATCGGCGCAATTGTCGAGAATCGCTCTATTTCTTAGTGTGTAAATTGTTGCTGCGTCAGCTGCATTGGCCTTTCTAATTGATATCACTTCATCATCCTTTTGGGCTAAATATTACACATTGATAGTGACGGTCAGCACTGCTCAGTTGGCTCGGTATTACAGAGGCTATATTGGGTGTCCATTTTTAACTTTACGATGGCTACTCAAATTGCCGTTTAACGTCAGTTCAGCTGTATCGGCCTAAAAACAACGCTAATTATCCGAAGCTAAAATAAAAAGCCGTTAAAGTCTACTGTTGCCTGTCATGGCGCGCTAAAAGCCCGTAAACAGTAGATATATATATTGTACTCAGTCGCTTGAATCTGCTTGAATTTGCGTTATACCTAAGTGAGTAGTGCAAACATAGCATTAGTATTTATCCGGGTTTTAAGCGCAATGTGATTTAATAAAAGTGGTGTTGTTAGAATGGAATCTACCTACAAAAAAGTGCAATTGAGCGCGGTTTATAAGCTCGATTTCCCGTCCAGGGCGGCGTTAATCTATGCCTGATAATAGCCAACAGTTTGATAAAATCTTTTTCGAAGAGATGACTGAGCATCTTGAAGAGACTGAATCTCTGTTGCTAGATATGAATGAAAATGACGACAATTCAGACGCATTCGATGCCATATTTAGAGCCGCCCACTCCATAAAAGGAGGAGCCGGCATTTTTGGCTTTGATGACATAACCTCTGTCACCCACATCCTTGAAAACCTGCTCGATAAACTTCGGCACGACGAAATACAACTCACACAAACCATGCTTGATGCCTTTTTAGAGGCTAAAGATCTATTAGAATCGTTAAAAAATGTTTACCAGTATGACGAGGCCTGCGTTGACCCTGCCAGCATTAACCTTTTGTGTAATAAACTTAATGTGTTGTGCCAAGAGCCTGGGCCTGATGCCAGTCAAAGCTCTACCGCATTAGCCGCTGACGCTAATGCTAATGTAGTAGCTTCCCTGTCAGACGAGAGCCGAATTAGCTTAAAGCTGTTGCTGGTGGAAGACAGTAAAGTAAACCAAATGGTAGCGATGCTCACCTTAAAAAAACTTGGCTTTACTCAAGTAGAGGTCGCTAAAGATGGCCAACATACATTGGATGTATTAAATGCGGCAGAAACCCCCTTTGACGTAATTTTACTTGATTGCCAAATGCCTATTATGGACGGCTATCAAGCAGCTCAAGCGATCCGTAAAGGTGAGGGCGGAGCTCAGCACAGTGATATCGCGATTATTGCCATGACGGCAATGGCAGGAGAAAAAGAGATCCAAAATTGCTTACAAGCAGGCATGGACGACTACTTATGCAAACCCATCAATGCCGAACTGGTCGACGAAAAAATTAGCTATTGGTACCACAAAAAGTTAGCCCCCGGTCAGTCTCAAGCTCAAACCGACACAACTGAGCTCGGCACTGAGGCAGAAAGCCCCATCGCCACGCAAGTTGTAGTTTCGGCTCCAGCGGGCAATAAAACGCGGGCGAAAACAGCCGCGTCCAAGAAGCAGCCCCAGCAAAATGAAACCACATCAATCAGAGTCAGTACTCAAAAAGTTGACCAGCTAATCAATCAAGTGGGTGAGCTAATCATTACCCAGTCGATGCTACAAAAGCTCACACACGATTTAGGGTTTGATGAACATGAACTCTTTGCCGCCAGACTGAAGCAATTAGAAAGTAACACCCGCGACCTACAAGCCTCAGTTATGTCGGTCAGGATGATGCCAATTGGCACAGTGTTTGGGCGCTTTCCTCGAATTATTCGTGACTTATCAACTCAATTAAATAAAAACATCAAGTTAGTGATTGAAGGCGAACAAACAGAACTCGATAAAGGGCTGATAGAGATGTTGGCTGCGCCATTAACACATTTGGTGCGTAACAGTGTTGACCATGGCATTGAGCAGCCCGCTACACGACAAGCAGAGCATAAGCCGGCAGAAGGCGTGATTAAGCTATCGGCTTTTTACCGCGGTGGCGATGTCATTATTAATGTAGAAGATGATGGCGCAGGCATTGATCCCGCAAAAATATTAGCCAAGGCGCGTAATAACGGCTTGACGTTACCTGATGGCATGAGCAATGCCGAAATTTATCAACTGGTGTTTTCAGCTGGGTTTTCAACGGCGCAAACAGTAACCGAAATTTCTGGCCGTGGGGTCGGTATGGACGTAGTTAAGCGCAATATTACCAACATGGGTGGACGCGTTGAAATAAGCTCAGTATTAGGGCAAGGCTCAACCACATCAATACAGCTTCCGCTAACACTGGCCATATTAGAAGGCATGTCAGTGTCTGTTGGCGAGCATATTTACATCATCCCATTGACCTTCATTGTTGAGTCATTACAGCCAAAAGCCGAAAACGTCAAAGTGCTTAATGGTGGCGGCAAAATGGTGCTGGTACATGGTGAATATATACCGGTGTTAACCCTGCATTCCTTTTTTAATATCGACACCGACATCACCGCAATGCACGAGGGCATTGTGATTTTACTCGAACACGATAAAAAAGTGATTGCGTTATTTGTCGACAGTCTCGTAGGACAGCAGCAAGTGGTGCTTAAAAATTTGGAAAATAATTTTCGCAAAGTTCCCTGCGTATCGGGTGCCACCATTATGGGCGATGGTCGAGTCTCGCTAATACTCGATGTTGCGGAGTTAATTGAACAATGTTGAAGCGATATTGGAGCTTGATTTGGATACTAAAATGAGTGCTCAAAAGAGTGAATATTTAACCTTTTGGCTCGGTAAAGAATACTACGGCATTGATATTTTAACCGTGCAAGAGATCCGTACCTATGACCAAGTTACCGCCATTGTGAATATGCCCGACTACATTAAAGGGGTCATGAACCTGCGCGGAGTGGTGATCCCAATAGTCGATATGCGCCTGAAGTTCAACTTACCAGACGTTAGCTACCACGAAATGACCGTGGTGATCATTTTAAATATCGACAGTCGCATTGTCGGTATTGTGGTCGATAGCGTCGCAGACGTGGTGTTATTTGAAACAAATGAAATACAGCCTCCACCCGAGTTTGCCAGTGCGCTAGAGACTAAATTTATTAAAGGCCTAGCCACACATAATGACCTAATGCTGGTGTTGATCAATATACAAAAACTGATGAACAGTTCTGAAATGGCATTATTCGACCAAATCAGTGATGACCCTGCAGGGCAAAATGCCCAGTAAAAAGGATTTTTCTATGAGTAATAACAACAGAGAGTACATTTTACCCGAAGGTGAAATCCTCGTATCTGAAACCGACTTAGCCGGTAACATCACCTTTGCTGATGACAATTTTGTTCGCGTCAGTGGCTTTACGCGCGAAGAGCTCAAGGGGAAGCCCCACAATCTTGTGCGGCACCCTGATATGCCCAAAGAGGCTTTCAAAGATCTGTGGAAAAACATCTCTGCAGAAAAAAGCTGGTCAGGGATCTTAAAAAATAGGCAAAAAAAGGGCGGTTTTTACTGGGTTAAATCAGACGTTATTCCGCTCTACAATGGCGGCGAACATACCGGATTTATGTCAGTGCGTTCTGCACCCAATAGTGTTCAACTAGAAAGAGCGAAAAAGCTGTATCCACTGTTTAAAGCCGGAGAACAGGGAAATCTCATTTTTAAAAATGGCAAAGTTGTTAAAAAAACCAAACAAAAGTGGACTTCAAGTCTGACCATTAAGCAGCGTATACAAGGCTTGGTGTTATTTGCGACGATGTCGTTACTGTTGATACTTGCAACGGGCATATACAGCGCATTTACCGAAAAAGAAGCCGTTGAAGATTTATATCAATCGCATGTAAAAGAGTCGAGCCAACTGAAAAGCATGGCCAGTGTGTGGCAAGAAAGTAAGTACTTACTCAAAATGTCATTGCTAACAGGCGATAGTAACCAGCTACTTAGCATTAGTAATACGTTGCAAGACAAGGCTAACCAGTTAAATGCCGTCGCCACAGAGCTTATCGCAACAATTGATAGTACGAATGTCGATAAAGAGTCATGGGGGAAAGCCATAGCTGTTCAACGTGACTATATAGGCTCAATAAGCCCTTCGTTTAGCCTACTAGCAACACCAGTACTAAGCGATAGCACTGCAGGTGTTCCCCCTACTGAAATTGCTGACATCATCAATAATATCGAGCAGTTTGAACGTGATATTACCGCAATGATTGATATCAACTACCAGCAAGCACAAGTTGTACATCAGTTAAGTGACCAAGTGCTGCTGTGGGAAATCGTGTTGTCAATTACCTTAACCTTACTGTGTATCTTCTTTTATGTACTTATTGCGTATCACTTTAATAAAGATATTCAATCACGATTGCACAAAATTAAGCAGTACTTTAATAAATTAGTGATGCAAGACTACCTGTTTGATATTGACGTGAAAAATCATGATGAAATTGGTGAAGTTTTGCAGTCGCTTAAAATCATGAAAGTGCAGTTAGCTTTCAATATGGAAAAAATGAAGCAAACAGCAACCACGGCAACGCGAATTAAAATTGCGCTCGATAACGTGAGTACCAATGTGATGATTGCCGATAATGAGCGTAATATTATTTACGCAAATCCAGCCATTATTAAAATGTTCAAACAGTCAGAATCGGTGTTAAAAGCCGCGATTCCACACTTTAATGCCGGCAATATAGTTGGCGCTAGTATTGACCAATTTCATACCGAGTCCGCAGAGCAAGCCAATACTCTTAGCAAGCTCACTCAAGCTAACAGCAAAGTTATTGTAATAAACGGCTGCACGTTTAACACCATTACTAACCCGGTTACAAATGATAACGGCGAGCGCATAGGTAGTGTAGGCGAGTGGACTGACCGTACCTTAGAAATTGCAATCGAACAAGAAATAGAAAGTGTCATTCAAGCGGCAGTAAATGGCGACTTTACCCAACGCATGGATTTATCCGGCAAAAATGGTTTTTATACCGTCTTGAGTGAAAGTATTAACCGACTGCTTGAAATAACAGAAGATAATTTAGCTGACATAGTCACAGTGCTGTCGGCACTGGCAAAAGGTGACTTAACCGCCAATATTAGCGGCGATTATTCAGGTGCCTTTGGTGAACTAAAAGACAGCTCAAATTTAACTGTTTCAAAGCTCAAAGAGATGATTATTCAAATTAAAGTTTCGGCAGACACTATCAACACCGCCGCAAAAGAGATTGCAATCGGTAATGTTGATTTAGCCCAACGGACCGAAAAACAAGCCTCAAGTCTTGAAGTGACCGCTTCAAGCATGGAAGAGCTCACCATCACCGTGAAGCAAAACTCCGAACATGCAAAACAAGCCAATCGCCTCGCGAAAGAAACATCTGAAAACGCCATTAAAGGCGGCGACATTGTTAAAAAAGTGGTCAATAACATGAGCGTGATTAATACCAGCTCACGCGAAATTATGAACATTATATCGGTTATCGACAGTATTGCTTTCCAAACCAATATTTTGGCGCTCAACGCCGCAGTTGAAGCCGCTAGAGCCGGCGAACAAGGTCGTGGTTTTGCGGTTGTCGCCACTGAAGTTAGAAACTTAGCACAACGCTCAGCCACGGCAGCCAAAGAGGTTAAGACGTTAATCAATTCATCGGTCGAAAAAATTGAAATAGGCTCTAAACTGGCCGACCAAGCCGGCGATTCCATTTCAGGGGTGGTGAGCTCAATTCACGATGTTGCCAATATTATTGAAGAGATCACCAGCGCCTCAATTGAGCAAAGCATCGGTATCGAGCAAGTGGGTCGCGCTATACTAGAAATTGACGATGTTACCCAGCAAAACTCGGCGTTAGTCGAAGAAGGTTCAGCCGCCGCTAGCTCGCTCGAAGAACAAGTTGCTAACCTTGCAATTTCAGTTGCGGTATTCGACACCGGCAAAGGTCATTTAAATCGCAGCGCTCACTCGCATTCTATGCCAGCTAAGCCACACCGAGAAACACTTGAGCAATCGACCAACCAGGAGGATGACGCACACGACTGGTCAGAATTCTAATGGTGACCGATGGCCAAATTGGGCAACTAACCGAAAGAGACTTTAAAACCATAGTGGCACTAATTTTTAGCCATGCGGGGATTTCGTTAGCAGACAGTAAAAAACACTTTGTATGTAACCGGTTATCAAGCCGGTTACGTGAGAGAAAGCTCAGTAGTTTTCATGACTATATTCAACTGCTCAAACATAAACAGTCAGCTGAATTAGTGTATTTTATTAATGAACTCACCACGAACTTAACCTCTTTTTTCAGAGAGCCCTATCATTTTGATTTGCTCGCGGAGCACATTAATAGGCATTTGCTAGTTAAAAGCAAAACTGAGCCACTCAAAATTTGGTGTTCAGCATGCTCAACTGGAGAGGAAGCCTATAGCATCGCCATGACCATGATGGAGGTCTTTGGTAGCGCTACGCCACCAGTAAAAATTTTGGCAACCGATTTAAATACTCAGGTACTCGCAACTGCCAGAAAAGGCAGTTACAGCCCAGATCAACTGAGTAAATTGAGCGCGATACAAAGAAAAAAGTTTTTTACAGCGAATGTTAGCAATAGCCAATACGACATAAAACCTGAGGTAAAAGCATTAGTGCGGTTTAAACAGTTAAATTTGGTGAGTCAACACTGGCCAATGACTAAAATGTTTGACGTAATATTTTGTCGTAACGTCATGATCTACTTCGACAAACCAACACAGAAAAAGTTGCTGCAACGCTTTGCAAGTTATCTTCCCAGTGGCTCACTGCTATTTTTAGGGCACTCAGAAAGCGTGTCGAGTTTGCAAAATGATTTCAAGCTAATCAGCCAAACCATGTATAAAAGGATGTAGAGATGAAAATTAGAGTTCTAATTGCTGATTCATCCGAAGAAGTATGCAAAGTTATTGAAAGTATAATTAATAATCAAAAAAATATGCAGGTGGTGGGTATTGCCAACGATCCATTTCAAGCCCGCGAAATGATAAAAACGCTAGTGCCAGATGTGCTCACGCTTGCCATCGAGTTTCCGCGGATGAACGGCATATTGTTTTTAGACAAACTAATGAAGCTAAGGCCTATTCCGGTAGTGATGATATCAACGCTACTCGATGAGCAATCACTTATCACCGAAAAAGCCATAAAAATGGGTGCTACTGCCTGTATCTGCAAACCTTCCATCGACCAGCTGGAGCTTATAGCCAGCGATATTATCAACAGCGTTCGTGAAGCTCCAAACCAGTTTAAGCAGCGTGATCTCAGTCAGCTACAGCAAATGCCGTTAACCGCAGGTACCGAAACGGCTACCCGCGATGATAGCGATAAATACCTTATCGCTATTGGCGCCTCAACGGGTGGCACAGAGGCGATAACTAAATTGTTAACGCGTATGCCAACTAACTGCCCAGGTATTGTAATTACCCAGCATATGTCTAAAAGTTTTACTGGCTCATTTGCTGCGCGGCTTGCTGGTTTGTGCGCGATTAACGTCGCCGAAGCAACCCACAACACCCTAATTAAAGCAGGTAATGCGTATGTAGCCCCAGGTGATCAACACCTACTGGTACAAAAGCGTTCAGGTTGCTACTACAGCATGTTAAGTGACGCTGAACCGGTGAATTTACATCGACCCTCTATTGATATTTTATTTGAATCTGTGGCTGACAGCTGTAAAGGATTTGGCGTGGGAATTATACTCACTGGCATGGGAAAAGATGGCGCTGCAGGGCTATTAAAAATGAAACAAGCAGGCGCAGAAACCATCGCACAAGATGAAGCTAGCTGTGTGGTTTACGGCATGCCAAAAGAAGCTGTAAAACTCGTCGCAGCGAAACATCAATTGCCGCTGGGCAGAATCACCGATGCCACCTTAAATTACATTAATAGCCGCAGGAAAAAATAAAAGTAAGATATTGTTTTAAAGGCTATATTGCAATTTTGACAGCTAAGCATATTGAATGGTTGAAACTTGAAATGCATACATTTGGCAAAATATATGGTCTCCCCACAGGCGAGGATTGGCGACATTAACCAAAATTGATGAAAGTTAACGAATCTCTATTTATCAATATCTTACGGTGTTATTTTGATTTTTGACTTTAATCAAAATTACTGTAAATTGATAAAATCTATCTCCTATGGCGGCACATAGGCGGCACAGGATTCGAGGTTAAGTCACTATGGTTAAAGAAATTAGTTTCACAAAACGTTGTTTCGAACAATTAGAACCTTTTGAGAAAAGGTATATAATTCAAGACGCTAACCACAGAGACTCTGTAAAAGGGCTTGTTCTTGAGATAATGCCATCAGGAAGCAAGTTTTTTCGCTTTCGCCGCAAGCGATTAGGGCGGGACGTTTCAGTTACTTTTGGTGAGTTTCCTAACCTCACTATTGAGAACGCCAGAAAACTGGCAAAGCAAACTGCGGTAGAGCTTTCTAAGGGAGTTAACCCTAACGAGGCTAAGCGTGAACAAAAGCGAGAAGCTGAACTAGAACGCGAGCTGTCGTAAGCAGCTGGATTTACTCCTTCTGTCGCAGTTGGGCATAAATGTTGGTGATGTTCTAGCTACTGATAATTTAAAGCCTAATGATTTTAATAAGTTTGAGCAATATCTCTCACATCATCAAAGGATTTTTTGTCAGCTAAATGATATAAATATGTTCTAGACCAAATTAAAAGGACAGCAATTGCGTTAAATTGTTGTTTTATTTGCCATTTATTCAAGGATGAGTATGAGTGAGTTAACCGCAAACCTCTTATCAATAGTGATTCTACTGTCAGGGATGGGTGTGGTGTTGCTGGTGATGTTTGTCATGCTTAAGCACCGTGATAAAACGGTGAGGTTACCGATAGATAGAGAGCAGCTTACTCGCATTCCAGCTTTAGGTTTACAGAACAAAATTCAAGATCTTCAGTTTGATGTAGTTTCAGCACTGTTAATGGCTGTTATCGTTGTCTGCTTTCCTTTTGCGTATCTAGGAGTCAAAGCACACTTAACAACGGGTACTTTTCCTTGGCTTTTTAGCCTATTTATTGTCATTGGTCTTACCTACAGCGGTTATCGAACGTGGAAAGGTTTTTCTCAATTATTTAAATTTAGGCTTGGTCATACTGCAGAGTTAGCTACAGCAAGTGAGCTTATCGGTTTGCAAGCTTTGGGGTATCAAGTCTTCCATGATGTACAAGCTGATGGGTTTAACATTGATCACTTAGTAGTTGGTCAAAATGGTGTATTTGCCATTGAAACCAAAGGACGGCATAAGCGAACTCAAGACAAGAAGAATGGTGGCAAAGATTATCAGCTTTTTTTTAAAGATAATCGTTTAGTTTTCCCATCTTGGATAGAGATTAAACCATTAGAGCAAGCCAAAAGACAAGCCAAATGGGTAGGAGAGTGGTTAACTAAGTCAGTAGGACAACCTATCACACCGTTACCTGTTTTAGTGTTCCCTGGTTGGTATGTCACCAGCCAATCAAACCCACCGTTCCCCATCATGAGTCATAAGCAGCTGGCGAAGACGATACCAAACTTGAGAACACAAATATTCACCCAAGACCAGGTGAACGCTATTGTTTATCAAGTGGCACAGCGGTGTTTGAGTAGTGATACAAAATAGCCATGCAGAGTAAAGTAAGCAATAAGTTTACTCTGACCCCATTTATTATAAATGTACTCAGCTGAAGATATAAGCGCGCCCTCTTGGGCAAGCAAACTTCTTATTTCATATTCACCCCGCTTTAGCCATTGCTCCTCGCTAATATGTCGACGATTCACACCTATCACTAACCAAGCCTCCTAAAGAGCAATATGAAGCGCCTGAGCAACATACAATAAGTTTACTCTGACCCCATTTATTCTAAGCGCGCCCTCTTGGGCAAGCAAACTTCTTATTTCATATTCACCCCGCTTTAGCCATTGCTCCTCGCTAATATGTCGATGATTCACACCTATCACTAACCAAGCCTCCTAAAGAGCAATATGAAGCGCCTGAGCAACATACAATAAGTTTACTCTGCCCCATTTATTTTAACTACCAGTAAGTTGCTTGGTCACAGTGATATCATTAACAGCACGGGTACTTTTCCTGAGTAGGTGATGGCAGAGCGTGTTATTACAACCGCTCAGTTACTTGGGATTGATGGATAAGCTAGTCAAGGAGATAGAACAGCTCTCTGAGGGCGAAAAGAGAGAGCTGTTTGGTAAGGGAACTATAGATTGTAATACCCTAATTCATGTGTTGATTGTATACTAAGTAATTAAAGCAAGTAATTTTCAATTATATATTTTGTAGTGCCGTTTTCCTCTACCCCCAAATGAAAACTACTGAAATATGGGGAAATCGGTAGCATTCCATTCGGTTTATGTTCAGCAGAAATATAACTATCCTCTGAAAAAATATTATCTTCACTTAAAGCGTACAATAATCCTACATATTTAATGGCGGTGTTATCTATTATTTTGTTTTTTACTGATTTTAGTTCTTGAGCATATTTGGAGTGCATTTCCTTATACTTTGTTCTTACATTTTTCAATGTCATGAATTTTGCGTCAAGAATAATATAATGATGGTCACCGGTACTTTTGTTATCGACTCTGATTGTGTAATCAGGTCGATATGGTCGGGTTGACTTTGATATTCTTATAATGGTGTTGTCTTGAGGGGCATACCTATCAATAACATGGAAAGGCTTTTCATAATATAGAGTTATATCCCTGTCTTTATCAAATTTGAAAACAAACTGATTTGCAAGTACGTTGATTTTCATAGTTTGTTTACCTTCCCATGTTTTATCATGGGTAACCAATCTAGTAGTAATCAATCCTCCTTTATCGTAACTATATTGTTTTAAAGCATTGACCAATTGGTATAGGCAAGAGAATTCATATATTTGAGATAAATTTCTTATTCCCATTAAAATGCTCAAGTCATTAGAACGATCAGCTCCATTGGAGTCATAAAAATACTTGAACAAGTTGAATGCACTAGAGTAATGGTTGTTTTTAAGAGTGTAAGAAGTTTGAATTGGCAGTTGAGGTTTAAGCTTGTTTATAGGTGCTATAATGTCAAAGGTTTTCTTTAATTTTATTAACCTATTAGTTATCTCATCAACTTTTTGGCCTTTTCGTTTTATTATAGGGTTAATAGAGTTTTTGATTACTTGATCAAATCGAATGTATTCATTGTTTTCAAATGAAGTTGTAGTTTTTTGTTCTTGTGACTTTAAAAGTTTTCTTAGTTCTAAACAATAATTAATTCCAGTCATCAAAAAGTAGTGTATGACATGGTTTTCTTTTTCATCAGTACAGAGATAAGTGTTACTTTTTGGTAATTCAATGTTATAGAATTTACGGTTAATTACTACATTATGGTCTTGCTTTTTTGTCACTTTTAATTTATCAAAATTGCTTAGTAACCACATTGTTGTATTGTGGTCGTACACGGGAGGCTTGTCAGAGTACATTTCAAGCTGACTTCTGATTTTTGTCTTTTTGGTACGAGAAAAACTTTCAATATGTACTTCCAAATACTCAAGTGCATTTTTTAAGTTTTCAAACTTAACTGTATTGTTGCAGGTATCTTTTGAAGGTTTAAAACCACTCCTTGTCTTCGAAAAGCATATTTGAGCGATGTCGTCCATGTTCTTACTCAAATAATTTAGCATGTCTATTGCTATGTCTGCTTTCTTTTTCTTTAAAGTAACATTGATGACTTTTGTGTACTCAATTTTTTGACCTTTATCATGAGTAATTAGTACTAACTCTGATTCTCCAAAATAGTTAAGGAAGTGTGCATTATCAAAAAAGTTACTACTAACTCTAGATGAAAAAGATGTAGTTTTGTTATGATTTCGACTCATCCCTAATTTTATTGCTATATCTCCAATATATAATTCAGGTTTTCTATCGTTACCATTTGAATCGATTTTTGTATTTATAATTAATTCATATTCAATATCATCAGGTACGAAAACTTCACTTTCCGACATTAAATCATGTTGGGAAGAATTACTTTTTAAAAGCCACTCAATACTCATAGAATACCTACGCGATTGAGAAACTAAAGTGTTTAAAGTTTTCTTGTCCAGAATCTATTACCTCGTTCAGCAGTTCCACTGAAATAATAAGATCATAGTTTTCCATTTTCTCCTTTAATTCAATTAAATGCTCCTCATAACCTTCGCCTGAGCCTTTTATTAATGGAATTAGAAACATTCCAAGCGTATGATCTAGAACGAGATTTTCATTTACAAAGCTTATGTTTGATGAAGTGAGTACAAAATTCTTAATTTGCTCTTTTCTACGAGGAGATAAATTGGTTTTCAATTTATCAATAAATATTTCATATAAATCTTCAAGTTTTGCCTTCATATCTGAAGATATGAAATCTGAAGTGCTAGGTTTGAAAGCCTCTACTATTTGGTCTCCAGTTCCTAGCATATCATTTCTATTATAAGTTAACTCTTCACAATCAAAGTCATATGAAATATGGTTTGAGTTGAAGCTTATAAATGCACAGCGGTTGATTACTCGAGGAGTTAACCCTTCAACACTTTCATCAGTATTGGCCGTACAAATAAATCGAGTAGACATAGGCACTCTAATTTCGATATCATTACCTAAAACCAATTTCCGATTGGATTTTTTATCAGCCAAACCCAATTGGTTGCTTAGATAATATTCTGGTGAACTTAAGTTAAATTCATCATAGATGATGAAAGACATTGGCAATTCATTTTCAGCTGTATTATTCAGGGAATCCATTAGTGGGTAGAAGCCAGTGCTTCCAGCATCATACTTTTTGGTTATTGGGTTATAATAACCCTGCAGCATTTTTGGTTCAGTCCAGCCCTTTCCAACGTTAATCAGAGTGCTCAATGTTTTATCACTACTACCGATAGCATAAGTTAATTGCTCTGCAAAAGATGTTTTACCTGTTCCTGGTGAACCTAAGAGAACTGTGAATTGGTTTTGAAATATTGCAGTTAAATATGCAGCAAGATCACCTAGAGGTATTTCACGATTCATACCTTTGAAACGCTCATGAATGATTTCTATTATTGAGGTTCTCGTTAAATTTTCATTTTTATCAATTGAAGGCGAAGAAATATTTACTACTTCTACATTTGATTCGTTAGCGCGGCTCAGGTGTTTATGGTAATCACCTTCAACTAAATCTGAAATTATCTTCGATTCTAGGAATCTTTTAGCTAATTCAGATTCAGCCATATTCATATCATTTTGAATGCTCTTTGTTACATCTTCTAATTCAGATTTTTTATTAGTTTCTTCATGAATTCTTCTCTGCTGGTAAACTAACTCTTCTCGTAATTTATCTATGTCTGTAGAAAGTTTATGTTTTCTCTGTAAATCATCAAGTTCAAGTGATAACTCTTTAATTTTCTCACTTTTTTCTGCAGCTAGTTCTTGAATACTTTCAGTATCTTCTAATTGGGATTTTTTAATAATTAGTTCATTTTCAAGAGACTCTAGTAATACTCTATTAGTATCTATCTTTTTTACTATGTTGGTTTTTTTTGCTGTTAATTCGATCAAGTCTCTATTGATTTCATCTGTTTTGTTTTCTTTGTATCTCTCAATATCTTCATCGGCTTCAATCTTTTTTTCTTCAATCTCTCTAGTTATTTTGGCAAATTCAATATTTTTATCCAGCGAGAACCTTTGGATAAAACTAGTAGGCTGCTGCTCAAAGAATTTAATTATTTCAGAGTCAAAAATATTGGAGTTAATTATTAGTTCAACTAATTTTTTACTTTCGTCTGAGTTGTTGTTAGATAATTTAAATGTTCTTTCGATGATGCTTTTACGATCGTCAGATAATTCGTTTAATTCACGCCCTTTTATTATTGACTCAATGTTAAGTTTAGCGGCGGGTTTACTTTTTAGTAGTTTTGAGGCCTTGCTAAGAATACTGTTTGTTGGAATAGTGTCGTATTGTTCGAATATATTGTTAGTAGGGATTTCATCTTCATTTGTAAATATCATTCCAATGTTTATCGCGTATAAGTAGGTTTCTCCGAAAATAGTTCTATGTTTTAGATTATCTTCTATGTAATTATTTTTAAATTCTATTTTATATGTTTTAAAGTCGCTTACTTTCTTCCCTTTCATAAAAGGTATTTTTATTGGGTTTGGTAAATCGAATCCATGTAATGTACTGCTTTTTTTATCAAATAGTGGTCCAAAGAACTGTTCATCATCATTGAAGTAGAAAGATAAAGGTGTGCCTGACGCTACTGTGTTTTCTTTCTTGGATATATGTAAAAACTTTTCTTCCTTTACTATTTCATCATTAACTATATCAATTTCTTCAGAGTCAAAAACTCTAGCAATGAATGGGTGACTTTTATCAATCTTGTGATGTTGAGGGTATCCTCTGTTATCATAAAAAACACCTAGTAAACACTCACCGTCACTAGATTCTAGTGTATGAGCTTGTACTATAAATAATTCTTCTTTTTGATATTTTTGAAAATATAGATCATAGCCACCCCTAACAAAAATTGATTCAACTTGATTGATGTTGCCATTGGATCTTTGACACAGTGTAGCTGGGTCATAAGCACATACTATACCATCAACAATTTCAAACAAAGCTCTTAAATAACCGATCCTTTCATTACTACTAGGAGCACCTAGTTTAACAATAAAGTACCTATGTTCAGGCTCTTGATCTTTGAACATGCTTTTAATTAGTGAATCTGATTTTTGAAATAGTTTTTTCATTTTAAATCCATACGTATTGAATGCGAATATAGAAGGAGCCAGTTTTTATAAATTTTTGTTAAGCCACAAATTATGCTTTTTTAGTTGTGAACAGCTCTAATCTAGCTTTAATGAGGCACGGTTACTATAGGTTAGTGAGGTCAGAGTAAACATTAAGTCATCCCCAAAGATTGCCATAAAAGTTACCTTATAGATTTTTTTCTAGTATTAAGTTCCACAGGCTTTTTCTTTTTGCTTTAAAACCTCTTCACTACTATCCTGCATCGCCTTCAAAATCATTAAATTACACTCTTTCTGCTTTAGCTCTTTTTCTGACTTTGGTTTTGGTTCACTGATATAGGCAATCATTGGCTTGTAGTTGAGGGAGGCATTACAGTACATATTGGATAGCTTCCTGCCTTTCTGGTTTAAGTTATCCATGCTAGATAGCTGTGTACAGAGCTCTGTGAACATCGCTTTTGCTTGTTGGGTACACTTTGAATATTGAGTGGCTTGTTGCTCAAGGTTTGAGCAAACACTCTTTGGTCTGATTTTCCAAAGTTGGTGTTGAAAGCGAATCTGAGTGTCGTTATAGATGAGACTTTGGGTCGTAACCGTGGTGTTCATCGAATCCATATACTGATCGGCTATGTTATTGCTTGCAGCTTGAAGATATGCTGCGAATAGCTGTGATAGTGGATCCATTACTTTTCCTTCAGTAACTGTATAAGTGTCCTTTACTTTTTTATTATGTTACTTCGTTTTCATGAGTATGGAAATGATCTGTAATAACTTTGTTTGTTAATTTTGCTTGTTCCATACAGATGACTTCCATTTAATCTATAGATAAGGAAATCTATTAGAAATAAAGCTTAAAGTCTACAACAGAGGTTAACGCAGTAAAATGGAGGTTATTCTAAAAGGTTATAAAAAACGCTTAAAAATAAATTTCGAAAAAACCGTGTTCCTATGGCGGCACAGAAACTGGTTAATTTTGTAAGTGGCTGATAAGTTTGAGTAAAAAGGCTTATCTGGTCTCCCCACAGGGACTCGAACCCCGATCGATCGCTTAGGAGGCGACTGCTCTATCCTGTTGAGCTATAGGGAGACGCCAGTGATTATACTGGTTTTACTCTAGATGAAAAGAGTGTTTCGAAAGTCTTTGAATTTATTTGCTTATTTATTGTTCTGTTATAACTTTATTGCTAAATCATGAACTTGAATGTTCAGCGATGCGCTGAGCCCATTTAGTACCGCAGTGGCACTGTTTTCACTAACTTGATCGATTGTAATCGTCGCTTTGCTTTTACCCGCAATGGCGCGCATGTTGTACAGTCGGTCAGGCATATTCTCTTGTAATACAATTTGTAATTTGTCGCCGGCACGTATGCCGTTGCGGCGGCCTAGGTTAATAATAATTCTGTCGACTTGCCTTGCCACCACTTGGCCTAATAAGGGACGGCAATTAAGTGCCTGATCCATATCTTGGCTGGCCTCAAGTAATACTGAACTTATCATCTCGCCGTATTCAGACTGCCAAAATTGTTGGTTATTTGAATTAACGGTTTGCTGCAACGAGAATTCCCATTCGGCCGATTTTTTGTATTGCTTACTCCAGATTTTTTCACCACTTATGGCGTGAAATAACGACAGGCTTAACTGAAACACCCGCATTGGATCGTTCTCCCATAGCCCGAACGTACGGGTTGAGGGTTCTGGCGAAATATCAATAATCTTGGGGATCAATATGTATTGGCTTTCGGTGGTTTCACCTAACCAACTTGGCAACCGGTAGCCGCGTGTTTCGACTAACGTTTGGTCGATATCTAAGCGTTCGTCGGCGTGCAGGTGGGTAAAACTGCTGCTTGAATGGGTTTCAATTACCTGTGCTAACTGTTCTGACAGGTTCTGTTCAAATAACCCAAGGTTGCCATAGCGTAACTGCGAGCGGTCTTTTATGGCAGCTTGTGGGACTAAAATTGACGCTTTTAGGTCGCTACCTTGGCACGCTTGATCTAGTGCTTCAACAATATCAATGCGTACGTTAACAGTTAGGTAGCCTTCGTTTACGTGCTCACTTACCAATTCAACTTGTTGGCCTTGTGCATTCCTTGTAAGGGTAAAGCTGTCGGTAACTAACTGGCCATTACTGACGGTTTGCTGACTAGTAAAGCGGGCGCCTGTTTTTAAGGTGGCGTAGCTAACAGCTTGTTCGATGGCATCTTGTCGCGCTTTAGTCAGATTGTTATCGACAATTTTGGCCTGGCCACTGGCTTGGATCCATTTAGCTTTTACAGGGGCTACAAGCAAAAAAGAGCAAGCTAGAATAATGGTGATAATGCTGTATGAACCAAGTTTCATATTAACCTTCTAAATTAAACGCTTTAATCAGTCGCAATAGAGAAATTCTAATAAAATGAGTGCACTAAATGTGCTCTTAAACGTCAACTATATACTGCGGGTTAAATAGTCGTGTCATCATTTTATTGGATTTGACTGTTTGTCAAAAGCGGGCAGGGCGTTGCCGACAAAATGGCAGTCTAAATTTTATAGCTACAACTAAGCAATATTTATGCCTTTAATTGCTCTATCTAGTGCTATTTAGCGATAAAGTTATTTAGACTAGTGCCGATAACTGTTTTAGATATCTGCTTTAGTAAACATAGCTTTGGCTTACAAGCTGGTGGCTTAACCGGTTAGTTGAGTTGCAGGTTCGCCGCGGTTGTTGAATCACAGGAACAAATACCATGTATAAGACATTAGGCTTGCTGAGCTTACTACTGTTGTCGGGTTGTGCCCATACGCCGCCCACGGCGGCAGATAAAACCTTAAGTAGCGGTAATGGTTTGCCACATTTGTCATCGATTAATCATTTGGCACAGCAGATGGTAAATGAGTTGGTGCGGCAAAATGACAATTTAACACCGACTTCGCTGACATTAGTGGCTACGCCAGTTATGTTGTCTGATTTAACGGCCACGAATACTTTGGGATTGCAGTATCAGCAAGGGCTGATCGCGGCCTTGCATGATCACCAATTTAATGTTGTCGACATGAATGTGGCTGAGACCATACAGGTTACTGCTGAGGGCGACTTTATTTTGACCCGCGACTGGCAACAATTGCCGGCGAACATTGATGTCGACCATGTAGTCGTGACCACTATGAGTCCCGACAAAGCTGGAGTGGTGCTATACAGCCGTATTGTGGATTTAAACAATAACCATGTGGTTTCGGTTGCGCAAAGTTTTGTACCGGTCACTGCATTGTCTGGGTTGTTAACCGAGTCTGAAAAAGTCGTGTCTGAAAACGGGTTGTTGTATCGCCATGCCAGTAAAGGCCAGCATGCAGTTAAGATGGTTGGGAGCGATTAAATGAAACCGATAATAGTATTGATGTTGAGCTTATTACTGGGTGGCTGCGCGTCGCAAGATCGTTATGTACAGTACGAAACTGAAGCGCCGACGAGTTTTCCTACGTTGACGGCCGTCGGTTATGCCACGTTGGCTAGCCAACCTTCGCCCGTCGCAGCACAAAGAGTATTGATGGCGATGCAGGCGTCTAAAATTGCGGCTTACCGTGAGCTTGCTGAACAGGTTTATGGCCAGCATTTATCGGCGACCAGTCAGGTGAGTGAGTGGATGATGTCGAGCGATGAAATTAAAGCGTCGGTCAGTGGGGTGATCCGTGGTGCGACCGTGGTTAAAAGCTACCCAGCGGGCGAGCATTACGTAACTGAGCTTGAATTAGACTTTGAGCAGGTGTGGGCGTTGTATCAGCAGCAAAATAGGTCTCAAAAAGTTAAACAGATCACCTACTTTTAAGGTGTAACACACAGCTCTTGTGTTTGCGACTGACGGTAGGGAATAGGCATGTTTTGCTTATATTTTATGCCACGAATATTTTGGATATAAAAAAAGTGCACTTAACCAACGGCTAAGTGCACTTTTTTAGGATTCTATTCGGTAAAACAAACGCGATAACAGCGTTAGGCTTTAATGTTATTGCCTAAACTGGAGATGCTTGACGTACGGCCTTTGCCGTCGTAAGTGAGGCTGGCAGAATTACGGCTGACCTGTAATGCCTGAGAAAAGCGATTTAAGCTGGCTAAGCTCAATTCAATTAAAGACTCGTTTTCAGCGTTAAGTTGTTGGCACTGTGCTAGCAAGGCTTTGGCTTTGCTAACTTGTTGAGACAATTCGGGGTCAGTCTCTAATGTTTTTAGTTCAGGATGGCTGGCTATGACCTCATCATTGCGTTTTAAATTATCAAGTAAGCTAGCTTTAGTGCTTGTTAGCGACAATAGTGTGTCGGCATCTTGAGCTTGTAGCGCTTGTTTTTCTTGATTAATAACGGCTTTAAGCTCATTCAACACCGCATGTTGTGAGCTTAATGTATGAGATAAATTTGTCATAATGGCCTTATCTGTTGTGCCTTGTTGCGCGCCAGTAGGGCGGCTGTTGGTTAATCGCTAAGCTCGTTCTCGAAGTTTGCGATGTTAGTTGCAAGTTTGTCTGGGTCAATTTTGTAACGACCTTCAGCAATTGCGGCTTTAATTTCGTCAACTTTCTTTTGGTCAATATCAGGCATATCAGCCATCTTCGTTTGAATATTTTGAATTTGTTGAGCCTGTGGTGTAATTGACACAGAATCGGCTTTTTGTGCTACTGCTGTTTGCACCGGTGTTGCAGACGTTTGCGTCGCATTGCTTTTGCCCGTGTTATCGGTGTTAACACGCGTGTTGAACGCGGTGTTTACTTGTTTTATATCCATAGCCATTTTGGTATCCAACATTGAAAAAGAGACTTTCTATTATTCTTATCGGCGCACTAACCGTTAACTTTAATATTATATTACATTCTTACTTCAACTTGACCCACTGCAATGACTTTTGCGTTCAAAGTTTTTTGTGAGTGGCTATTTTTAATGCGTATTTTATCGCCGACATTGCCATCATGCAGTGCTTCGCCAACGGTTTTTATCTCAAAAGTGTCAGAACGGGCAAAAATAGACACGGTGTCGCCTTTGCAAATAATGCATAAATGGTTGTTGAAAATGGGTTGTTCTGGTGCCACTCGGCGTTTAAGTCGGGCACCAACCACTTGGCTTATCGCATCAAACTGTTGGCCTCTGAGGGTGGTCTGTTCAACAAAAGCAATTTCTAGATCACTTTGTGACAATAAATCTCCAGGCCCCAAGGTGCCTTTTGCTACGACGACCGGATAAAGAATATCGACTCTAACCGATAGAAATATTTGCCATGGGTAGCTTAGGTCTGGACTGTTACAACTAATTTTAACGGTGTTATTGCGTCTTATTGCTCTATCACTGGCTAGTTCTGCGGTGATGGGGGCAAAGCAATTAGGCAAGTTAACACGGGTATCTAAGCTTTGGGGTTTAATATTAATCTTTGCTTTTTCAGGCGCTTCAATTTTTTCTTCAACTGCTGCTATAGCTAAGCGAGAAATGGTCGATATAGAGGGTACGCTACTGACTTGAGCAGTATCGGCAACGGCGGCACTTTGAAAAAAAAGTACGGCAAAAAAAAGTGCAAAGTTAATTTTCATAATGATTACATTAGCTTGATTCGCTAGAATGCACCTATATAGTGTAGTAAATGGTATAAGTTAAGCGAATTCATTCGTCGTTGAACGTCATAAAGTTGACAACAATTTTTAACGCAAAGCCTTGTTAGCTTAGGTATGCATATATTGTGCCTAAAATAACAGACGGTCGATTTTACCCCCGACAATGTAAATGAGGGTATCAATGCGTTAAATCAAAGCATTACCAGTAATTAAAAATTAATCTTATAAATTAGACCGATAGCAATTAGCACAAGGCAATTTTCATGTCGAATATTTTAGAATCAGTAAATAAGCGAACGCAATTGGTGGGGCAAAACCGATTAGAGTTATTGTTGTTTAAACTTAACGGACGCCAACGATTCGGCATTAACGTTTTTAAAGTTAAAGAAGTCCTACAGTGCCCAAAATTGACCAGTTTGCCACGATTAAATTCAAATGTTCGCGGTATTGCACATGTGCGCGGTATGACCATTTCAGTGATTGATTTGAGTGCGGCTACCGGTGGTAGGCCTATTGAAAATATTGAAAACTGTTTCATTATTATTTCGGAATATAACCGTAGCGTACAAGGTTTCTTGGTCAGCTCGGTTGAGCGAATTATCAACATGAACTGGGAAGCCATTATGCCACCACCACAAGGTGCTGGGCGCGGCTCCTATTTAACGGCAGTAACAGAGGTTAATGATGAGCTGGTCGAAATTTTAGATGTTGAAAAAATTCTCGATGAAATTTCACCGGTTAATACCAACATCAGTCAAGCGGTAAATGACCGGTTAACCATCGATAAAGAGCTACACCACCATATTATGGTTATCGATGATTCGTCTGTTGCGCGTAAGCAAATTATTCGTTCATTGACCTCATTAGACTTACAAATCGATACCGCTAAAGACGGCAAAGAAGCGCTGGAAAAACTGCGCAGAATTGCCGCTGAACTTGACGATGTATCGACTGAGATCCCACTGATTATTTCTGACATCGAAATGCCTGAAATGGACGGCTATACCCTAACAGCTGAAATTCGCGACGACCCTAAACTTAGAAACATAAAAGTGGTATTACATACTTCACTAAGTGGGGTGTTTAACCAAGCCATGGTGCAAAAAGTCGGCGCTGATGACTTTATCGCGAAATTTAATCCTGATGAATTAGCTGCTGCAGTGAATAAGCACTTAAGTTTATAAAAGCCTAATATAGCTGTAGGTCAGCCGGCATAAGCAAACTAAGTCTTGCTTGTGTTTATTCGGTGCCTAAGGTATAAACCAGCGGTTGTTGTTAAGTCGCACGATTGGTGCGGCTTATTTCGTTAAATATTTAGGATACCAGCGTGCCGAATAGATCCCTTGCTGAACATGAGTATCATCAGTTTCGACTGTTTCTAGAGCAGCATAGCGGTATTGTGCTAGGCGAAAACAAGCAATATCTTGTGCGTAGCCGATTAGCCCCACTGATGGGAAAATACAATCTCCCTTCTTTATCTGAAGTGGTTAAGCATGCAATGAAACCATCAGAGCGTAGATTACGCACTGAAGTGATTGATGCTATGACGACCAACGAAACATTGTGGTTTCGCGACCGTTACCCATTTGAGCTGTTATTCAATAGCCTTTTGGCAACTTATAGTCGTCTGGGGCGGCCTGTTAAAATTTGGTCGGCGGCGTGTTCCTCAGGGCAAGAACCCTATTCATTAGGCATGACAGTACTTGAGTTTCAGCAGCGTAAACCGGGTGTTTTGCCTAGCGGCGCAAACATTTTGGCCACAGATTTGTCACCTACGATGCTTGAACGTTGTAATAATGCCGAGTATGACAACTTAGCTTTAGGGCGAGGTTTGTCTGAAGACCGAAAACGCATGTTCTTTAACCCCTTGCCTTCAGGCAATATGGTGGTAAAAGACAATGTGAAGCGACTGATTAGTTTTAGAGCTCATAACTTGCTCGAAAGCTACAGTTTGCTTGGTAAGCATGACATCATTTTTTGCCGTAATGTATTGATCTATTTTTCCCCAGAGGCAAAGAGGAAAATATTGCGGCAATTTGCTGCCGCACTAAACCCTAAAGGCATTTTATTCTTGGGCGCGTCAGAGTCTATTGCCGGCTTGTCAGATGAGTTTGACATGATCCGCTGCAACCCTGGCATTTATTACCAAAAACGCAATTAAGCCTAATTTATGAGGTGTTGAAGCTGCTAATCACGCAATTTTGACACCTTATCAGTACTTTGTTCTGCTGTACTTCCTCCAGTTAAACCGCTTGAAACCCCCACAAAACGCTTATTTATTACTTTTAGACTAGTTTGGCACACCTATTGCTTTATTTTAGCTACCGAGCTTAGGAGGCAATTTTATGGCGATTAGTTTTGACAAGGCATTAGGGGTTCATCAGCACACTTTGGGTATTCGTTCCCAACGTGCCGAGGTCCTGTCTTCAAATATCGCTAATGCCGACACGCCACATTATAAAGCGCGTGATGTAGATTTTGCTAAAGCTATGAACTCGGCACAATCTCGTCAATCGGGCTTGGCAATGACAAAAAGCGATAGCAAACATTTTGATATGGCGGCTTTAACCCAGCAAAATGTTGCTTATCGGGTACCTAATCAGCCAGATACGGGTGACGGTAACACGGTTGATATCCAAGAAGAGCAGTCAGCGTTTATGCAAAATGCGCTTGAGTATCAAATGTCACTCGGTTTTTTAGACAGTAAATTTTCGGGCATGAAAAAAGCCATTAGAGGCGACTAATTATGAGCTTATTTAATATTTTTAATGTCGCGGGTTCCGGCATGTCAGCACAATCAGTCAGGCTTAATACCACAGCCAGTAACATTGCTAACGCCGATGCGGTATCTAGCAGTGTTGACCAGACTTATCGCGCTCGTCATCCCATTTTTGAAGCTGAATTGAGTAAAGCGCAGCAGCATCAAAATGCGTCTATGGGCGTTGCGGTAAAAGGCATTGTTGAAAGTGACTTACCGCTTAATAAAGAATTTTCGCCAGATCATCCGATGGCAGACACCGACGGTTTTATTTATAAACCGAATGTGAATGTGATGGAGGAGATGGCCGACATGATTTCGGCCTCTCGCTCGTATCAGATGAATGTACAAGTGACTGAAGCGGCAAAATCAATGCTTCAGCAAACTCTTCAAATTGGTAAATAAACTCAGTGAAAGCTGGAGGTAAACTTTGAGCACCATTAATCCGCTCAATACTACGCAAGCGGTCGCAGCACAATCTAGCAGTGTGACGCCGCAAGCCAGTCAAATTAGTACGCAAAGTACATCGTCAACAACGGAAACGCTGTCAACTGGCAACCCGTTTTTAGACAGTTTACGTTTGCCAACTGAGTCGATAGTCCCTGAAGCAAATAGTCAGGATCTATCGCAAGAAGACTTTTTCTCTTTATTGAGTCAGCAGTTATCGATGCAGGATCCATTTGAACCTGTTGATAACGACCAAATGATCCAGCAAATGGCGTCGTTCTCGACCGTTGATGGTATTAGCTCGCTCAATGAAGAGATTGTAAACCTAAATGCGCTCACGACATCAAGCCAGGCTTTGCAGGCATCGGGCTTAGTGGGCCAAAAAGTACTTATTCCATCTGACACCGGTTATTTGTCAGGTGAAGAAGGCGCGATTAAAGCCATTGTGAGTACATCAGAACAAATTGATGACTTAATGGTGCGCGTTGAAGACGAAACTGGCCAGCTTATTAAGACATTTGAAGTCGATGGTAGCGCGGGTGGTAACGTGGATGTGGTATGGGATGGAACCGGTCAAAACGGTGAGCCTGTCGCAAGTGGCAATTATAGCCTTAAAGTGTCGGGCCGAGTGAATGGCTCTAGCGAAGAGTTACCGGTATCAACCTATGCGCATGTAACGAGTGTGTCATTAGGCACTGCAGCAACCGGCGCTATTTTAAATTTACGCGGTGTCGGTGGCATTAAGATCAGTGACGTATTAGCTGTATCAGAATCTTAAGCGTCAACCAAATTAATTGAGGAGCCATTGAGCTTCTCAACAACAAATTAAATAAAGATTGAGGTGAACTATGTCATTTAACATTGCTTTGAGCGGTATTTCTGCTGCACAAAAAGATCTTAATACCACAGCAAACAATATTGCCAACGTAAACACAACTGGCTTTAAAGAGTCGCGCGCAGAATTTTCTGATGTATATGCGAGCTCTATTTTTTCCAATGGTAACACCACAGTTGGTGGCGGTGTGGCAACGAGCCAGATTGCGCAGCAATTTCACCAAGGGAGTATGCAATTTACCAGTAACTCGCTTGATATGGCGATCACTGGCGGCGGTTTCTTTGTTACCTCTTCTGAAATCGGCTCGCAAGAACAGTCATTTACCCGTGCAGGTGCATTTAAGTTTGACTCAGAAAACTACATGGTTGACTCAGCCGGCAACTACTTACAAACTTTCCCAGTTGATAAAAATGGTAATTCGACCTCAGTCAGTTTAACCAGTACTGAACCCGTACAAATTCCAGATACAGCTGGTAGCCCGGTGAAAACTGAAAACATCAGTATGCAAATGAACCTCAATGCGGGCGATGATACTCACCCTCTTGATGAGTTTGATCCTGAAAATACAGATACTTTTAATAACTCGACATCTGTCACCATGTACGATTCGTTAGGTGAGCCACATGTGATGACAACCTATTTTGTACGTCCAGATAATGCGGCAATGACCGATGAAAGCAGCTGGGTTGCATTTTATGCCGTTGATGGCGAACCTATTAATGTAGCTGATGATGCAACCTATAATGTTGATGCCGATGGTGATGGTGCCGCAGATGCTGCTAAAGGTGTTGCTGCCGTAGACGGCTGGAAAGGTGCCGTTGTCACCTTTAACGAAACCGGTGCTTATACAGGCACTAGCCCTGAGACGATTACCACTGAACCATTAGGTAATTTACTTGACGCTGGTGCTGATGGTACACAAACCATTACCTTTGCGTTTAACAACCCTACTCAGTATGCGTCAGCTTTTGAAACCACAGAATTAAGCCAAGACGGTACTACCGTTGGCCGTTTGACCAATGTTGAAGTAGGTGCTGACGGCCTTGTTAACGCCAGCTACAGTAATGGTTCTACTGTACCGTTAGCGCGTGTTGCTTTGGTTCGTTTTGCTAATGAGCAAGGGTTATCACAAGAGGGTAATACATCTTGGAAAGCTAGCTTATCTTCGGGCCCAGCACTGGCTGGTGAAGCTAACAGTGGTACTTTTGGTAGTATTCAGTCATCTGCATTGGAGCAGTCAAACGTTGATTTGACCACCGAATTGGTTGACCTTATCTCGGCGCAGCGTAACTTCCAAGCTAACTCACGTACACTTGAAGTGAACAATACACTTAACCAAACGATATTGCAGATCCGCTAATCATTTTTGAGTGAACAAATAGTGCTTTAATCGTATCGATTAAGGCACTTCGCTGGCAGTTAGCATATCGCTAGCTGCCAATTTAACTGTTTAATCTCCCTCTCGTCGGTCCCCTTAAACTGCTTAATATTGGGCAGTGTTAGCCGCTTTATTCTTTAAACGTTTGCCGCTACGGCAACGCACTGCCTCTTTTAGTTTTACCTACATTTTTAAGTGCTAACAAACTCAATAGATAGCCCAATTTAGGCTTAATTGATATGTATCTATTTGTGGCACGATGTTTGCTTTTCATTACCTTAGACGGAAGTTTGACGGAGCGTTAAGTGGACAAGTTACTTTATGTCGCCATGAGTGGCGCTAAAAACAATATGAATTCGTTGGCAATAAGTGCCAACAATTTGGCAAATGCTAAGACTGATGGTTTTAAATCAGATCTCGCTCAGGCGCGTTCGATGCAGGCTTTCGGTGAGGGCTTGCCATCGCGTGTATTCGCATTGACCGAAAACCCGTCAGCAAATTTTACTAACGGCCCAATCAAAACCACAGGTCGTGACCTTGATATTGCCGTTAAAGGCGATGGCTGGATAGCCGTGCAGGGTGAAGATGGCGCTGAAGCCTATACCCGCTCAGGCAGTTTAAGTTTCGATACTACCGGCTTACTACGCAACGACAGAGGCACGCCGGTTATGGGCGATAACGGCCCGATTGTATTGCCGCTACCGATTGAAAAAATTGAAATATCACAAGATGGCATTATCTCTGTACGTCCAACAGGGGCAACCGCCGATGTGATTGAAGAGGTTGGCCGTATTAAGTTGGTCAATCCAGGTAATGAAAACATGACGCGTGGCCAAGATGGTTTGTTCCGTCAAATGTCGGGTGAACCGGCGATGGCCGACCCTAGTGTCGGCGTGTTAAGTGGTGCTGTTGAAGGCAGTAACGTTAACGCCGTACATGAAATGGTATCGATGATAGACATTCAACGTCAATTTGAAATGCAAGTCAAAATGATGAAAACCGCAGAAGAAATTGATAAAGCTTCGGCTGCATTAATGCGCATAAGCTAGGAGAAAGAGTATGCATCCCGCTTTATGGATAAGTAAAACTGGTTTAGACGCTCAGCAAACTGACATCTCAGTGATTTCAAACAACGTGGCTAACGCTAGCACGGTTGGCTTTAAAAAAAGCCGCGCTGTTTTTGAAGACTTACTGTATCAAAACATTAACCAAGCTGGGGGGATTAGTGCTTCAAATACTAAACTGCCTAACGGTTTAAACATTGGTGCGGGTACCGAAGTCGTCGCGACGCAAAAGGTCTTCACCCAAGGCAACATGTTAAGCACCGATAACTCGCTCGATTTAATGGTCGAAGGTTCAGGCTTTTTTGAAGTGCAAATGCCCGATGGCACTGCAGCTTATACCCGTACAGGCCAGTTTAGCTTAGACGAAAATGGTCAAATCGTGACCCCAGGTTCTGGTTATGTGGTGCAGCCAGCGATTACCATTCCGGATGAAGCGACCAGCATTACCGTGTCGTCAGAAGGCGAGGTGTCGGTTAAAACCCCAGGCACTGCTGAAAACCAAGTGGTGGGGCAACTGGCTATGGCTGATTTTATTAACCCTGCTGGCCTCGACCCAATGGGGCAAAACTTGTACTTAGAAACGGGTGCGAGTGGCACGCCAATTCAAGGTACTGCGTCACTTGACGGCATGGGCGCAATTCGCCAAGGGGCATTAGAAACCTCGAACGTTAATGTGACTGAAGAACTCGTTAACCTTATTGAAAGCCAACGGATTTATGAGATGAACTCCAAAGTTATTTCAGCCGTAGATCAAATGTTGTCTTACGTGAATCAAAACCTATAAGCCACGCATTGAGTGCAGGTTAATTTGAACCGTTAATCTCTTTTATCGAATGTGGCCATTGGCCTGAAAAGTTGAGAATTGTGTATGAGTCGTTACTGGATTTTAGTTGTTATTGCGGCATTAGCAGGTTGTACAGCAACCAATGGTAAGCCCATTGCCGACGATCCATACTATGCGCCAGTTTACCCTGAAGCGCCGCCAACTAAGATTGCTGCCACCGGATCTATGTACCAAGACAGCCAAGCTGCAAGCCTGTATTCAGACATTAAGGCCTTGCGCGTTGGTGACATTATTACCGTTATGCTGATGGAATCGACTCAAGCATCTAAAAGTGCCAGCAACGAAATATCAAGAGACACAGATTTGTCAGTAGCGCCTATTTATGCAGGTGGCAAAGACCTGTCAATTAATGGTAAACCACTGGACCTTAACTACCAAGACAGCGCCAATACCAGCCGCGAAGCCGATGCCGACCAAAGTAACAGTCTGTCAGGCAGTATTTCGGCCAACGTACTGAAAGTGCTTAACAATGGCAACTTACTTATCCGGGGCGAGAAGTGGATAACCATCAATAACGGCAACGAATTTGTGCGTATTACAGGTGTGATTCGCGCCCAAGATATTCGTCCAGACAACACCATTGACTCGCAGCGTGTTGCCAATGCTCGTATTCAATACAGCGGTACTGGGACGTTTGCTGACGTACAAAAAGTGGGCTGGCTAAGTTCATTCTTTATGAGTGGCTGGTGGCCTTTCTAGGGTATTAGCTAACACAATTATTAAGTAGGGGTCATGGCATTGATAACCCTACAAAGGCAGCAGCCAAGCGGCTTATTGTCGTTGACCAAGCCGAGGATTTATTGATGAAACTAAAATTTGCATTATTGTGTGTTTGCGCTTTTGCGGTATTAACCGCGCCAGTGCAAGCGCAGCGCATTAAAGATATTGCCAATGTGCAAGGGGTGCGTAATAACCAACTGATAGGTTACGGCCTTGTAGTGGGCTTACCCGGCACCGGCGAAAAGACCCGTTACACCGAACAAACCTTTACTACAATGCTAAAAAACTTTGGCATAAACCTTCCTGACACCATTAGACCAAAAATTAAAAACATAGCCGTGGTTGCGGTGAGTGCCACCATGCCTGCGTTTATTAAACCGGGGCAAACGTTAGATGTTACGGTATCAAGTTTAGGTGAGGCCAAAAGCTTACGTGGCGGTATGTTACTGCAAACATTCTTAAAAGGGATCGACGGTAACGTTTACGCTATTGCCCAAGGCAGTATGGTCGTTAGCGGCTTTAGTGCTGAAGGGCAAGATGGCTCTAAAGTGATTCAAAACACTCCTACTGTTGGCCGTATTCCCAATGGTGCGATCATTGAACGCACCGTGGCAACGCCATTTTCAACCGGCGACCATTTAACGTTTAACCTTCGTCGTGCTGACTTCTCAACAGCAAAACGCTTAGCTGATGCCATTAATGATTTGTTAGGTCCAGGTATGGCAAGGCCACTTGATGCTGCCTCTGTGCAGGTAAGTGCTCCGCGTGATGTGTCACAACGGGTATCTTTTTTAGCCACACTTGAAAATATTGAAATCGAACCCGCGTCAGAGTCTGCCAAAGTTATTGTTAATTCACGCACCGGCACCATCGTGGTGGGTAAAAACGTCAAATTACTGCCAGCAGCAGTTACCCATGGTGGCTTAACTGTAACAATTGCTGAAGCAACGCGAGTTGCACAGCCAAACCCATTAGCGGGTGGCGAGACTGCGGTGACCAACGACAGCACCATTGATGTTGCGCAAGACGACAGCCGTATGTTTATGTTTAACCCAGGTACCACGCTTGATGAGCTGGTTCGTGCGGTCAATTTAGTTGGCGCTGCACCGTCAGATGTACTGGCCATACTCGAAGCGTTAAAGATGGCAGGCGCTTTGCATGGAGAACTGATAATAATCTAAAATTTGTCGGTTTGAGTGGAATATAGTCATGGATAAGCTGTCGAATGCATCGCAATTTTTAGATCTGGGAGGGTTAGACTCGCTCAGATCTGGCGCTCGTAAAGGTGAAGACGGTGCGCTTAAAGAGGTCGCGCAGCAGTTTGAAGGTATTTTTGTGCAAATGCTGATGAGCAGCATGCGTGCCGCCAATGCCGTATTTGAATCCGACAGCCCGCTAAATAGCCAGTACACCAAGTTTTATGAGCAAATGCATGATCAGCAAATGTCACTCAACCTGTCTAGTGAAGGCATGCTTGGGCTGGCAGATTTGATGGTGCAGCAGCTAGACCCTGCTAATAGCCCTATGACACCGGCTTCGGTGTTAAGAGGCGACAGCAACACTTCAGTAAGAGCCAACAGCTTTACCCTCGACCAAGCACCCGCAATGGCCGCACCAATGGCGAGCACCACAATTGAGCTTGACCGTAACGAGCTTAATGCTAGCCCCTTAGCTGCAACGTCGGCAGGTATCCCAACCACACCAATGCCAGCCAGTATTGCACCGCAAACATTAGACTCAATGCTGAGTGGCAAAGTGTTGCCGTCGGTCGCTGTGAACGGCGACAAATCACAGGCCGATTTTACCAGCCAAGATGAATTTGTTAGCCGTTTATACCCCCACGCTGAAAAAGCCGCGCAACAGTTAGGCACCACACCTGAAGTACTGATTGCTCAATCTGCACTCGAAACCGGTTGGGGCCAAAAAGTCGTTAAAGGTGCGGCAGGGCAGCAAAGTAATAATTTATTCAATATCAAAGCTGACAACCGTTGGCAAGGCGATAAAGCCCAGGTCAACACCCTTGAGTACGAGCAAGGTGTGGCGGTTAAGCAAAAAGCCGATTTCAGAGTGTATGACACCATCAGTGACAGCTTTAACGACTTTGTGTCGTTTGTTTCAAATAGTGAGCGTTACGAAACCGCCCTTAAAAAGGCAGCCGATCCCAAGGCATTTGTGCAGTCATTACAAGATGCTGGTTACGCCACGGATCCTAAGTATACCGACAAAGTTATGCAGGTCATGAAGTCAATTACACGAGATTTTACCAACGTTCTACAAGAGGTTAAGCAATGATGACCAAAGTTGTACAGCCACTTGCAATGGAGAGCCGTAACTAATGGCGATGGACTTACTCAGTATCGCGCGCACAGGGGTGCAAGCGTCTCAGTCGCAACTGGCAGTGACCAGTAACAATATCGCTAATGCCAATACCGAAGGTTATAACCGTCAGGTGGCATCACAGGCGAGCCTAGAGTCACACCAGCTGGGCAATGAATTTTATGGTACTGGTACTTATATATCAGATGTTAAACGTGTTTATAACGATTACGCGACCCGTGAACTGCGAATAGGTCAAACGACCAGCAGTGAAGCCAATACCACTTACAGTAAAGTGTCTGAATTAGATCAGCTGTTTTCTAAAATAGGTTCAGCAGTACCTACCTCACTAAACAATTTGTTTTCCGGCATTAATAGTTTGGCAGATGTTCCAGATGACATTGGTCTAAGAGACTCAATGTTGTCTAACGCCACTCAACTAGCTAATAACGTTAATCAAATGCAGCAGAATTTAGACAGCCAGATGAGTCAAACCAATGACCAGATCTCGGCTGTTACAGACCGAATTAACGAGATCAGCTCCGAGCTGGCTAACATAAACCATGAGTTAGTTAAATCTCAAGGCCAAGATTTACAACTGCTCGACAAGCAAGACTCACTCATTCTTGAGCTCAGCGAATACGCAGAGGTTAACGTTGTGCCACTCGATTCTGGCTCCAAGAGTGTCATGTTGGGTGGGGCATTTATGTTGGTGTCTGGCGAGATGTCGATGCAAGTTGGCACTAGCCCCGGCGACCCATACGCCGAAGAAGTTAACATTACCGCCTCAATCGGTGATAAAACCCTTGAGCTAGACGGCAGCAAAGTCGGCGGGCAGCTTGGGGCATTAGTTGACTACCGTGATAACACGCTAGTTCCTGCGCAGTTAGAGGTAGGGCAATTTGCACTGGGTATCGCTGATGCGTTTAATCAGGCGCAAGCAGCCGGTATCGACCTAAACGGCCAAGTGGGCGGCAATCTATTTACTGATATTAACGACGAGTCAATGCAACTAGGTCGTGTTGGCGCAATGTCAGACAATGCGGGTAACGCAACCTTAAGTGTCAACATTGATGACGTCGGCTCACTGACCGGTAGCAGTTACCAACTTACCTATACCGCGTCACCAGCGTCATACGCATTAACGGACAGCAACGGTAGCAGCACTGCGCTGACACTTAACGGCAATACCCTCGAAGGGGCTGATGGTTTTAGCATTGAGATTGAAGCTGGTGCGTTTGCTAACGGCGACAGCTTTGAAATTCGCCCCACCAACAGTGCCGCTTCAGCGTTGTCAGTGGTAATGACCGACGGCAAAGGCATTGCCGCTGCAGGGACAACCATTACCGCCGATGCGGCAAACTCAGGTGATACCGAGGTCAGAGTCGTCAGCATTGATAACCGCAATGCCGCTCAGTTTCCCACAAAAGGTGCAGAACTTAGCATTACTGTTGATCCGTCAGCGGTGCCGCCCACCTTCGAAGTTTTTAATGCTGAAGGTACCTCTTTAGGGGCTGCCGCTGCTTATACACCACCTAATATCAGCACCAATGGTTTTACCATTGAGGTTCATTCAACTGCGACGACCCAAGACAGCTTCACCTTTGACCTGTCATTTGCTGAAGGCGACAACAGTAACCTCGTTAATATGGCGCAATTAAACGAAGCCAAATTGATGAACAGCGGCAAAACTACGCTAAACGACGTATTTGAAAATACCAAACTCGACATTGGCGGTAAAACTAAGTCAGCAGAAATTGCCGCTAGTTCGGCCAGTGCTATTTATGATCAGGCCTATAGCCGGGTTCAAAGCGAGTCAGGTGTCAATTTAGATGAAGAAGCGGCTAACCTGATGCGTTTTCAACAGTCTTACCAAGCGTCGGCGCGGATCATGACCACCGCGACGGAAATTTTTGACACTTTATTTAGCTCATTGCGCTAACGCGGTAAACACGGTTAGGGAAGGGACACATTATGAGAATTTCTACGGCGCAAATATATAACCAAACCAGCACTAATGTGATGAATAGCCAGTCAGCTACCAGTAAAATTATGGATCAGCTGGCCACCGGCAAAAAAGTCAATACTGCAGGTGATGATCCCGTCGCCGCCATCGGTATTGATAACATTAAGCAGCAAGATGCCGTAGTTGAGCAGTTTTTAGAAAACATTGACTACGCCACAAGCCGCTTAGCCGTCACCGAAAGTAAAATTGGTAGTGCTGAAAACGTCGTACTAAGCATGCGAGAGCAAATGCTACGTTCGGTCAACGGCACATTAAGTGACGCCGATCGGCAAACTATTGCCGATGACATGCAAAGTAGCCTGACTGAACTGTTGTCAATTGCCAACAGCAAAGACGAATCGGGTAACGGCGTGTTTTCTGGCTTTAGTACTAACTCAACGCCCTTTGCTTTTGATAACAGCGGCAAAATAAATTACAGCGGTGATGCCGGCGTGCGTGAAACCGTTGTTGCGTCGGGTGTCACTATGGGCACCAACGTGCCGGGCGATAGCGTATTTATGAATGCTGCTAACGCGATTGGCGACTATAGCGTTAATTATCTGCCGAACCAGCAAGGCTCATTTAGCGTTGAAAGCGCCACTATTACCGATGCTAGCACAGCCGTATCGGGCAACTATACTATTGACTTTGTTGATAATGGCAGTGGTGGGCTTAATGCTAACGTCACCGATTCTGCTGGCACTATTACCAACATTACCGACTTTGACCCAACCAACCCCATCGTGGTGGCAGGTGTTGAGGTTCAGCTAACTGGCACCCCAGTAGCTGGCGATACTGTCGAGCTCACCCCAGCGCAAGATTCTAATATTTTTGACACCCTAAATAGTGCGATTGCATTGCTGTCCGATGGCGAAAAGCTCAATAGCCCTCAAGGGCAGTCAGAAATGGCACAGTTATTGAATAACCTTAGCTGTGGGCAAGAACAGATGGGCATTAGTCGCAGTGTGGCGGGTACTAGCTTAAAGAGTTTAGAAAGCTTTGCCAGTACACATGAAGAGGGCCAGCTCATTAATCAGTCGGCATTGTCTTTGCTGGAAGACTTAGATTATGCCGAGGCTATTACCGAGTTTGAAAAACAACAAGTGTCGCTTAATGCGGTATCAAGTGTGTTTAGTAAGGTCGGTTCTATATCGCTGTTTGATTACTTATAAAACCACATTATTTTAAGCAAAAAGTCATTGTTGGCAATATTGGCACAAAATAAGCATTAAGTAAGTTGCAAACAGCAAATATAACTCGAATAAGCTAAAAAATTGACAGTCAAGCACTTGGTAATGTTGAACTTAGTCAATTGATTAACAGCATGTCACCATATCGGTGGCGCAAGGTTGAACAGATTCAGATTCAATAACGAAGCATGAATAGTGAACCGTGAAATATTAACAATTTTAGCCAAGTAGCATTCTTGGCGAACAAACTATCAAGAGGATTACACCATGGCTATTAGCGTTAATACTAATGTCACATCAATGAAAGCTCAATCGAGCATGAACTCTGCTAACAACGCTCAGCAAACATCAATGGAGCGTTTATCGTCAGGCTTGCGTATTAACAGCGCTAAAGATGATGCTGCAGGTTTGCAAATTTCAAACCGTATGACCAGCCAAATTAACGGTATTGGCGTGGCAATGCGTAACGCTAACGATGGTATTTCAATTGCCCAAACCGCTGAAGGCGCAATGCAAGAGTCAACCAACATCCTGCAGCGTATGCGTGACTTGTCATTGCAATCGGCTAACGGCTCAAACTCAGCTGATGACCGCACCGCAATCCAAACCGAAATGGAGTCTCTGCAAGCTGAATTGACGCGTATTTCTGATACCACCGCATTTGGTGGCCAAAAGCTACTTGACGGTAATTACGGTACGCAAAATTTCCAGGTCGGTTCAAATGCAAATGAAACCATTGCATTGACACTAGAAAGCACTGCTGCTGAGACGATTGGTATTAAAGGTCAAACTGTAGCTGGCGCGTTAAGCGCTGCGAACCTTACCGCAATGGCTGTAGATAACAACGCCGATGGTATAGGGGCTACTATGACGTTTGCCTACACACCAAAAGATGGTGAACAACAAGATCTAACTTTAGAGGTTGATACCTCTTGGACGCCAGAAGAGTTAGCTTCTGCCATAAACGGCAAGTTAGCTGACACCGGCGTAACCGCTGAAGTTGACGCTGCTGGTACTGGTATTGCCTTTGGTGGTATGGCGGATAATGGCGCGGCGATGACGATGTCAATCATGGATGGGGCTGGAACACCGGCTGCCGTGACTCCGTCAGCGGCTTTAGCTTTAGGTGGCGATGACACGCTAGAAAATTACGTGATTGATATCGATGTTACCTCTGAAGCGGGCTCACAAGATGCGATTGGTGTGATTGACGCTGCGATTTCACAAATCGACACCCAACGTGCTGACTTGGGTGCGGTGCAAAACCGTATGAGCTTTACCATTAACAACTTAAGCAACGTACAAACTAACGTGTCGGATGCACGTAGCCGTATTCAAGATGTTGATTTTGCCTCAGAAACAGCCGAACTAACTAAGCAGCAAATTTTGTCGCAAACATCATCTGCAATGCTTGCACAGGCAAACCAATTACCACAAGCGGCGTTATCGCTATTAGGCTAGTCAATTAGGCGGCTAATACTAACAACTTAATGCGCGCTCATAGCCTCGGTATTTTTATCGAGGCTTTTTTGTTTTTTAGCCGCTCGTTTGTCATCAATACGGCTTACACGCTTGTCATGACTAACCTCCCTGGTTGCTTTTTTATAATCGCAAAGACACAAGACTCCCATTAATGAGGTTAATCGTGCTACGGTTTGAGTCTCATTTAGCGGTGTTATTCTATTAACGTCGATTGCAAGCGACGTCGATAAACTCACATCCAAACTGGTGATTACCGCTTTAGTCGATCGTGCTAGGTCGTGGTGATGAATACCACTAAATAAGGCTATTAAACTTGCGGCAGCAGGCTTGATGATTGCGAGAGTTATAACCATGAAATATAAAAGGTGAGTGTTCTAAGTGTGCGTTTTAAAAGGATAAAAGCAATTAGCGTGAATAAATATCAAAAAAAAACTAAAGCTTAAAAAGAATGTGCCGTTATAGATACTGTAACCAACATGATTCGCCTGGCTTTAGATAGACAGGCACCATATAAGTACTGATGTCGAGTACAGTCTAAAGCAAAGGTAAGAGGGATTAATAATGGCTATTTCAGTAAATACTAACGTCACATCAATGAAAGCGCAAAGCAGCCTAAACAGCGCTAATACGAACCAACAAACCTCAATGGAGCGTTTATCTTCAGGTCTTCGTATTAACAGTGCTAAAGATGACGCAGCCGGCCTACAAATTTCTAACCGTATGACCAGCCAAATTAACGGTATTGGTGTGGCAATGCGTAACGCTAACGATGGTATTTCGATTGCCCAAACCGCTGAAGGTGCAATGCAAGAGTCAACCAACATCTTACAACGTATGCGTGATTTGTCTCTGCAATCGGCTAACGGTTCAAACTCAGATGAAGACCGCGATGCAATTCAAACTGAAGTAGACTCACTTAATGCTGAATTAACCCGTATTTCGGACACCACTGCATTTGGTGGCCAAAAATTACTTAACGGCGATTTTGAGACAAAGAATTTCCAAGTGGGTTCTAACGCTGGCGAAACAATTGCAATTACATTAGGCGATATTTCAGCAGATAAATTGGGTATTGAAGGTAAGAGCGTAGCAGGTGGATTAAACGCAGCTAACATTACCGCTTTAACTGCAGATTCTGATACTGACGATGTCGCCGGTACTATGAAGTTCACCTACACGCCAGACGGTGGTTCAGCAACGGATTTAACTGTAACTGTTGGCGTTGATGCAACTGCAGATGAATTGGCCGCAAGTATTAATACTGCACTTGAGGACACCGGCGTTACTGCCACAGTTGATGGCGGTGGTATTGTATTTGGTGGTGTTGCTGAAAATGGCTCAACTATGACATTAACTATGGCAGATGATGAAGCAACTGCTATTACCCCTGCTACAGCATTAGACTTGGGCGATGATGATTCAAAAGTTTTATCAGTTAATGATATTGACCTAACCTCTGAATCTGGTTCTCAATCTGCAATCAGCGTGATTGATGCGGCAATTGCAAGTATCGATAGTGACCGTGCAGATTTAGGTGCGGTGCAAAACCGTATGGACTTTACTATTAACAACTTGAGTAACATTCAGACTAACGTGTCAGATGCACGTAGCCGTATTCAAGATGTTGATTTTGCATCAGAAACTGCCGAGCTAACTAAACAGCAAATTTTGTCACAAACATCATCTGCAATGCTTGCACAGGCAAACCAATTGCCACAAGCTGCATTGTCATTGTTGTAAGCATAAGCGGACAGCTTAACTCAGGTTAAGCTGTTAGATTATGATAAACACAAAGCTGATTTTGTAAGTAAATTGATTTAAAGGGGGAGTCGGCAACGGCTCTCCCTTTGTGCTTACACTGAATTAGAACCACAGCAGTTGCAGCGTTAACATTGCATTAGTTGTTAACGCACAACACAAGCGTGCTGCCAGTAAACCGACAAGGCAAATTAGGGTGGTCTCTACTGCCTTAGTGATAAATAAACGGAGTGGTGAACATGGACTTAAACGTAACCCACAGCGCTGTTACCCCAACGGTGGTTGATGCCGCAAACACACAGCCGGCTGCTCAGCAAACACTGAACACAAAAAATGTTTCAGCAAGCACCGAAACGGTCAGTAAACAGCAGCATATCGGCAATAGCAATATTGAACAAACACCGGCAGCCGAGCCGTTAGTAGAAGATGAGGCGGAGCAAGCACTATCTCCCGAAGAGATAGAAGAAGTGACCACTAAACTGTCGGACATGATGGCGATTTTGCGTAAAGGGTTAACTTTTACAGTAGATGAAACATCCGGCACGCAAGTGGTCAGTGTACTTGATATTGATACCGGCGAGTTAATAAGGCAGATCCCCAACGAAGAAGCCTTAGAGTTGGCCATTAAATTGCATGAAAAAATGGAAGAGATGGACGGTTTATTAATGTCGACCCAAGCGTAGAGACGATAGTTGGCGCTTTTTAGCTAAAAAGCGACGCAAGTCATTTATGCACCTGAGGTGTTTGGGTTACTTTAAGCATTCGAGTTCATCTTGAGCCACTCGTCGTTGTAATTAGAGCTCGGCTTTGAGTTAACGAGTGATGTGTAGTAACAAGTAGGTATTTTTCATTAGCGTATTGAGGTTGTCATGGGGTTAACATCGGTTGGTATTGGTACAGGAATGGACATCAATGGCATTGTCGCGGCCTTGGTTGATGCCGAAAGCGCGCCCAAAGTGGCCAGCTTTGATGCCACCGAAAAAGAGATTGAAGCCGAAATTTCTGCCATGGGCACCCTTAAAAGTGCGCTCACTTCATTTCAAGAAAGCCTCGAAGAGCTAACCGATCCCGATACCTTTATTGCCCGCAAAGTTGATGTGTCCAGCAGCAGTTACATTAGTGCTGAGGCCGATGGCACCGCGGTTGAAGGCAGTTATAAAATTGAGGTTGAACAGTTAGCCGAGAGTCAAAAACTTGGCTCTATGCCTGTGGACGACGCCTCTGCCGCCATTGGTGAAGGCTCGCTCACGTTAGCTGTCGACGGCGAAGAATTTATAGTCGATGTTGCTGAGGGTGATTCACTTGAAACCATCATGCAAAAAATTAATGATGCCGAAGACAATATCGGCATTACAGCCACCATTATTACCGGTGACA